>JAISWK010000120.1 GCA_031270805.1 Gracilibacteraceae bacterium
AGGTCGTAATCGCCGATCATTTCCAGGTCGCGGCGGAATTCCGCCGATGTCACCGCCGCCGCCAGGCTTTGCACAGCCGGGGTGGTCAGATCGTCCAGCCGAAAAATCAGATCGTACCACTCCCGCTGCAAGGGGATAAAATCCAGCCCGGGAAGGCCGCCCGACCCGCCGGAGCAGCCGCAGGCCACGTCCGCCTCTCATCGCGGGGGCAGGTATTTGCGCAGGCAGGCCAGCACTTCGCCGAAATCGAGCGGTTTGCCCACATGGTCGTTCATGCCTGCCGCCAGACATTTTTCGATGTCCTCGCGGAACACATTGGCGGTCATGGCCACGATGGGAATTTTCCCGGCCTGCGGGAGATCCAGGGCGCGAATGCGGCGCGTGGCCTCGTACCCGTCCATTTCGGGCATCTGGACGTCCATGAAAATCATATCGTAGCGCTCGGGCTGCCGCTGGAAGATCTCCAGCGCCGCCGCTCCGTTTTCGGCGCAGTCGACATTGAGCCCCGTCGGCTCCAGCAGGGCCAGGACGATCTCGCGATTGATTTCCACGTCCTCGGCCAAGAGGACTTGCCCGCCGGCGAAGGATTCTGTTTCCTCCCGGCCCGCTTGCTCCGCGGCGACCGAATCGCTTGCGCCGATACATTCGTTGAGGCAGTCGACAATGGCGGAGGGAAATAAGGGTTTTTGCAGGAAATGATCCACGCCGGCCGCCTTCGCCCCGGTCTTGATCGTCTCCCATTCGGCGGCGGAGATCATGGCGACGACGGAAGGGCGCTCGCCCTGTTCCTTGATCCGCTGTGTCAGCTCCGCCCCGGCCATGCCCGGCAGACGCCAATTGATGAAATAAATGTCATAGGCGCCGTTTTGGACGACGCGGGCGAGGGCTTCCTCCCCGCTTAAGGCGATATCGCAGAAAATATCGAAGCGCTGCATGATTTCCCGGAAGTATTCGCGGATTTCCGCCGTGTCGTCCACGACGAGGACGCGCAGATTTTTCCGGCTCAGGCCGGGAAGGGCGAGGTCGCCCTGATCCTCCGCGCCGCGCTCCAGGCGTACCGTGAAAGCGAATTCGGCGCCCTTGCCCGGCTCGGAGCTGATCCACATTTCCCCGCCCATCAGCTCGACGATGCGCTTCGAGATGACGAGACCGAGCCCTGTGCCGCCGAAGCGGCGCGCCGTGCTGCTCTCCGCCTGCTGGAACGAGCTGAACAGACGCGCCTGCTGCTCCGCCGCAATGCCGATGCCCGTATCTTTCACCGAGATGCGCAGGGTGCAGACGCCGGCCTCTTCCCGGAGCAGACGCGTGTCGAGCCGGATCGCGCCGCCTTCGGGCGTGAATTTCACGGCGTTGGAGAGCAGGTTGGCGACGACCTGGGCCAGGCGCTGGTCGTCGCCGACCAGGTTCGCGGGGATGCGCCGGTCGATGTGGACGGTAAAATTCTGCTGTTTTTCCTCCACCCGGAAATTGATGACCCCCGTCACCTTTTGCAGCATATTTTCAAAATTGAACTCCTCGTAGGAAAGCTCCACTTTGTTCGCTTCTATTTTCGACATGTCCAATATATCGTTGATGACGCCAAGGAGGTGGGCGGACGCTTCCTCGATCTTGCCGAGGCAATAGTCTTTCCGCTCCGATTCCGCCGTGCCTTTGGCGATGGCCGTCATCCCGATGATGGCGTTCATCGGCGTGCGGATCTCATGGCTCATATTGGCGAGAAACTCGCTCTTGGAACGCGAGGCCGCCTCCGCTTCAAAACGCGCCTCCATGACCGGCGTGATGTCCGTGATATCAATGAAAGCGCCCTGGGCGTCGCTCAACTTGGCGGAAATGACCTTGAAATAACGCGTGCGCCCGTTCAGATTCAGCTGCTTCGTATCCTGATACAAGCCCTCGCTCTCCAGGACGTCGCTGATCATATCCTTGACCGCGCGGTCGTGAAAAAGATCGATCAGGGGCCGTCCGACGGCGATCTCGGCATACTCCAAGCTGGCCATATCCGCCAGGGGCTTACTGATGTAGAGAACGCGGTTCATGGCATCCACCAAGGCGATGATATTCGGCGTCGTCGTCATCAGGGTGGCGAAGGAATCCTGCGCTTTGGCGGCGCTGTTCATCTTGCTCGAGGCAAAGGAGGACAGGGCACAGAGCAGGGCCGAACTCAGCAGCATCAGCACCCAATGCACCGCGACGTCGCCTAGGCGAGCGATGCCCGCTTCCGTCCCGATCATCGGCAGCCCGTTCGCGAGCAGGACGGTGTTGATCACATTGGTCAGAAGGAGGAAGGCCAAGAAACGGCTCGTATTGCAATACAGGGCGCCGATGCAGCTGATGACAAAGTAGACGCTGAACAGGTAGACGAAGCTGCGCATGGCAAAAGAGGCGCCGATATAGACGACGAAGAGGAGCAGGGGCATGAAAAAGGCCGTGTCGGCCGTATTGCGCCAGCGGCTGATGAGGAGAAGGGCCACGAAGGCCATGGTTCCCGCGATTCCGACGATAAGGGCCTGGCGGAACTGCCCGCCGGCCAGGGCGGCGGCAATGCGAAAAATGACGAAGGAGGCTTCGGTGAAAAGAAACATGAAATTCGCCAGTTTATAATAAAAAGCGTCGCTGTCCTTACTGCGGTTCACGCGCGTCCGGCCTCCTCCTGTACTCCAGCCCGTCAACGGCGACGATACTGACCGCTTGCGGCACTACTTCAACAGTGATATTGGTGTCGAAAAATACTTCCCCGTCCAGGTTGACGAGGATAGGCGTCGCGGAAGATATTTCCACTTTCCGCGCCCTTATGTACCGGAACAAATCCGGATACTTGTAGTAGCCGCCGCGCAAATAGCCCGGCAAAATCCGCAATGTCTGCAACGCGCTCACGCTTTTCAAGAGCAGGGCGTCGAGGAGGCCGTCGTTGGGCAGGGCGCCCGTCACGGCGCTCTTATCCCCGCCGTAGCACGGGCCGTTGGCGATATTGATGGCGGCGTAAGCCCCATCGGCGCGCTCCCCGTCGAGCGTAACGCTGTAGCGCTGCTCCCGCGTTTTCTTGTTCCAGGCCGCGATAATGCCGCCGAGGATGAATAAGAAGGGGACGACGCGGCGGGAAATCCGAATCGCCCAATCCAGCAAGCGATTGAGGCGCATGGCGTACATGATGGAGGCGGACTCCACGCCCACGGTGCAGAAGTTCAGGGCGTAGTTGCTGCCGCAGTAGATGATGTCCGTCTTGATCGTCCCGGCGGTAATTTGCCTGGCGATATCGCGAAAAAGCGGCAGCTTGTCCTCGCCGAAGGAGCGGACGAAATCATTCGTGTTGCCGTAGGGGATGATCGCGAGTTCCGCCCGGGCAATGTCCACGATGCCGTTCAGACAATCGAAAAGAATACCGTTCCCGCCCACGGCGTACACCCGGACGACCGCTTCCGCCTCCGCCGCCGCAAACTTGCGGACGACGCCGATAGCGTCCCGGGGATAGCGCGAAACATGGATATGGTATTCTTCTGTGTTGTTTTGAAAGCAGGCGTCAATCTCGGCGATAATCCCGGCCGGGCCGCCCGTGAAGCGAAACGAGCGCGGGTTGACGACGAAGAGATGGCGGCGGCGCAGGGCCGGGGCCGGCGGGGCAGCGTTCTCAGACTCCGCCAGATCCAGAAAATTCGACAAGCATACGCCTCCTTTTGCTCAATATTATACATCAAGCGGCGGTCGTTGGCAAGCGCCCCGCAGCGGAGGGGGCAGATAAAAAAATGGGCGAAAAAACCGCTTGACAAGCCGGCGGGGCAATGCTATTATGAACTTACGATCGTTCGTTAATTCGATTTTTGCCTAGCGGGAGAACTTGCGGAGGACACAGGTGATGAATATTATTTCGATCAAAGACGTCGTCAAGATCTACCAGATGGGGCAGGAAAAAGTTCCGGCCCTGCGCGGCGTTAGTCTCGATATTGAAGAGAGGTCTTTTTGCTGCCTGCTGGGCAGTTCCGGCTCAGGCAAGTCCACGCTGCTCAATATGATGGCCGGGCTGGAAAAGCCGACGCGAGGCGAAATCATCATCAAAGGCCGCCATATGGAAAGAATGGATGAGGAAACATTGGCCCTTTTTCGCCAGAAGCATATCGGGTTTGTTTTCCAGGCTTATAACCTGCTGCCGACGCGCACGGCGCTGGAAAATGTGGAAATGCCGCTGATTTTTCAGGGTAAACCGCGCAAGCTCCGCCGGCAAATGGCGGAAGAAATCCTCACGGCGGTCGGGCTGGGGGAGCGCCTGCATCACCGCCCCGCCCAGATGAGCGGCGGCCAGCAGCAGCGCGTCGGGATCGCCCGCGCTTTTGTCGATAAACCGGAGATTATTTTTGCCGACGAACCGACCGGCAACCTGGATACAAAAACAACAGACGAAGTTATGCGCATGATCACGAATATAGCGCGTGACAATCACCAGACGCTTATCCTCGTCACCCATGAGCCGGAAATAGCCGAGTATATGGACAAGGTTGTTACTGTTCGGGATGGTAGCGTTGAGAGCGTAAGAGTTAAATAACCGAAAGGAGAGCGACGCGGCCCTGCCCGCGCCTGTTTGAAATAAATGAATAAATTGAAAATTTCTTCTGTTTGCGCAGCGGTATTACTGCTGGCGCAGTTGGTTTTTTGCGCCCCTGTTTTTGCCGCTGGGGAGGATTTCGCCGTCACCAACCATAATTTGCTCGGGCAAACGCTCGTAACGCCCGGCGCGTCTTTTAACCTCCATCTGACCCTGGAACAGCTGGCCGGCCCCAATAAAGAGAAGATCGACGCCGCCAGGGAGGTCAGATTTTATATTGACGAGTCGGCCTGCAGCTTCTATATGAAGGACAAGAGCAACTTGCCCGAAATACAGTGGTTCGGCGACAATCTGAGCGGAGAAGTCACTATTCCCCTCACCTATGACGGGGGCTCGCGCCATACCGTGCCGATCCGGGCGAAACTCCGCAGCGGTGAAGAACTCAAGCTTGCCAACGGCAATATTACGATCAACGTCTCCACGGGGGGACGCGATTACGATGAGGGCCCGGACAGCGAAAGCCAGAACGCGCCCTATATTCGCCTGAAGCCGCGGGATACGCCCTCCGGCCGCGCCGGGGAACGCCTCTCTCTCACCCTGACGGTGGAGAACGTCGGCTGGGAAAACGCGAAAAATGTCCAAATCCGGCCGATTTTTGAGGACGGCAGCGTGTTCAGCCCGGACGGAGTGAATATCATCCAGGATCTGGGGGATATTGAATACGACAAGTCCCGGGCCGTTTCCTTTTCCTTCCTCATCGCGCCCACGGCGGCCACCAGGGTCTACACGCTGAAGTTCGGTTTTATCTACACGGATCCCAGCGGAAAACTATACGGCCAGGACAGCCCGATCACGGACAGCATGTATATCAGCGTGGCCGGCGCCAGCGGGGCGGCCGGCAATCTCGTCCTGACCGACATGACCTTTACGCCGGAGAGCGGCGGCGTGAGCGCCGGCTTCAATATCAAAAACAACGGGAATTTTGCGGCCAAAAATCTCGTCCTCACTCTGACGGATTTGTCCGCCGATGCACTCTCGCTGGGCGGGGGAACGAACGTGCGCAAACTGGGCGATCTGAGCGGCGGGACTTCCGTGCCCGTCAAGTTCGCTCTGCACCAGGCCAAGAGCCTCGAAACCGGCAACTATCCCCTCACGGTGAAGCTGGCTTACACGGACGCCGCCGACAAGCCCTATGAGGAAACGCTGCAGTTCTTTGTTCCGGTCGCCGGTTCGACCGGCAAGACCGTGCCGAAAATCATCCTCAGCAGTTACAGCACCGAGCCGGTCATCGCCCGGGCCGGGGAAAACTTCAAGCTGAATATGACTTTTATGAACACGAGCGCCACCAAAGCGGTGCGCAATATCAAGATTTTTCTCACGGCGCCGCCCGGAGAAAGCGATAATAACAATAACAATAATTCCACGGACAAAGGCAATGTTTTTTCGCCGATGAGCGCGAGTAATTCTTTTTATATCGATTACATCGCCCCCAAAGGCACGTCGGCCAAAACGCTGCAGTTTTTCACGATTCCTGACGCCACGCCGCGCACTTACTCCCTGAACGCCAATATTCAGTACGAGGATGATACGGGCACGGAGTACAGCGCGGAGGAAATCATCGGCATCCCGGTCAGTCAGGCGGTCAAAGTCGAGGTGGGCGCAATCACGCTGCCGAGCGAGGCGATCGCCGGCACGCTGCTCGGCGTGACGGTCAGCGTTTTCAACACCGGGCGGGCCAATGTGAGCAACCTCATGCTGAATATAGAGGGAAATTTCCAGACGGACGACGCCCAGTTGTATGTCGGTAATTTTAACACCGGCGCGACTGAAAACTACGAAGGCCATCTAGTTGCGGAAGCCGGCGAGGTCACGGGTAAATTCCTGGTTTCCTACGACGACCCTTCCGGGGAACATGTGGTGGACAGCTATCCCTTTACTTTCCCGGTGCTGGAGGCGGCGCCGGAATTTGACGCCCTGCCGGCCCCTCCGCCCCAACCCTTCTGGCGGAAACCGCTGACCTGGATACTGGTGGTCGTCGCGGCGGCGCTTATTTTCCTCCTGCGCAAAAACGGCCCCCTGGGCAGACGGATGCGCCGGGGTAAAGGAAGTGACGGCGATGAAGTGGAATGACATTTTTCAAATGGGAGCCAGCAACCTGCTGCGCCGGAAAACCCGGACGCTGCTCACCGTGCTGGGGGTGATCATCGGCGCGGCTTCCATTATCATCATGCTCTCCATCGGCTTCGGCCTGAAGGCTTCGATCCACGCCCAGCTGGGGGGCACGTCCGGCCTGACCGTGATCCAGGTACACAGCCGGGGCGTCGGCGACGCCGTGAAGGCCAAAAAACAGCTGGCCCTGGACGCGGCGGCGGTGGAAAGTTTCAAAGAGCTGGAGCATGTCGAGGCTGTTTCGCCGCAAAAAAAAGCGACTTTCCATTTTATGAGCGGCCGGTATATGGGCGACCTGACTGTGGCGGGCGTCGACAGCGCCCAAATGGAGGCGCTGGGGTTCAAACTGGACAAAGGCAATCTGATCAGAGCCAAAAGCGACGAGATGATCTTCGGGTATTACGCGATGTACAGTCTTTACGACCCCAAGCGGAGTGAAGGGGCGGACGGCGACACCAGCAAACCGCCGTTGGTCGACGTTATGCTGGACAAAGTGCAGATGACCATGGATCTTCAGTACGAGGACAAAAAGAGCGGCGCGGTGAGCGGGTACAAGTCAAAGGTCTATAAAACCCATACCGTCGGGGTTACCACCGATACCTCCGCTTATGCCTGGGATGTCTATATGGACATCGCGGCCCTGACCCGCCTGATCAAGGAAAGCGAAAAGGCGGCGGGGAAACAGCCCGGCAAAGAGGAAAAATACGACGCGATCCTGGTGAAGGTGGATGAGGTGGAAAATGTAACCGTCGTGCAGGAGATCATTGAGGGAATGGGTTATAAACCTTCCAGCAACGCCGAGTACCTGAAATCAATCGAGAGTTCCTTTAACACCATGCAGATGGCCCTGGGCGGCATCGGGGCCATTTCCCTCATCGTCGCCGCCATCGGGATCACGAACACGATGATCATGTCCATTTATGAACGGACGCGGGAAATCGGCGTCATCAAAGTCGTCGGCGCGGCTATCAGCGATATCCGGGCGCTCTTCCTTTTTGAGGCGGGACTCATCGGCCTGTCCGGCGGCGCCGCCGGGGTGGGGCTCAGTTACGGGGTGTCGCACTTGCTCAATATCATGCTGGCGAGCAGCGATGAGTCAGGCGGGGCCCCCGTCTCCGTCATCCCGCCCTGGCTGGTGCTGGCGGCCCTGGGCGTGAGTTTTCTGGTCGGGATCGTCTCCGGTTACCTCCCGGCGCGGCGGGCCATGAACCTGAGCGCCCTGCAGGCGATCAAGACGGAGTGAAACAGTTCAGTTGGAGAGGGAGATTAGGGATTCCCCTCCTGTGGAGGGGTGCCGCGAAGCGGCGGGGCAAAATGGGGCAGGTTCTATACAATTCACAATTCACAATTCACAATTCACAATTCACAATTGGGAGAGGGAGAGGGATTAGGGATTAGGGATTAGGGATTAGGGATTAGGGATTAGGGATTAGGGATTAGGGATTAGGGATTAGGGATTAGGGGCGGATTAGCGGCCATCCTG
>JAISWK010000162.1 GCA_031270805.1 Gracilibacteraceae bacterium
TCGCGATAAATCAAATGCATCTGAATGACCCATCCATACATCCCCGCTTTCAGTAGTTTTCCGCGATTTTCGGAATTAGCGCCGAGTTCCGTTGTGCTTAGGCAACCCCGCAAACCCGCGATTTATCTGCGTTTTATCTGCGTCCCAACTCCAACTATACTATTATAATATGCACAAACAGGATTGTCAAGTACTTATACACAATATTTTTTATAATTTTTTTGGGGGGTAGATTTTTTTCTTATAATTTTTATAATTGGTAGGTTGACGCCCCGGGGGGGTAGATATGTTTAGCGGCAACTGGGGATAAATGGAAGTTATCGTTTCCGCGCAGAAATTTTAGAGACGGACGCACGACTTCTTGTTGCCAAAGCTTGCTTTTGTATTTTGCTCTGAGCGTCAAAAGATACTGAGCAGTGAGAGGATTCCAGCGCATTCCGCCTTGCTTTAGCCTTTGCTGAAGGACGCTTTTGTTGCCGCTTTCAATAGCACCGCTTCCAATAAACAGGTTTTCGTCAATATAATGAGCATAATCAATATTAGCAACAAAACATTATATTTTCACCATTTTTATCTACACCCTTAGTAGGAAATGAAAACGCAGTTGACAGAGAAAGCGAAGTGGCGTACAATAAGGAAAGGCTAAGCGGGGGTGATCCCCAAAGCCATACCATGTACAGAAAAACGGAAAATTTTTCCCCGCACAAGCGGGGTTGATCCCATAGACAGCCCATCCTTTCTGAAGCATATCCTGTACTCCCCGCGCGAGCGGGGGTGATCCCTTACGATTATGGCTATAGCACCGGGCCATGGTAGTGTTCCCCGCGCGAGCGGGGGTGATCCCCCGAGACGTTTGAGCAGGAAAAACGTGAGGATGTGTTCCCCATACGAGCGGGGGTGTTCCTTGAGGACTGGAGGGAATGTCGCCGCGTGGTTTCGTCTCCCGTTCGCGGCGTTGGCCTCGTTGCGACTAAGGCGCCTTACGCCGGTTAGCTCCCATCAGCTTTTCTCAAGGCGCCAAGTCGCTGGCATTGCAACATGGTCGCATCGCTCGTGTCATCACCCATCAGCCTCGGCGATGCTCCCTGTTGCTGCTGCAAGTCGTACTCGCTTTCTCCGCTCTGCGGCGCTCGTGCTTGTTGTGATAGGGGCGCTTCCCTTCATCGCTTCGCGCGGTCGCGCCCCTATCCCCGCGCGAGCGGGGGTGATCAAACGCCGGGGCGGAATGATATAATCAAGCCGTTTGGCCAGGAATTGCTTGGCGCGGCGCAACCGAAGCAAAAATTCAACTGGAGGGAGGAAGGTATGCAAATCAGCTTTTCCCCGCCGGATATTTCAGAGGCGGAAATTGAAGGCGTGGTTGAGGTTCTGAAGTCCGGTTGGATAACCACCGGCCCGAAAACCAAACGGCTGGAGGAAGAAATCGCCGCCCTCTGCGGCGCCGGCCGCGCGGTCTGCCTGAGCAGCGCCACTGCGGCCCTGGAGACTACTCTGCGGATTCTGGGCGTCGGCCCGGGGGACGAGGTCGTCACCAGCGCCTACACCTATACCGCGTCCGCGAGCGTGATCAACCATGTCGGCGCGCGGATTGTGCTGGCGGACACCGACCCGGATTCTTTTCACCTTTCGGCCGGGCGGATCGAACCTCTGCTCAACGAACGCACGAAAGCTGTTATCCCGGTGGACATAGGCGGGGTTTTCTGCGACTATCCCGCCCTCATGGAGACCGTCAAGGCCAAAGCCGGCCTTTTCCGTCCCGCCGGCCGCCTGCAGGAGGCGCTGGGACGGATAGCCGTGATCGCCGATGCGGCCCACGCCTTCGGCTCGACTGCGGGCGGTGTTCCCGCCGGCGGCTTCGCCGATTTTACCTGTTTTTCTTTTCACGCCGTCAAATGCCCCACCACGGCCGAAGGCGGCGCCGTCGTCTGGAAAACCCTGCCCGGGATTGACGACGGGGAAATATACAGGGCTTACATGCTTCATTCCCTGCACGGCCAGACCAGGGACGCGCTGGCGAAACTGGCCCCCGGCGTCTGGGAATACGATATAGAGTTTTGCGGGCGCAAATGCAATATGACGGATATCGCTGCGGCCATCGGCCTGGGCCAGCTGCGGCGTCTGCCCGCGCTGATCGCCCGCCGGCGGCAGATTGTCGAGCTGTATGACGCGGCGCTTTTGGGCCGGGGTCTGGTCTCGCTGCCCCACGGCCGCGGGGGGATGGAGTCCAACGGGCATCTGTACCTGGCCCGGTTGCCCGGCAAAAACGAGGAGCAGCGGAACCGCGTCATCGCCGACATGGCGCAGGCCGGGATCGGCGTCAACGTCCATTTTAAGCCCCTGCCTCTCATGACGGCCTACAAAAAACTGGGTTTTGCCATCGCTGATTTTCCCAACGCCTATAACCAGTACCGCAACGAGATTTCTCTCCCCCTGCACACCCTTTTAACGGACGAACAGGTTGCTTATACCGCCCGAACGCTGCTGGCGCTATATGAGCGGCCTGAGTCCGGCGGCGGGACTGGGGCGGGCCGGTGAAAGATAAAATCAGCGTGTCGGTGGTCGTCCCCCTCCGGAACGAGGAGGCTTATATCGAAAAATGTATCGAGTCCCTGCTGGCCCAGGATTTTCCCCGCGAGCAGACCCAATTAATTTTTGTGGATGGGGATTCCGCCGACCGAACCAGGGAAATAATCAAACGCTATATAGAGCAATGGCCCTCCCTGATCAGCCTGCGGGACAACCCGGCCCGCACCGTCCCCTGCGCCATGAATATCGGGATTCGGGCGGCGGCGGGAAAATATATCGTCCGGATCGACGCCCATAGCGAGTACGCCGAAGATTATATTTCCCAATGTGTGCATTATTTGGAAAAAACAGGGGCGGCCAACGTGGGCGGGCCGATGCGGGCTACAGGCAAATCTTTCATCCAATCGGTGGTGGCTGCCGCCTATTACTCACCCTTCGCCCTGGGCGGCGGGCGTTTTCACGACGAAAAATATGAAGGCTGGGCGGACACCGTCTACTTGGGCGCTTTCCGCAAGGAAGTCCTGCTGGCCGCGGGCCTGTTTGACGAAAATTTCACCCGCAATCAGGACGACGAATTGAACTACCGGATCATCAAATCCGGCGGCAAAATTTTCCTCACGCCGCAGATCAAATCGCTCTATTACCCGCGGGCCTCCCTGCGCAAGCTGTTTTCCCAGTATTTTCAGTATGGGCGCTGGAAGACGGCCGTAATCAAAAAACACGGCCGCCCGGCCCGGCCCACCCATTTGGCCCCGGCAGCCTTTGTCGTTTTCCTCCTGGGCGGTGGGACGGCGGCGCTGGTATTTCGGCCGCTCGCGCCGGTTTACGCCGGGGTACTCGCCCTTTACTTCCTGCTGAACCTGTTCTTTTCCTGCACGAACAGGCGTGCGGCGGGCCCGGCCGCGAAACTGCTCTTGACTTGGGTTCATTTTATCCTGCATATATCATACGGCCTGGGTTTTATTTCCGGTCTGCCGCCGGGCGGCGGAAAAAAGGCCCCGGCCCGGGAGGGGGAGAACCGCCCATGAAAATCGCTGTCGCCGGAACCGGCTATGTGGGGCTGGTCACGGGGGTTTGTCTCGCGGAACACGGTCACGCCGTCGTCAGCGTCGATATAGACGAACAAAAGTTGGCCGCTCTGCAGAGCGGCGTCTGCCCTATTTTTGAGCCGGGGCTGGCGGAGCTGATGCACAAAAACAGAGAGCGATTGATTTTCACCGCTGACGGCCCCGCCGCCTACCGGGAGGCCGATATTATTTTTATCACCGTCGCCACGCCGGAAAAGCGCGACGGTTCCGCGAACCTGACCTATGTATACGACGCGGCCCGGACGATCGCCCGCAGCGTGAGGAAAAACACGGTGGTGGCGGTAAAATCCACCGTGCCCATCGGCACGAACGACCGGCTCGACGCGCTGATCAACCGGGATCTGAGCGGCATAGCGGTGGAAGTCGTCTCCAATCCGGAATTTTTGGCCCAGGGGACGGCGGTGCGCGATACCATGCACGCCGCCCGGATCGTGGTCGGGGTCAAAAACCGGGAAACCGGAGAGTTTATGCGTGATTTGTATAAACCCTTTAACGCCCCCTTATTGATCACCGACCGCAAAAGCGCCGAGATGGTGAAGTATGCTTCGAATGATTTTCTGGCCCTGAAAATTTCCTATATAAACGAGATCGCCAATCTCTGCGAGATCATCGGGGCGGATATTGACGCCGTTTCCCGGGGTATGGGCCTTGACCCGCGGATCGGGAACCAATTTTTGCAGGCCGGCATCGGCTACGGCGGCTCCTGTTTCCCCAAAGATACCGCCGCTCTTTATTTTCTGGCCGATTACTACGATTACGAGCTGAAAACGATCAAGGCCGCGATCGAGGTGAATAAAAGCCAGAAACTCAAGCCGCTGAAAAAGGCGCGCAAATATTACGCCAGCCTCGCCGGCCGGCAAATCACCGTTCTGGGCCTGACCTTCAAGCCCGGCACCGACGATCTGCGCGAGGCGCCGTCTTTGGTGAATATCCCGGTCTTACTGGAGGAACAGGCTCTGATCCGGGCCTGGGATCCGGCCGGGAGCGATAATTTCCGCCGCCTCTACCCGGAGGGCATCGAATATTGCCGGACTATCGACGAGGCGCTGACCGGCAGCGAACTGTGTTTTATTTTCACCGAATGGCCGCAGATTCTGGCCTACGACCTGAACAGTTTCCCCAAACTCATGCGCCGCCCCGTGGTGATCGACGGGCGCAACTGTTTTTCTCCCCAGGCGGCCCGGGCGGCCGGGATAATATATGATTCCGTCGGGAGAGTCGGCCCGGCGGACGGCTCGCAAAACCTCAATGGTGAAACAGGCGCGCTCCGGTAAAAACCATCGTGACGCCCAGCCGATCGCAGACCTCTATGACCTGGCCGTCCCGGACGGAGCCCCCGGGCTGGGCGATATAACGCACTCCGCTCCGGTGCGCCCGCTCGACATTGTCGCCGAACGGGAAAAAGGCGTCCGAAGCGAGGGAGACATCGTCCACGGCGGCCAGCCAGGCCGTTTTTTCCGCGCCGGACAGCGGTTCGGGCCGCTCGGTGAAAATCTGCTCCCAACCGGTGGGTGGCGACTCGCCCTCGCCCGTCAGGTAAATATCAATCGCGTTGTCCCGCTCCGGCCGGCTGAGTTCCGGGCGAAAAGGCAGCGCCAGCACGCGGGAATGACGGCGCAGCCACCAGAGGTCCGCCTTGTCTCCGGCCAGGCGGGTGCAGTGAATCCGGGACTGCTGTCCGGCGCCCACCCCGATCGCCTGACCGTCCGCAGCGTAGCAGACCGAATTCGACTGGGTATATTTGAGGACGACGAGAGCCACGATCAAGTCGCGCCGCGCCGTATCCGGCAGGGTTTTGCGCCGGGTGGGAAAATTTTGCAACAAACGGTCGTCGATCAGCAGCGTGTTGCGCCCCTGTTCAAAGGTCAGGCCGAAAACCTCCTTGCGCTCCAGCGGCGGCGGTTGGTAGGCCGGGTCGATTTGCAGGACATTGTAAGCGCCCCCGCGCTTGTTTTTGAGTATGGCCAGCGCTTCGGCCGCGTAGCCCGGCGCTATTATGCCGTCCGATACTTCCCGGGCAATAAGGGCCGCCGTTTCCCGGTCGCAGGGATCAGAGAGCGCGATAAAATCCCCGAAGGAGGAGAGCCGATCCGCGCCGCGGGCGCGGGCGTAAGCCGCCGCCAGAGGGGTGAGCGGCAGGTCGTCCACAAAACAGCTTTTTTGCAGCGCCGGCGGGAGCGGCAGGCCGATCGCGGCCCCGGCCGGGCTGACATGTTTGAACGAGGCCGCCGCCGGCAGACCCGTCGCCGCTTGCAGTTCCCGCACCAGCTGCCAACCGTTCAGGGCGTCCAGCAAATTGATATAGCCGGGCCGCCCGTTCAGCACGGTGAAGGGCAAATCGGCCCCGGGCCGGAAAACCCGCGCCGGCTGCTGGTTCGGGTTGCAGCCGTATTTTAATTCCAATTCTCTGTTCATTTTATCCCCTGCCGGATGGCGTTTAACAGGCCGCCCGCGCGGATAACCCCCTTCTGCCGCCCGGACAGATCATGGCGTAGCCGGATCGTTTCCCCCGTCCCGGCGATGCGAGCCGAAAAAGGCTCATCGCCGGCTATCGCCGCGCCGAGTCCCTTAAGTTCCACGGTCTGCCCTGCCTGCAGGCGGGCAAAATCTTCCTCACCGGCGAAAGTGAGTGGCAGGATACCGCTGTTGATCAGGTTGGCCCGGTGGATACGGGCGAAACTCCGGGCCAGAACGGCGCGCACCCCGAGATATAAAGGCACGAGCGCGGCGTGTTCGCGGCTGGAGCCCTGGCCGTAATTCTGCCCGGCGGCCACGGCGCAGACGCCGGCCTCCCGGGCCTTAGCGGCAAAAGCGGGGCAGACCGGGGCGAAGGCGTACTCGGCCAGGGCGGGGATATTGGAACGCAGCGGCAGCACTTTGGCCCCGGCCGGCATTATATCGTCCGTCGTAATATTGTCGCCCAGCTTGACGACGACGGGCAGGGAGAGCTCGTCCGGCAACGGCGGCGACACCGGCAGGGGTTTGATATTCGGCCCGCGCACGAGCGGCGTGGCCGGGTCGCCGGGCGGCAGGATCATCGAATCGTCCACACGAAAAATATCCGGCACGGCGGTGACGGTCGGCGGCGCGCCGAAGGAACGCGGGTCGGTCAGTACGCCCCGCAGGGCGGAGACGGCGGCTGTTTCCGGACTGACGAGATAAACGCCGGCGTCGGCCGTGCCGCTGCGCCCGGCAAAATTGCGGTTGAAAGTGCGCAGAGATACGGCGGCGGAAGCCGGGGCCTGCCCCATGCCGATACAAGGCCCGCAGGCCGCCTCCAACACGCGGGCGCCGGCGTCCAGGATATCGGTCAGGGCGCCGTTCGCCGCGAGCATCGTCAGCACCTGGCGCGAGCCGGGGGCGACGACGAGGCTGACCGTCGGGTGGACTGTCCGGCCCCGGAGAATGGCGGCGGCGGTCATGAGATCCCGGTAGGAGGAATTTGTACATGAGCCGATGCAGACCTGGTTGACAGGCAGACCGGCCAGCGCAGCCACGGGCGAGACGAGGTCGGGCATATGGGGCCGGGCGGCGAGGGGCTGGAGGGTACTCAGGTCTATCTCCAGCGTTTCCGCGTAGACGGCGTCCGGATCGGCCGCGAAGGGCCTCCAGTCTTTTTCCCGTTTTTGGGCGCGCAGAAAAAGCCGGGTCTGTTCGTCGCTCGGAAAAAGGGAGGAGGTGGCACCGAGTTCCGCCCCCATATTGGTGATGGTCGCCCGCTCCGGCACCGTGAGGGCCGCCGCGCCCGGCCCGCCGTATTCAAAAATTTTACCCGCGCCGCCTTTGACGCTGACGCGCTCCAGCAGAGCCAGAATAATGTCCTTGGCCGAAACCCAGGGGGGCGGAGCGCCGCTCAGGCGCACGAGTACGACCGCGGGGTCGTTCAGGTAAAACGGGCCGCCGCCCATCGCCGCCGCCACATCCAGGCCGCCGGCCCCGATGGCCAGCATACCGAGACCGCCGCCCGTCGGCGTGTGACTGTCCGCCCCGAGCAGGGTTTTCCCCGGGACGCCGAAGCGTTCCAAATGCACCTGATGACATATGCCATTGCCGGCGCGGGAAAAATAAAGCCCGAAGCGCGCGGCGGCGCTTTGGAGAAAGGCGTGGTCGTCCGCGTTTTCAAAACCGCTTTGCAGCGTGTTGTGATCGACGTAACTCACGGCGAGTTCGGCGCGCGCGCGGGGGAGGCCGAGCGCCTCGAACTGGAGATAGGCCATGGTGCCCGTGGCGTCCTGGGTCAGGGTCTGGTCGATCCGGAGGGCGATTTCTCCGCCCCCGCCCAATTCGCCCGCCGCCAGGTGGGCGGCCATGATTTTATGCGTCAGTGTTTTTCCCATAATTTTCTTGCAGCTCCTCTGCCATTGTCCGGACTGGCCGGCAAGTACAATTGTAACAAAAAAAGAACCGCGCTACAATACATAATTTTCCAGCGAAGCCATGGCTATGTTGAGCGTTAGCTAAGACGGCGCGGCGACGGAACGGCAAAATAGGGCCACAGCGCGCAAGTCCCGCTTCAACCGCCCTCGGCGTCCAACAAATCCCGGATGACGGCGGCGGCGCTATCTGGGACGGCCGCTTCCCCCCCGAAGATCTCCATCTCGGCGCCGGCCGGCAGCGAACGCAGATAATCCGCCAAAATCCCGTCTTGCTTCACACCGGTCGGAGGGACAAGGATGAGGGGGACGCTTTGCTGCGCGGCCAGAGCCGCTCCACCCAGAGCGTCCGCCAAGGTGGCGCCGGAGGCCAGGAAAATTTTCCCCACCCGGGGGAAGGTCGTCTGCATTACGGCGGCGGCGGCCTCGTACTTATCGTTTCCGGCATAGAGGGTAAGCGCCTCCGCTGGCAGGGCCGTGAGCTGCAGTATTTCTTCCAGCACGGCATCGGTCGGGCGGTTCCCGCCCGAGACCGTCAGGAGGGCGGTCGGACGCAGGGCGGTGAGGGCGGTTCGCGTGGCGGGGGGCAAGCTGTCCCGCCCGGTCAGGAGCAGAGGGTAGCCGGCGGCGGCGGCCGCAGTCGCCAGACTGAGGGCGGCCGGATCAGCGGCATCCGCCGCCGCCACCAGGGCCGCAGGGCGGCCGGGGGGAAATCCGGCCGCAATCAGGGCTGCGGTTTCATAGGGATCGACCCCGCCGATCCGCTCCAGGAGGGCCTGGGGCAGGAGGGTGCGGACTTGGGCTTCCGTCTCGCCGCTCAGTTCCGGCCCCAGCAAAATTACTTTTAGCGGCTGCAGGAAGCGCAGGGCGCGTTCGGTCCGGTGGTCAAGAGAGGCAGCGCCGGTCAGCAGTATGGGCGCGCCCTCTTTTTTGCTGAGCGGAATGGCGGCCAGGGTGTCCAGGAAACCATCCCGCCCGGTCAGAATGACGGTGGCCGCGCCCAGGGGCCAGCCGGTCACCGCTATATTGGCCGCCGTGTCGTAGCGGTTGACGCCGCTGATCCGGGCAAAAAGAGAGACCATAGTTTCCGCGCCGCCGCGGGCGGGTGGGGTAAGCGTCATATGCGCCGGCTCCGGCGTAGACCAGAGGGAGCTGCGGTGGGGCAGTCCGGCCGGCAGGGACGAAAGCGGCATCGGCGTGACGGCGACCGGCGGCGTCAATTCGCCCAGGTAGGCCGTGTTCATCAGTTTCAGGATTTTGTCCTGGTAGGCGAGGCGGCCCCGGGCGGCGGCCGTGCGCGGGTTATTCACCGTGGACCAGGAATTGTAGGCCCAGAGGGCAAAATACCAGTTTTCCAGTTTGGACTTGTCTCCGTCGCCGATGCGCGGAGTCGCGTCCCATTTGAGGAGCATGATTCGGGCCCCGGTGGCTATATTATAATCAATATCATATTTCAAGGCATTGACCGCTGCGGCGTCGGCGGGGTTGTAGCTCGTTATTTGCATGATGCCCAGACCGGGGCGGCTGCCGCGGGAAACGACGGGACGCCCGGCGGCGTCAAATTGGCGCCAACCGGATTCGACAAAGGCCACCGCCTTGAGAATTTCCGCCGGCACCTGGTATTCGGCCGCGGCCGCTTCGATCTTTTGCGCTATTTCCGCCAGACTGGGATTGGCGGCGGCAGGCGCGGCCGGCGCCGGCGCGGCCGGAAAGAGAAACAGGAACAGGAACAGGAACAGGAACAGGGACGAGATAACAAAGAAGCGGATCAAAAAAGATTTTACCCTTTTTTGATTTTTACGCGATGGCATAAGATCCTCCTAAAAGTCGCCCGGATGACGGGTTTTTTACATCCGGTTTCAGTTTTCCCCAGACCATTATACAGGAAAACCGGAGGGAATGCAAGCCTTTATTTCCAATTTTTTACATAACATCTCCCAGCCCCACTAATCCAGTCTCGCCCAGGACGAAGAATAACTGCTCCAGGCCCCCCTCCCCGCCCTCAGCCGGCGTTGAAAAGGCCCGCCCCCAGCCAAAGCGGTACGGCGGCCAGCAGGGCCAAAAGGCAGGCGGCGAAATAGAGCAGGCCGAAAAGGGCGAGATCTTTGCCGGACCAGGCCCGCTCGCCGGCAAAGGAATATCCGAGCAAAGCCCACATATTTTGGTAGGACATGAAGAAAGAATTGCCGGCCATGATAAAAAAGGCGACCCAAACCAGGGGACTGATATGGTAGGCCGCGCTGAGGGCCGGCAGAATCGGGGTCAGGATCGCCATCGTCGGAAGAAAATTCGCCACGTCAACAAAGCGCCAGGCGAACAGCAGAACGAGCAGGGCGTAACTGAACAGCCAAGGGTTTTGGGCCAGCGGCCCGACGGCCGGAACGATGAACAGGGCCAGCCAATCTGTAATGCCGACGGCGGAAAAAATGCCGCCCATACCGAGGGCCATGGCGATAAAAACGATCAAATCCCAATTGACGCCGGCATTGAAATCGGGGGCGCGCAAAACGCCGGAGAGAAAGAAGCAGAAAACAGCGGCCAGGCAGACTGCGGCGTCCGGCAGACCGTGCCGGCGGCCGGTCAGGAACATGAGAAAGACCAAGAGCAAAATAACGGCGGTCAGGATTTCTTCCCGGCTGGGCGGGCCGAGGCGGAGTTCGCGGATTTTCTGCGCGGTTTGCGGCGGGAAAGCTTCTTTCGGGGCAAAGAGCAGAACGGCGGCGGAAACGAGCAGGACTGTGACAATGAGCATCGGCACAAAGAGAACGCCGGCCCAGGAGGAAAAAGTGAGCAGTCCCTCCGTCTGCGGCACCGAATCCATCATACCTTTGATAATCGGCCCCCACAGCGACCCGGACAGCCAGCCCGTGCCCGGAACCAGCGCCATGGCGAACGCGGTCAGCACGACCAGCGAATTGCCCCGGGAGCCTTTTTGCAGCTGCACAATCTCGCAGCATTGCGTGGCAATCGGTACCATGATAGCAATGCGGACGGTAATCGAAGGCGTCAGGATGCTGAGCAGGACGCCGATGACGACGCAGGCCAATACCAGAGACAGGCAGGAAGGCCGGAACAGTTTGAGGACAAACAGGGCCAGGCGTTTACCCAGACCGGTTTTATGCAGCGCGTAGCCAAAAAACAAAGCCGGGACGAGAGTCCAGACAGCGGATTGGGTAAAACCCGCGAACACAACGGCCGGGGGCAGACCGCGCCCCAGGGCGAACATAGCCAGAAACAGGCCGCCCACCGCGAACGGCAGCTGAAAAGGTTTGAAAATCCAGAGCCAGAGGGTTATTATTGTCCCGCCGAGCATGATTTGAGCGCCGGCGTTCAGGCCGGAAAGCGGGCGCAGAAAAATCAGGGCCGGTGCGCAGGCCAAAAACAAGGCGCCGACCGCAAAATAAACGAATTTTTTTATGGAAGCCAATAAAGCCCTCCCCCCGGCGCCGAGCGCGTTTACTCAGATTGCCAGTTGTATATGCAAATAATGTGCCAGCCCTAAAAGCAGGTAAATTTCAAGCAAACAGCGCAGGAAGGCTTTATATTGTCGTTGAAAATTCTAATAATCCAAATAGAAATTCTAATTTTTATAATAAGGAACTGTCGATAAATAACTTGTGCAGTTGGCGCAGCAATTTTGTGCTCTGGCAAGGCGCCAGGTTCCGCTAATACTGGCTGTATTTGCGGGTTCTGGCAACGCAGCCAGAGTGC
>JAISWK010000109.1 GCA_031270805.1 Gracilibacteraceae bacterium
CATAAATGGCCCTCAATTCGGAACGGAGAGAATCGTGCAACTTTTCGTCACCGAGCGCATCAATTAATGGTTTATCGTATTCATCAACCAACACAACAACTCTCTCACCAGATTTTTTATAGATTCCGGCAATGAGATTGTAAAACCTGGAAGAGCTTACGGTGTTGTTATCGCCGTTCGGCAATCCATATTGATCTTCGAAAAGTCTGAACTGATCAGCCAAGCACTGTGTCAAGGCGCTGACAGCGGAATAATTGGCGCCGCTCATATCCAAGTGTATAACCGGATATGATTTCCATTCTTTTTCCAGTTCCTCTATCGCCAGTCCCCGGAAAAGTTCCCGTTTCCCCTGAAAATACGCTTTCAGCGTCGATATGAGCAGACTTTTCCCGAACCGGCGCGGCCGGCCCAGAAAATATTGTTTGCTTTCCGTGGCCAGTTTATAAATCAAATCGGTCTTGTCCACGTAAACATAGCCGCTGGTAATCATATCTTCAAAATCCTGGACTCCTATCGGCAGTCTGCGCATACTTTCGCCCCCTCTCACCTTTCGAGTATATCATAACCACCCCGGAGATTCAACAACCCACACCCGCTTCTCTTTCCGCTTCTCTTTTCCACACAGTCTGCCGTCTCCATTTTGTCCCGCCCCTAATCCCTAACCACCCCGCCGCTTCGCGGCACCCCTCCAAAGGAGGGGAATCCCTAATCCCTAATCCCTAATCCCTAACCACTAACCACTAACCACTCGGCGGCGATTCGCTCGGCAGGAACAGTTCCTGGAAGCGCTGGAGGGCGTAATTGTCTGTCAACCCGGCGATATAATCCGCGACCGCCCGCCGGCGGTCTCCATCCGCCCAGGTCAAGTAATGCCCGGGCAGCAATTCCGGGTATTCCATATAGTGTTGGAACAGCAGGGTGACGACGCGCTTGCCCTTGCTGCGCTCCAAGTTGAGCCGTTTGCCCATGTAAACATGCCGGAACATAAAGGCGCGAAATTCCGCCATGAGTTCGCCCACGGCCGGAGACTGACTGACGGCGTTCCGGTCGGCGGAGTTCGCGAGCATATCGGTGACCAGGACGTTGATCATGCGGGCGGGGACGGCGCCGAGCCCGGCCCGAACGGCGGCGGGCAAATCCGCGGGGCTGAGGATGCCGGCCCGCAGGGCGTCGTCGTAATCGTGACAGAGATAGGCGATGCGATCGCCGATTTTCACCACCTGGCCCTCCAAGGTGGCCGGCGTCTGCTCGCCCGTATGGCAGAGGATACCGTCCAGCGTCGCCCGGGTCAGGTTCAGACCGCGCCCGTCTCCGGTCAGACGCGTGAAAATACGCATGGACTGTTCGTTATGCTCAAAATGCCCGAGCATTTCGCGCAGCGCTTCCTCGCCGACATGGCCGAAAGGCGTGTGCCCGACGTCATGGCCCAAAGCGATGGCCTCGATCAAATCCTCGTTCAGGCGCAGACCGCGGCCGATAGTGCGGCAGATCTGCGAAACCTCCAGGCTGTGCGTCAGGCGCGTCCGGTAATGGTCGCCGGCCGGCGCGATATACACCTGGGTTTTCCGGGTCAGGCGGCGAAAAGGTTTGCTGTGCAGGATGCGATCGCGATCCCGCTGGTATTCCGTACGAATAGGGCATTTTTCTTCCGGCCGCTCCCGCCCGGCCTCCCGGCTGCGGGCGGCAAAAGGCGACAGACGCTCCGCTTCCGCCTGTTCGCTCAACTCCCGTAAAGTCATTTTTCGCATCTCCTGACATTTGTGATTTTTGCGTTTGTATTTTCGCCCTCCAGGCGTTATAATGGATTTTGAGACAGGGGAAGGGGGGACGGTCATGCCTTTGTGGGAACGGGGCGAAGCCGAACCGGAGATCCGGCTCCGCAAATATAAATGCCCCGATTGCGGCGAATACAGCCTGCATGTAAAACACGGCTCTTTCGCCGAATGTGGCAACGGCTGTTTTGTCAGTGACGAAAGAGTGATTACCGGTATTCTGGATCGGGAAGAATACAAGGGTTTTTTTGCCAGGGAAGAATTGGAGACTAATTTTATCTGAATCGGCAGCGGCAGCGGCGACTTTTTCATTGTATATGACGGAAAGCGCTTTGTAAATGCCCCGGGCGGGAAAAGAAGGGGTTTTTCTCTGGTGTTCAGCAACAACGGCGGCGGCGGCCGCGCCTTGGGAGGAAGGTATCTTGACACAACGCATCCATTTTGTCGGGATCAAGGGGGCCGGCATGAGCGCCCTGGCGCAGATAGCGGGAAAAATGGCCCGGGCGGTGATCACAGGCTCCGACACGGAACAGGTGTATTTTACCGACAAGCTGCTGCAACGCGAAGGCATTGAGGTTCGCCCCTTTGCCCCCGCCAATGTCGACGAGGCGGATATCGTGGTACACTCGCCGGCTTACGGGGCGGAGCACCCGGAGATCAGGCGCGCCCGCACCCTCGGTCTGCCGGTCTACTCCTACCCGGAATTTCTCGGCCGCTTGATGGCGGAAAAAAACGGGATCTGTATCGCCGGTACGCACGGCAAGACGACGACGACGGCCATGATCGGAAAAATCATGCTTGACGCCCGCCTGGATCCCTGTCTGCTCGTCGGCAGCGAAGTGCCTTGCCTGAGCGGTAACGCCCTGGTCGGAGCCGGGGATTATTTTGTCATTGAAGCCTGCGAATACCGGCGGCACTTTCTCAACTACGCGCCGCTTTTCCTGGTTATTACAAATATCGAGCTGGATCACCCGGATTATTTTCACAATATTGAAGACGTCACGGCGGCTTTCGCGGAATTTGCCGGCGCCCTGCCCGCAGCGGGCGGACTGATCATCTGGGACGAGGAACCGCGCCGCTTGGATATGCGCACGCCGGCCACAGTCACTACTTTCGGCTTTGGGGCGGGCGCGGACGTGCGGGCGGTCAACGCCGAATTCAGCGGCGGCGGCAGCCGCTGCGACGTGCATGTGGACGGCCGCCCGGCCGGTCGGCTGGATTTGCCCCTTCCCGGCCGGCATAATATTCTGAACGCCTTGGCCGCCGCGGCTCTGACCATGCGCCTCGGGGTGCCGCCGGAGCAAGCCCTGGCCGCGCTGACCGGGTTTAACGGCACGAAGCGGCGGTTTGAGACGCTCGGCCGCCGGAACGGCGCGCTGGTAGTAGACGATTACGCCCACCATCCGACGGAAATCCGGGCCACCCTGAACGCCGCCCGCCTTTCTTACCCCCGCCGCCGTATCCGGGCGGTGTTTCAGCCCCATACTTACAGCCGGACGCGGCGGTTGCTGCCGGATTTCGCCCTCTCCTTCAGCGAAGCCGACGAAGTGGTGCTGGCCGAGATTTTTCCTTCCGCCCGGGAAAGCCGGGAGGAGCAGCAACTTTCTTCCCGCCGCCTGGCCGAATTAATTGCGGATTCCGGCGTCCGGGCCCGTTACTTTCCTACTTTGGCGGAGATAACCGCCTACCTGTGCCGGACGCTGCGTTCCGACGACCTGGTGCTGACGCTGGGAGCGGGGGACGTGTACCGCGTGGCGGAAGATTTACTGCCGGCTGCAGGGGAGCCGGCCGCGAAAGCTGTCAGCGAAAACCGTTAGTGACGAAGGGATGAGAGCGGATGCAAAAAACGAAAGTGCTGGTTTTATTCGGCGGTCAGTCGGGGGAACACGCGGTGTCGATCATCTCGGCCCAGTCGGTCTGCGCCGCGCTGAACCGGGAAAAATACGACCTGCGCACTCTGGGGATCACGGAGCAGGGGCGCTGGTATTTCGGCGTCCGGCCGGAGGAATGGCTGACGGCGGATAACGGCAAAGGGCAGGCCGGGGCGGAAGTGACGCTGCACCTGGCCCCGGGTTCTTCCGGCTTCATGGTGCTGGGCGGCTGCGGCGCGGCCGGCGTTTACCGCCCCGACGTGGTGTTTCCCGTCCTGCACGGGCCCCGGGGCGAGGACGGCACGGTGCAGGGACTGCTCACCCTCGCCGAGCTGCCTTTTGTGGGCTGCGGCGTGCTGGGAGGGGCGCTCGGCATGGACAAAGACCGGGCCAAGGCGGTTTTTCGGGAGGCGGGCCTGCCGGTCGGGCCGTACCTGGTGCTGCCGGCGGCGCGGCGGGCGGAGGAAGCGCTCTGGCGGCGGATAGAAGAAGAACTGGGCTACCCCTGTTTTATCAAGCCGGCCAGCCTGGGTTCCAGCGTCGGCATTACCAAAGCGGCGACGCGCGCGGCTCTGCGGGCCGGATTGGATCTGGCCGCGGCCCATGACCCCAAAATCGTCGTCGAGCGGCAGATCAGCGGCCGGGAAATCGAAATCAGCGTTTTGGGCAACGACGAACCGCAGGCGTCCGTGCCGGGAGAAATCATTCCGGACGGAGATTTTTACGATTACGAGGCCAAGTATGTTTCGGCTGCTTCCCGCCTCATCATCCCCGCCCCCCTGCCCGCGGCCCTGAGCGAACGCCTGCGGGATTACGCCCTGCGGGCTTTCACCGCCGTCGCCGCCCGGGGTCTGGGCCGCGTGGATTTTTTTGTTACCGCCGCCGACGAGATCTATATCAACGAAATCAACACCATGCCCGGTTTTACGGGCATTTCCATGTATCCGAAACTGTGGGCGGCCAGCGGCCTGCCTTACGAGTCTTTGCTTGATCGCCTGATCGAACTGGCCCTGGAAACCCGCGGGCCGATTTAGGCCCGGGCCGACCTGTTATGCTGTTTTTTCATTTGGCCGATTTACACATAGGCAAAACCCTGCACGGTTTTCCCCTGGGCGCCGACCAGGAATTCGCCCTGGCCCAGGTCTTAGCGGCGGTGGCGGCGGAAAAACCGGCCGCGGTAATCCTGGCCGGGGATATTTACGATCGGGCCGCCCCCCCGGCGGAGGCCGTCAGCATCGCCGATCGCTTCCTGACGGCTTTGGCGCGCACCGGCACCTCCGTGCTGCTGATCGCCGGCAACCACGATTCCCCGGAACGCCTCGGCTTCGGCGGCCGGATCATGGCGGCCAGCCGGGTCTACATCGAGGCCCAATACGAGGGAAGGCTGCGGCGGGTGGCCCTGGCGGACGAATGGGGCGAAGTGGCTTTTTACCTGCTGCCCTGGCTGCGGCCGGGAATGACGCGCCGCTTTTTTCCCCAGGAAAATATTACCACCACCGAGGACGCTGTGCGGGCCGTCCTGGAGCGGGAAGGTTTCACCGGCCCTGCCCGGCGGGTGCTGGCCGCGCACCAGCTCGTGGGCCTGGACGGCTGGGATCCTCTGCGCGCGGACTCGGAGCGCGTTCCCCTCAACGAAGAACGGGTGGACATCGCGCTTTTCGCTCCTTTTACTTACACCGCCCTCGGCCACCTGCACCGGGCGCAGGCCGTGAGCGAGCGCGTCCGTTACGCCGGTTCGCTGTTGCCTTATTCCTTCGGCGAGACGGACAGAGGGAAAAAAGGGTTTCTGGCCGTGGAACTGGGTCCGCCGGGGGAAGCGCCGCGGGTGACGGAGCGTCCGCTGGAACCGCGCCGCCCCCTGCACGTGATCAGCGGGACTTTTGCCCGGCTGGCCCGGCCGGAAACAGCGGCGGAAGTAGGCGACGCTTATCTGAAAGTAACGCTGACGGACGAGGATTTTGTCGACGACGCCCTGAACCGGCTGCGCAGTTTTTTCCCGCATGTGGCCGTCCTCCAGTATGTCAACGCCCGCACTCAGGCCCCGGCGGAAATATATGACCCCCCGGCCGGCGAAACGCCGCTGGCCCTGTTTCAATCATTTTTTCGCGCCCAGAACGGGGCGGACCTGAACGAGGCGCAGACGGAGATTATCCGCGCTCTGCTCGCGGCGGCGGAAGCGGCGCCGGATGGGGAGGCGGAGCCGGATACAGATAAAGAAGCGACCGGGGCGGCGGCGGAGATGAACGGCGCGGCCGGCGAGGCGGAAGCGTGAGGCCCCTGCGGCTGACGCTGGCGGCCTTCGGGCCCTACGGCGGGACGGAAACAGTTGATTTTACCCGTCTGGGCCCGGGCGGGCTCTACCTCATCGCCGGGGAAACGGGGGCCGGCAAGACCGCTGTTTTTGACGCCGTCTCCTTCGCCCTGTTCGGCGAGGCGAGCGGAAAAGAGCGCACGGGTAAAATGCTGCGCAGCCATTTTGCCCGGCCGGAGACGGTAACGGAAGTTTGTCTGGAATTTTCCTGCCGGGAGCGGGTTTACACGGTGCGGCGGCGGCCGGAGCAGGAAGCGGGCGGGCGCGTCCTGCGCCTGAGCGCGGAATTGATTTTGCCGGACGGGGAAACGGTCGCCGGCGCGCAGCGGGTGAACAGGCGGGTGGAGGAAATTCTGGGCATTGACCGCCGGCAATTCGCCCGGATCGTCATGATCGCCCAGGGGGATTTTCTCAGCCTGATCCTGAGCGGAACCGCGGAGAGAGAGAGCATCCTGCGCGCGATCTTCGAGACGGAAAAATATCGGGTTTTGCAGGAGCGGCTCAAGCAGGAGGCGCAAAACCGGCGCCTGGAAACGGAACTGGCGCGGGAAAGCCTGCTCCGGAGTCTGGACGCGGCGATAACGGAAGATGACACGCCGGCGGCGGCCGCGGCGCGGGCGGCCCTCGCCGCCGGCCGGTTGAGCGAGGCGGCGACTGCGGACATGACGGCCGCCCTGGAGGCGCTCAGCGCCGAAGAAGCGACGACCGCCGCGGAGCGGCGCGCGCAAGCGGCGGTGTGGACGGGCGTGCGCGATGGTTTGCTGGCGGAACTGGCCGGGGCCGAGGAGCATAACCGCCGTTGCGCGGCCCTGGCGGCAGCGAGGGCGGCGGAGCGGGAAACGGCGGCCGAGGGGCCGGCCCGCACGGCGGCGGCGGAGCGTTTGAGCGGCAGCCGCGCCTTGCGGACGGCGGTTTTACCCCTGGCGGAGAGAAGTCAGGCGGCGGGAGCGGCCGCCAGCGTCGCCGCGGCGGAAGCGGCGGCGGGGCGGGCGGAGCAGGCGCGGACAGAGGCAGCGCTGACTGCGGCCGAGGCGGCCTGGCGGCGGGAAAGCGACCGGGGGCCGGAGCGGCGGGAGCTGGCCGAGGCCCTGGTCCGCCTGGCGGCGGCGCAAGAGCGTTATGCCGGCCTGCGGGAGGTCAGCGCCGCCTTGAGCCGGCTGGAAACGGAGATCGCCGCGACGGCGGCCCGGGCGCAAGAATTACGCGCGGCTCTGACGGAGCGGGAACTACTGGCGGTGACGCGCAGTCGTCAGGCGGAAGAGCTGGGGCCGGCGGAGCGGCGGCTGGAAGCGCTGGCCGGGGAAGCGGAAGCCCTGGCCCGCTGGCGCGAACTTTACCTGGCCTGGACGCAGGCCGGCGCCCAAGAGGCGGAACTGCAGCGGGAATTCCAGCGGCGGGAGCAGGAGTTTAACGACAGCCGGGCCCTTTACGAGGCGCAGGAAGAAAAATTTTTGCGGGCCCAGGCCGGCCTCCTGGCCACGCGCCTGACGCCGGGACAGCCCTGCCCGGTTTGCGGCGCGGTCGTCCATCCCGCCCCCGCCGTGCTGGCGGCGGGCGCCCCGACACAGCAATCGGTGCGGCAGGCCAAGCAACGGGCGGAACAGGCGCGGACGGCGCGGGAAAACCAGGCCCGGGCCTGCGGCAGCCAAAACAGCCGCGTGGGAGAACTGGCGCGGAATCTGGCGGAACAGGCCCGCCGCTGCGGACAGAGGCCGGAAAGCGCCGCTGACATGAGCGCGGAGTTAAAGCGGCTGCATCCCATGCTGGCGGCCCGGGCGGCCGCCCTGGCCACAGAGATGGCGGCGGCCCAGGCCGCCGTGACCGCCACCCGGGCGGCGGCGGCCGAAACGGCGGCCCTCGCGGCGGCCCTCGCCGCCGGGCGGGGGGAATTGGAGGCGACCTTGGCGGCGGCGGCCGAACTGCAGACGCGGGAGGCTAATTTACTCGGGCGGCGGAGCAGCTTGCAGGCCGGGCTGCCCTACGCCGACGGAGAAAGCGCGGCCCGGGCCGCAGCGGAGGGGCGGGAACGCCTGGCCACCCGTGAGGCCGCCTGGGAGCGGGCGCAGAGCGAGCGCAACCAGGCGGCGGCCGGGCGGCAGGCGGCGGAAGAAGTGGCCAAAGCGGCGGAGCAGAGAGCGGCGGCCCTGGCCGCTCAGGCGGCGGATGCCGGCCGCGCTTTCGCCGCAGCCCTGCGGGATTGCGGTCTGGACGGCGAGGATGAGTTTCGCGCCGCTCTGCTCCCGGCGGAGGAAGAAGAACGGATTGAGCGGGAAAACGAAGCCTGGCGCCGGGATCTGAATTTTCAGCAGCGGGAAATCGCCCGCCTGCAGGCGGAAACGGGCGGGCGCCCGGCGCTGGACCTCGACGCGGCCCGGGATCGGCGCGACGAAGCGACGCGGCGCCTGAGCGAAGCGGAACAGAGCGCCGCGCTGGCGGAGCGGCGGGCGGAAGCGAACGCCGCCGCCGCCCTCCGGATCGGGGAAAGCGCCGCCCGGCTGGAGATAGCGCGGGCGGAATCCGGCCAGTGGAATGTTTTGGCCGAGACAGCCAACGGCGAACTGCGCGGCCGGGAAAAAATCACCTTTGAAACCTACATCCAGGGCTCGTTTTTTTCCCGGATTCTGGCCGCCGCCAATGAGCGTTTGGCTTTTTTGAGCGACGGTCGCTTCGCTCTGCTCCGCCGGCGGGACGCCCTGAACCGGAGAACGCGGGCCGGCTTGGAAATAGACGCCCTCGATCATTTTACCGGCCGTCTGCGCGATGTGCGCACTCTTTCCGGCGGCGAGTCCTTCCAGGCTTCCCTGGCGCTGGCCCTGGGTCTCTCAGACGTACTCCAGCAAACGGCGGGCGGTATCCGCCTGGACGCCATGTTCATTGACGAGGGGTTCGGCTCGCTGGACGCCGAAGCCCTGGACGCGGCCGTCACGATGCTGCAGCGTCTGGCGGGGGAAAATCGCCTGATCGGGGTCATTTCCCATGTGGCGGAACTGGAAAGGCGCATAGACCGGCAAATCCGCGTCCGGCGCGGCGCGCAGGGGAGCGTGATTGAGCCGGGATGAGATTGTCCCGCGACCCCACCCAGCGGGCGATTTGCCCCCGGCGGGCGCGCGGAAAAGCCCCCGATCCGCTTTAAGCGTTCCGGGGGCTTTTCTCTTACCTGGCAACGACCTATCTTCCCGTCAAGTATTGTCGGCCCTGGAGGTCTTAACTTCCGTGTTCGGGATGGGAA
>JAISWK010000185.1 GCA_031270805.1 Gracilibacteraceae bacterium
GAATATTTATAACCACATTATAGCAGATGATAAGACCGGTGTCAACAGGTGCTATGCGGGTTTACAAGATTTATTTTGCGGTAAGAACTGTGTGGTTAGAAAATGGCTGGGAATTACGGATAAATTTCTGCTTATGACAACGGCGGGGCGGTAGCCTGCCTGTTCGTGTCCTAGTGTCGGGTTGAAATCGAACTTGATGATGTCCCCTTGCTTGAAGCTCACAGCAGCTCCCTCCCGACAGGAGGCATTTGCTCCCATTCCCGCAACTCGTCAGCCTCATAAGGCCCGCTCCAGTCCGAGAAAAGTTCTTCAAGTGTTAAAGTTTTTTTCGGCTTCACCGGTTTAATTAAAATTCCATGTCCGGTAGGAACAAGCTCAACCTGTGTTCTCTCATCGGACTCCGTCGCAAAGGTCAGTTCGCGTTCAAGAAGATATTTCGGTATGCGTACCCCCTGCGAATTGCCTATTTGTGAGATAGTTGTGCGGTACGTCAATTGTTGTCCCATAAAAAACTCCCTTCCGCCGTTAAGGCATAGTGTCTACTTTGTTATTACATTATACTTCGAAACAGCGCGACAGTCAACTCTGCTTACTTTATAGGGGTTTCCAATCCGCCCTGCTGTTTTTTCTCCATACCTGCTATTGGTACATACCCCCGGCATGACCACGTCCTTCAGGCTGGTCGCCGGAAGCTTCAGGTCGCCCAGCAGCGCCGCCGGGTAGACCGCCCATTCGCCGAAACGCCTCCTGATCTCTTCCACCGCGTCGTCGGCCTTTCGCCGCCGCTCCCGCGCCTCGAAGTCGCAGAACAGGTCAAGCTGCTCCGGCGCGTTCTCCGGCGCCAGGTTGATGGCTCTGACAGTGACGGCGCGGACGCTTTTCTCCCAGTGGTAGTTCTCCTCGAACAGCCGGAAGGCCAGCGCCGCTATCTCCCCTGGACTCTGGCTGGCAAGGGGCAGGGGCGCCTGGTACTGCCGCCAGAACAAATCGCCGTCCTTTACCGTGATCTGGACGCCCCGCGCCGCCAAAGAGTGGACGCGGAGCCGGTGGCCCACGTCCTGCGCCAGATAGAGCATGACCTTGCCCACTTCTTCACTGCTGGCGAGGTCGGCGGTGCAAGTGGTGCCGTGTCCCACGGACTTCACCGGTGACACGAAGTCCCGGTGCATGACCCGCGATCGGTCCTCCCCGTTAGCGAAGGCCCAGAGCATCAGGCCGTTCTTGCCCAGAAGCCGCCGCAGGAACTCAGGCTTTGCCTGGGCGATGCCGCCGATGGTGCGGATGCCGTACCCGGCCAATTTCCGCTCCGTGGCCCGGCCCACGTAGAGTAGCTCCCCGGCAGGCAGCGGCCAGACTCTTTCCCGGAAGTCATCCCGGCCGAGGATGGTGACCGCGTCCGGCTTCTTCATGTCCGAGCCGAGCTTGGCGAAGATCTTGTTGAAGGATACGCCGATGCTCACCGTCAAACCCAGCTCCGCCTTGACCATCCGGCGGATGCGTCCGGCGATCCGCTCTCCATCGCCAAAGATGGAGCGGCTGCCGGTCACATCCAGCCAACACTCGTCCATGCCGAAGGGTTCCACCTGGTCGGTGAAGCGCCCGTAGATCTCCCGCGCAAGGCGCGAGTATTTCAAGTACTGCTCGTACTGCGGCGGCACGATGATGAGTCCGGGGCAGAGCCGCCTGGCCTCCCAGGTGGCCATGCCCGTCTTGATGCCCACCTTCTTCGCTTGCTCCGACTTGGCCAGGACGATGCCGTGCCTGTCCTCCGTGCTGCCGCAGACCGCCACCGGCTTATCTCGCAAGGACGGATTGAGCATCGCCTCCACCGAGGCGTAGAAGCTGTTCATGTCGCTGTGGAGAATGGTTCTGTCCCTTGTAGCCATCAATACTCACCTAACTTCCACTATAATCTTAAAAAATCTTGCTAATGCCTATTGACAAACGACGATATGGGTGATATATTAGCCGTAACTTCCATATGCGAATAATGCTATTATAGAAGTTTATGAACCATATGTCAAGAGTCTTTTGTGGAAGTTACAAAACTTTTGTCGAAAGGAGAGGATGCCTGACATGAATTCTTTTGCGGAAAAGGTGAAGCTGAGCCGGGAACTCATCGGGATGAGCCAGAAGGAGGTGGCCGAAAAAATCTCCGTCTCTATCAAGAGCATCTCCGCCTACGAGCGCGGCCTCTCCGAACCCCGCGGCACCACGCTGCACAAGCTGGCCCGCGCCTTGAACATTTCGGTGGACTACCTGATGAACGATGACGTGACCGACCCGCGCCAGGGCATTGAGAAAGACCCCTACGTCGAGCAGACCAGGGAGATGTACGGCAACCGGGCGGCCAGGGAAGCTGAGAAGCTGCTGGAAGGGAACCTCGCTCTCTTCGCCGGCGGGCAACTTGACCAGGAGGAACTGGACAGCTTCTTCGAGGCGGTCACCGAGGCCTATTGGGCAGCCAAGCGGGAAGCGAAAAAGACGTACGGGCGCAAGAAACCCAGGTATTGACGCCAGACCGGACGAACGCAGGCGGCACCATGCTCCTTGACGGGCAATGTACGTTCACAAGGACAGTGGGATATATAGCGGGTTCAAAGTCCGTACAAAGGGACAGCCGATATGTTATGATGATGTTGGAAGCGAAAGCTGCGGGGGACGGCTCGGCAGACTCAAAGCCTGGAGAGATGCATATGTCTTTATCGATTGAATACCTGTGCCGGGAATCAGCGCGCATCAGGAAAAAGTACGGCGAGAGCGATCCGTGGCGGCTGGCTGCGGCGATGAACATTGTCGTCCACCTCAAGGAGATGGGCAAGAAGCCAACGGCGTGCAAGGGCTTCTATCTGTATAAGCAGCGCAAGCACGTTATCACGATCAACAGCTGCTTGTCGGAGCGGATGCGGCAGATAGTTTTGATGCACGAGCTTGGCCACGTCGTCCTCCACCGGAACGTGCCGAAGCCGATGGGCTTTCGCGATTTTCTGCTCTTCGACCGGACGGACACCTATGAGTACGAAGCCAACATGTTCGCCGCCGAGTACCTTCTGGACGACGATGCAGTCATCAGCTTGCTGAACGATGACACCTTTTTCAACTACGCGGCGGAGAATCTGCGAGTGCCGCCGGAGCTGCTGGACTTCAAGTTCCGCATCCTGAAAAGCAAGGGATACAAGATCGAACCGCAGTACATCGCCAGCGGCGATTTCCTGCGAAAGCTGAAAGACCGGGGAGATGATGAAGAATGACAACCGCGAGGAAAGCGGGAAACCATGCAGGGCAGACCGATGAACAGCCTGCAAAAGATGCCAAATCGGCCAAGGTGTATGTGCCGGTGCTGGCGGCGTTCAATGCCGACGGCGTGCTGCTGCCGGTGCGCCTGCGCTGGGAGGACGGCACAGTATACCGGATTGAAAAGGTGCTGGACATCCGCCCCGCCGCCGCGCAGAAAGCCGGAGGACAGGGCGACCGCTACACCATCCAGGTGGGCGGGCGGCAGAGCTATATCTTCTTCGAGCGCAGCGCCAGCGTCAAGGGGAACAGCCTGGGGCGCTGGTTCGTGGAGCGGCGGTAGGCTGCGCTCCGGAGAATCTTTAGCAGCTCTCGCTGACGATTGCATAGTTAAAGTTGCTGATCAGTACCCATTCCCCGGTAGTTTTGGCCAATGTCTCCCTGGATCAGATTCTGTGCGCCAGACTGGATCGCTCCGGAGCGGTAAATATTGTATCGGGGCGGAAACATCCACAGCTAAAGGAATGGAAAGGCCGGATTGATCTGGGGGCTTTGCTGGCTACGGGGGCGCTGGGATGATGAAACGCGACTGTGTTTTCCTGCTGGCCGACAGAGAAAAGTTCACCCATGAATTTCTGGTCATAAAAATAAAAAAAGTACATAGACGGTATTGACAAGCGAGACATTTTAGTTTATAGTGACATTATCAAACAAGGGGAGGCCAAAACGATGTGGAAAAAAGCGGCAAATGATTCGTCGGATTCCGGAAGCGCGACCCAGAAGAAGTACATCATTTACTACAAGAGCGATTATTCCCTCAGCGCCGTCATTGAAGCCCCCAATCGAGCCAAAGCAAAAAAGAATTTCCTGAATACGCATTTGCCGGGGATAGAGATCACCGCGATCCGGGAAGCGGCCGCAGTCTGAGCGCTGAACTACTATCGGTTGCGGGCGCGGCGCGGAAGGGCCGTTGAGCGTTTGCCCGGCGGCAGGATTTGAGCGCCGTCCGTCGAACATAGCAGGCGAACTGTTTTTTCCGGGGCGGGCTTGCGCTCGCGGCCCGGGGATTTACCCGTCTATGTGTTTGCGGATCGTTTCCGCGGGAGGTTTGGCAAATGGGCATGTGGAAAGAATCCTACGCTGTGGGTCACGAACTCATCGACAGTCAACATATGGAGTTATTTCGTATGACGGATGACTTGGTGGACGTTTTACGGCGTCAGGAGGCGGACAGCCGCGACGCCTGCGCGCGCGCGCTGGTTTTTTTGAAAGAATATGTAGTAAAGCATTTTGCCGACGAGGAAGCCCTGCAGGCCAAACTGGGCTACGAGGGCCTGGCCGCGCACTGTCTGCTGCATCGGGATTTTGTCGCCACGGTGGCGGAGTATGAAAGAAAACTGATCGAAAGCCGCTTCGACCTCCAGATCGTCCAGCAATTCACGGGTAAACTGATTGGGTGGCTGATCTACCATGTGGTGAGAGAAGACGGAAAAATCACCGGTATGGTCAGCGCCGACGCCGCGCCCGCCTACTCGGACGCCGTTCCTTTTATCGCCTGTTTTTCCGATAGCGCCAGCGAGGTGCTGAGTCAAATGCTGAGTACGGCCGTGGCCGTCTCGGACGAAACGCCGACGTCCGTCAGCGGCCAAAACGACATAAACGTCAGTGTCGGCGTTATCGGCGACCGCCCCGGCAGCGCGGAATTTGTTTTTCCGCTGGTCACGGCTCTGCGGATCGTGCAGAGCATGACTATGGCGCCGGTCGATGGGTTCGGCGACATGGTGGAGTCCGCCCTGCGCGAGATCGCCAATATCATCAGCGGTAACGCCGCATCCCGCATCGCTTCCGCCGGGTACGCCTGCGACATCACCCCGCCCAGGCTGTACCGGGGGCTGCGCCCCATTCCCTCAGACGGCAAAGTAATGCAAAGTGATCTGGGTTCGCTGGCGATTTTTTGGCAAAAAGGCGACTGAAGCCCCGGTTTTTGGCAAAATATGTCAAATAACCGTGCGAAATAAGCCGATCACAACCCCCAGGATCATGACATTGCGCGCATAAATCGGCGCCATAGCGGAGTTTTCCGGTTGGAGGCGCACGGAGTCCCGCTCGCGGAAATAACGTTTCACGGTTGCTGTTTCCCCGTCCAAGAGGGCCACGACGACATCCCCGCTGCGAGCCGTACTCTGCTGGCGAACCAGGATGAGGTCCCCGTCCAGAATTCCGGCTTCGATCATACTTTCCCCATTGACGCGCAGGATAAAAGCCGCGTCCGTACCGACCATGTCATAGGGAACAGGAAAAGTATCCTCAATATTTTCTGCGGCCAGCATCGGTGAACCGGCCGCCACGCGGCCTAAAACCGGGACATGCTGCACCCGGTGCTGAAAAACGCTCTCATCCGCTTCGAGAATTTCAATGGCGCGCGGCTTGCTTGGGTCACGCCTGATATAGCCCTTCTGTTCCAGTGTCTGCAGATGGCTGTGGACTGTAGCGCTGGAGCTGAGTCCCGCCGCCAGAGCGATTTCGCGCACGGACGGCGGATAACCCTTTTGCAGGACGCCGTTCCTGATGATGTCGAGGATTACTTGCTGGCGTTCAGTCAAATCGGACATGAGTATTACCCTCCTTCAGATTTTACCATACTATTATAACAGCGCCTGCGGCAAAAGTAAACAGGTGTTCGCCCCTGACGATTTCGGACATTGAAGGGCATTGAGAACACGATGGCAATCGTCCCGTATACGCCGAATCGGGCGGTATTGCCGTAGGGGACGATGGCAATCGTCCCGTAAACCAACGGGCGGATTGCCATCCGCCCCTACGATACCCGGGGCATATACTGTGCGGGTGTATTGGCGGCCAGGATGGCCGCGCTCCCAGAAGACCCCGCCCCTAATCTCTAATCCCTAATCCCTAATCCCTAATCCCTAATCCCAACTAAACGCAAAGAGAGAACGGGCATTGCCCGTTCTCTCTGGTCGTGCCGCCGGCCGGCGGCGTTATGCTGTTGCTGTTAGCTCCGTTGATCCGTCAGGGTCTCAGGACCTTGGTTGCTCGGTCAGGGTTTCAGAACCTTGATGGACTTCGTCGCGATATTGCTGTTAGAGCCATATCTCTTTACCGCGAACTGAACGGTCTTGTTGGCCGTGAGACCAGCGTTATTCACGGTGATGAGAATGTCAGCCGGGTCGTCGGAAGGGCCGCCAGAGAAGGTGATGATGCCCACACCCGCCTGATTTGTGAGTATGCGGCCAATCTCCTGGTGCTGCGCTCCCTCGTAGAAGAGAGATATATAATCGTTCACTCCCGCTGGCACTTCAGCCCGGAGTACGCCGTCGCCCAAGGTCTTGTCCGTGATGATATTGTCGAAGAGGAGCAGTTCGTCCAGCTGATAGTCGCCGCTGCTCATCTCGTCGATATTCTCATACGTGATTTTTGTGATCTGGGCCGTCGTGTTCACAACCTTGATGCTCTGAGACTTCGTGGTCACGGTATCGCTGCCGGGCTTCTTGATCTTGGCCTGGAGCTGGACGGAACCGCTCTTGAAGTTCTGATACGATGCCGGAATCTCTACCGCGACGTTAATGATGTCTAAATTGGCTCCGCCAAATGTGATGGGAGAGTTCGAATAGTTAGTACCCGCCGTCGGCTGCTGAATGAAACCTTCCCGGTTCGTATTCAGCGTGAACGCTCCCCCCAGTCCGGCTGCCGCCATAGTACCGTTTTCAGTGTCGTTCCAGAGGCCGTTGTACTCAGCCTGGGTGAAAGCGCCCAAGGCATAGCCGTTGCTGGTGTACTTCATCAAGTGCAGGTGGATGGTGCGCTTCGCCGTCTCGAAAGCGTTCTGGTCAACCGTGAAGTCCAGCGCGTCGGGGTCGGCGGCGACAAATTTGGACTTGGTCGGGTCAAGCGTACCGGTCGCGCCCACATCGATCTTGATCTTGCCCAGTTCGCGGAAGGTCGAGGCGCCGTCCCACTTATAACCGTAGAAGCTGAGGTACTCGGTGGCCGTCCTTACGTCCGCGGACCGTACCTCTACCAGCAGTTCGCCCTTGGCGTTCCCTGGCCCCACCGGCTCAACAGTGGCCACTGTTGTGTTGGGAACACTGTTGACAGTTTTAGTGATGGTAAAATTACCTGTCACAGCGTCGCCGTCCTTGTTATAGAATACTTGATCCCATTTCGCGAACGGGTCGCCATACTGGTCGACGAATTTGACGAGGGTGTAATCATAGCCGCCGTCTCTAGCCAGTTTCAGCGTGTTGGTTTCCACTGTGGCCTTGGCCGCTACCCGCCCGTCGTCGTCGCCGGGGTCACGCACGGTGACGGTGAATGACTCGGTCACGGTGCCGGAAGTAATCGTGATCGTGGCTTTGCCGACGCCGACCGCGCTAATCCACTTCGTATAGTCTCTGGCGTTGGGAGTAAGGTTGATCGTGACGGGATTGTCATTTTCGTCGTTGACGTCCACGACCCACGGGTCGGAGGAACTCAACTTGATGCTGTCCGTAATATTCACATCCGTGCCGCCGGCGACGGTCTTGGCCTTCACATTCCAGAAACCGGCCGTCTCGCCGACAATCAGGGTGTTGCTCTTGAGACCCTGGCTGAATACGACGGACTCTCCATCCTCGATTAGGTCAAGGCGGTAGCTGGTGATGCCGCTGGCCGCCGTCGTGCGCCCGTCATACAGGGTCACGTCCACCGAGTCGGACTCGGCGATGATTTCGGATTTCTGACTGACTGAAATACTGTAGTCAAAGGTGTCTTCGCCGCCGTCATAAACATCCTGAATATCGCCCTGGTCGAGTTCGCCCGTGTCGGAGTCCGCAGAACCGTCAAAGACATCAGTGCTGGCCGAGAACAGCACATCGTAGCCGGCCGCGTCCAGCTGGGCCGCCGTGACTTTCTGAGAGTTATTGATGCGGATTCCCAGGTACTGATCTTCGGCGCGGGTGTTAAAGCTCTCCTCCACACCCTGAACCGTATTCACGACGATGGGGCCCGAGGAGCTGCCGCCGATGCTGTCCATGACGCCTTCGGAGACCGCGCCCGTGCCGCCCAGGGCGACGAAGACCGTGCCGGCCGTGACCTTCTCGGTGATGGCGGCGTTAGTCAGAGCGGGAATCGAGGAGCCGTTCGTGAGGAAGATCGGGGAACGGGTCAGCGCCGCCAGCGAAGAAGCCGCCAGAGCGTCGACGAGGGAAGCGCCGTTAGCCACATAGACCTTGT
>JAISWK010000190.1 GCA_031270805.1 Gracilibacteraceae bacterium
CGTGGCGGAAGGGTCACTTGATTATGAAGCCGTGGCGGAATGGATCCGGTCACATTTGGCGGCACAGCCGTAAACGCAACGACGGCAAGCCGTACTCCGAAAAGTCACGGCTTGCCGCTCCTATCGTACTCTTCTCTCTTTCCTCAAGGTCCTAGGGGACGCCGCAACGCAACAGTGCAGCCGCAAGTTCGACTAACCATTCGGCCTCTGCCGAAGGGAGTCTCCTATGCGCGCCCCTACGATACCCGGGGGTTGCTGCCAATGCTTTTCCGCACAGTCTGCCGTCCCCATTTTGTCCCGCCCCTAATCCCTAATCCCTCCCCAACTGTGAACTGTGCATTGTGCATTGTGCACTGTGAGCTGTACTACGATACCCGAGATCCCCTGCCCCACCGCCGCGCTCGTCCCGCCCGTCCCGCCAGGCTCAAAGCCACGACCGCCAGGAGGGCGGCGCTCAGTGCGCCGGCCACGCCGGTTTTCGGATTCGGCGCGTCGCTCTGCGCGGGCTGCGCCGGCTGGCTGGGTTCCGCCGGAGTCCGCGGCTGACCGGGTTCCGTCGGAGTCTGCGGCGTCAAGGGCGGCGTGTCCCCCGGCTGTCCGGGCTCAGCGGGTTGCAGCGGTTCGATCGGTTGGTCCGGCTGAAATGAGCCGTCCGGGTTGAGCGGCTCGGCCATCGGCGGGAAGTCCCCGCCCGTGCCGCCGTTCGGGATAAGGGGCCGGACGACCAGGGCGCCCAGGGTCAGCGGAGTCTTGTAGTTTCTGTCTTTATCAATATTGGCGCCGCCCCAGCGCTGGGGATCAACATTATAGGCATCAACGATATAGTCATAGGTTCCCGGCGGATCACCCGGGCGGTAAAACCTCAGCGGCCGTTCTAACTCCAATGCCAGCTCCCACGCTTCGGCCTGGGCCGGGGATCCTGTCGTGTAGACATCAAGCAGCCCTTCATCGAAATTATCGTTCCCCACCTCACCGTAAGCGACGAGGTAGGCACTCCAGTCCGACACGGCGCCGCTGCTGCGGATGCTAACGGTCGGGGCGCTGAGATGCAGCTCTTTCGGGGTTATAATGATATAGGACATCGCGGCCAGAGAATTATAGCCGTCCGCCGTGAAGTGGAGCATGATCCCCAGCGATCCGACGTCCGTCCGTCCCACAGGCTCGGTTCCGCCCACATAAGCGTGCTTGGCGGTATCGTTATAGATGGTATAAATATCTATCCCGTCCGGCGGCCTGATCGTAAGCGAATGGGGATTGCCGTCGTATTCGACCCTGACCGCCCGCACGTCGATTGTACTATCTGCGCGTTCCGGCAGCGCTGCGTCGTCCTGATAGTTGCGGATATACAACCACGGCTGGGTTAGCGGCGGATCCGGTTGCGGCTCCCGCTCCGGCTGCTGCGGCGCCGGCGGCTGCGGCTGCGGCTGCGGGATATAGTAGGGAGGTTCCGGGATTACCCCCGACGGGAAATTAGGCAGCAGTTCCGCCGGCAGCAGGGCATACTGGGCCGTGTAGACGCGATCGCTATAAATCCGCCCGCCGGGCTCAAAAGCCGGTTCCCAGCCGACAAACACGCATACGGTTTGCGCGTCGGGCGGCACGATAGAGACATTCGGCGGCGTGACATTGACCGCAGGATCGTTGAGCGGGAGGCTTGCTCCCGTCCCCCGCCAGGCCGGGCTGGTGTCCTCCGTCACGCTATACACTTTTTGCATGTCCGAACGACCGTAGAGCCCGAGATCAAATGTCACGAGGTAAGACGCTTCTTCCTCCCACACCGCGTAAAATACCCGGCCGTCCTCCGTCACCGCAAACGGCGTTCGCGCCGTGTACTGCACCTTGCCATCTCCTGCATCGCTCCAGCCGGCGAATTTGTAGCCCGGCGGTATGCTGCCGTCTGGTAGCATATAATCGGCCAAGGTAATCGTATCTCCGGCTGGAACATATTGTTTGATTTCCGCCACGAAGGGATTATAATCAGGGACGCTGGCGAAATTGACGTCGTAGTTGACGGTATAAACCAGCGTATCCGGGGCAAAACAAGGCGTCAACTCAATAATTCTGTCCACGGTGATAAGATTGCCGGCGTAGTACACCGGAGCGGACGCTCCTTTGGCCGCGATCTCATCAACGATCTGCCAGCCGACAAAATGATGTCCGCTGCGCGCGAGAGTCCCGCCACCAAAAACTTCCGCCTCCGTGCCGCGGGCATAACGGCTGTCGTCCCGGGGGGGATCGCCGCTATCCGCGTCGCCGCGGAGGTAAGTCAGGCGGTAATAATCCGGCTGCCAGGCGGCGTGGATATTCAAGTCCTCCGTCACCGGAGTTTCATAGGAAAACGGCATATGCAGACCGGAACCGATAAAGATATGCCAGCCCATAAACACGCCCTTGGCATAGCGTTCGCCCACCGTGTAGAGAGCGGGGTCGGCCACATAGCTGTTGTCGCCGTAGGAGGCGCTTGCCAGCAGCCGGGCGCCGGTCAGGTCGTCAAAAAAACGCACCGTGTTTGCCGTCGAAGTCCAGCGGGCAAAGAGGGCGAGATTGGCGTTGCCCATGACCGCTTCCTCCGGGTCAAAGGGGCGGTAATAACCCGCATCGTAATACCAGCCGGCGAAGGTGTAGCCGGGGCGCGTCGGCGCCGACGGCATGTAGGACTTGAGCGGCGATTCGTACTTGATATTCAGGTAGTCCCGGCCGGGAATCGGCGTGACGGCCCCGCCCATGCCGTTAAAATCCAGGCGGAAGGTCTTGCGGTCGTAAAACAGGTACTGGTCGGCCAGTTTACTGCCGGCGGCCGGCATGACCTGGGCCGTGTTCACGGCCCGGGCGGTCAGACCGCGCATACCTTCGATCTCTTTCAGGACGAACGGCGTGCCGACGGCGTTCAGATTTTGGGAGTAGGTCGCGCTTTTCTGGTAATACTTCCCTTTGTACTGCATCGCCCCCGTCAGGGCGGCCCCGTCCAGGGTCTCAAAATAATAATTCAAATTTACCGCCATGCTGTTCGTCATCCAATCCGCCTTTATCAGCACGTCGGTACTCGTTCCGCTTGCCGGCAGCAGTTTATTCGTGACGACCAGGATCCTCGACACCGCCGGCACCGGATCGCCGGGCACATACCAGCCGTGGAACGAGTAACCGCTGCGGCCGGAGTCGATCACCGCATTATCGTTCGTCGGCCAGACGTCCTCTACATGCTGTTCGTACTTGGCCCGGAACTTATATTGCCCGTTCAAAGCGGCCGTATTCTGGTAATCCTGCCCGCCGATCGTCATCGTGGCGGCGCCGGGGTTCAGACTGTTGGCGCTGTTCAGGTCAAAATAAAAATTATAGACCCTGCGGTTAAAATAGACATTGACCACCGTGTTGCCGTTGCCGAGTATCTCCGTACTGTTGGCGCTGTAATGGTGGTAGTCGGAAAAATCAGGAAAATGGGCGGACTGGGGCGCGACGAGGGCTTCTATCGAGTCGGTGGCCCCCGTCGGGCCGAGCGCGTTCACCGGTCGGCCGGCAAATTCCGTCGCGGTATATTGGTAAAAAAACTCATAATTGGCTGAATCATCCAAGTTGGCGCCGTCCGGTAGGTTGGCCTTTTCCTGCCAAAACACGATATGGTACGGCACTTTGCCCGGATCCGGCGTCCATAGGGCGGTCAGGGTGAGGTCCGCGGTAACAGGAGTGTTAAAATTATATATCTTCGCGCCGCCGCCGTCGTTATATTGCCAGTGGGAAAATCTGTAGCCCGCCCGCGTGGGATTGGGCGGGCGCAAAGCCTGCGCTCCGTCGTCCACCAGAGCGTAAGGGACGCGCGTACCGTCGGAAAGGAAAAAGACATAGTGCTGGCCGGTGACTGTGGACGGTTGCAGCGTAATATCCCCCGTAACCTTCTGCTCCGCGGCGAGCGGCCCGTTGGGCAGGAGCCATTCGCCCGCAAAATGTCGGCCCTCCGGCGCGGTGAAACGCAGCATTTCTTCCTCCGTCGGCAGGGGAACTTTTACGCCGTCAGGGACGAGCTTGGTCAGGAAGACCTCGCCGTAACCGTTCAGATAGGTCACGAGATGGTCCGCGCGGTAATGGGCGTACAGGGTTTTATCCCCGGTTACGGGCAGGGAGAAGTCGTAGGGCTGGTCGTCCGGCGCGTCTTTTTCATACCAGCCGAGAAAAGCCAGAGTCCCTGCCTCAATAGTCAGTTTATTATCCGGGTCGTCCGGATATGAGACCTCCCCTCCTTCAACGAGCAGCGGCAGCGCCGGCCCGGGATTGGGGGCAGCCGCCCCATGGGGAATATATTCCGTCTTGACCACGCCGTTGCCGTCCCGGAAGGTTACTGTCACCACCTCCGGATCCTTCGCCCCGGCCGGCCCGGCGCCCGCCAGGATCCACCCGGCCGCTATGACGCCCAGCAGAACGCCCAGCCAAACGGCCCGGCGCCCAAATTTGCTCACCCGCTTACCTTCCATCGCCATATCCTCCTTGTTTACCGGGGATTATTCATCCACATTTATTAGCCCGGCGTTGTTTTATCGGCCGCCGTCCGGCGCCGGAGCGCCGCGCCCAGCAGCGCCAACCCGGTAAAGACCGCAGCGCCGCTCATAGCTCCCAGGGAAATATGGCCTGTTTTCGGATTGCCCGGGCCGGACGGCGGAGTGCCGGAGTCTGAGGGCGGATTGCCGGATACAGGCGGAGGAGTATCTGAGCCCGGCGGATTGTCCGGGACAGACGGCGGAGTGCCGGAGTCCGGCGGGTTATCGTCCGGTGGGTTATCGTCCGGTGGATTATCGATCGGCGGATTATCGTCCGGCGGATTATCGTCCGGCGGAGTGGTGGAGTGCGGTTCCGGCGGGTTATCGTCCGGCGGGTTGTCGTCCGGCGGGTTGTCGTCCGGCGGATTTTCGTCAGGCGGATTTTCGTCAGGCGGGTTATCATCAGGCGGGTTATCATCCGGCGGATTTTCATCAGGTGGGTTGTCGTCCGGCGGGTTGTCGTCCGGCGGGTTTTCCTCCGGCGGCAGGGCCACGGGCACATTGGCGATAACGAGGCGGAGGTGGCGGCTGCCCAATCCGCTCACGCTGATGAGGGCCGCGTCGGCGGGCTGCGGCGTAACCGCCGTGACGACCCCGCCGGCCACGGTTATGGCGACAGGGCCGGATAGGGCATTATACCCCTCGGCCGGGGCGCGTTCCGTTAGCGTATACTTTGCGTCCCCGCCCGGCAGCGGCGTGGAAAAAACAGCGGCCCCGTAGGCGTCGCCGGCTATATCGACGTCGTTTATATTTTCACCCGCCAGGCGGAAACTCACGCCCGCCAGCGCCGCGCCGGATTCCGCGTTCAGCTTGGTCAGGGAAATATCGAATGGCGCCGCGTCATTATAGAATATGACAAAGTGGGCGAGATCAGAGGTATTGGGATCCCCGTCGTCCGCCGTCACGCTGAAGAGGGCGGAGCGGCCGGCCCTGGTCTTAAGCTCCGGATCGTCCACCGTGTATGACGCCGCAGTGGCGGCGCTGAATGCCTCCGTGACGACATAGTCGCCGTAGGGCAGACCCGTGATCGCTGCCGCCTTACTGTCTCCGTTGATCCGGAAAATTCCGTCGGGGGCGGAGACTATGGTCGCAGCGTCCGGGTCAGCGCCATCCGGCGCATAACCGGTGAAGTTGATCGAAGGAGGATTCAGATCCACCGGCTCTCCGGCGGCGGTGGTCAGGCGGAAGGTAAACGGGCCCGCTCCTGCGGCGGCGGCAGCAAACTTAGTCACGCTGACATTGCCGGTATTCGTCTGGCCGAAGGGCAGGACGGCGGAAGCGTACTGGGTGAGCGGGGCCGCCGCCACGCCGATAAAAGCCTGCACCGTGTTCCAGTCCTGCCGCCCGCTAGCGGGATCCTGGTACAGCAAAACAGTAGGCAAATTCAAGGTTCGAGCGTCGAGAGCGGTGATTTGCTCCCGGGCCAGCGCCGTAACAGCCAGGTTAAGGGCGCCGGTCTCGAAAGCGCCATCGTTCGGCGCGACCAGGTAAAACGGCTGGCCAATAGGCACGCTCGGCGCCGCCACCGTTCCGCCGTAGGGCAGATTGCTCGGATCGCCCGCAATCTCGCTGCCGCCGCTGCCGGGATTCCCGTCATAGAACGCGACGCCGCTCCCGGGGGTATTTATTTGCAGGAAAACCGATCCCAGCGTTCGGGTAACGCCCGCGCGCGAATCCAAGGACGCCTGGGTTTCGCGCACATAGTACGGGCCGTAATATATCTTGTCCGCCGTAACCCCCCGCGCTGAAGCGGTTCCGTCTATATAGACGCCGAAAGGCGTCACATCGTACAGAGGCGCGCCCAGGGCGCTGGGATTGACGGCGTAAGCCGCCGCGCCATTCACCAGGGCGTCGAAGAGGGCGGAAAACTGCCGATGCTTCACGCCGTTAACGCTGGTGGGGTCGCCGCCGCTTTTACGCAGAAAACCGGTACTCAAGTAGACAACGTCGGGGTTGGTAAAATGCCAGACGGCGGCCTTCGTGGCCGTCACCGCCACGTCCGCCCCAAAAGCGCCCAACGCCCCGCCGCTGTCAGCGAGGGCGGGGAAGAGGGCGTTCATAGCCGCCAAGCTCTGCTCACTCCCCTGATAACCGTTCATGACGACCCATTCCAGCTCGCGCCAATGGGCCCCCAAAACAGCGGGAACCTGATCGGGCGCGGCCGCGACGTAATTCGGCACAATATCGGTGGTCGCCCCGTTCAGCCAGCCGCTGGAACTGCCCCCCGCGCCGGAAGCGGCGTAGGAGTGAAAAGGCACGGCCGCGTCAACGCAGTAGATCTGCGGTATGGCGAGCGCACCCTCAGCGCCGCCCAAGTGCGCCCCGCCCAGGGGGACGTCGCCGGTGGTGATCCATTGCTCGTCTGCGCTCCCATGCTGATAGCGCAGCTGGATATTGTCGTCGTAACGCAGAACGACCGTATAGCTGTTGGCGTCCGGCGCGGCGCCCACAGACAGCGGCAGGGCCAAAACAAGCCCGCCCAGCAGACCGAGTGCCAGAGCGCAGGCGCCCAAACGCCTGTTTCCCCTCTTAGATTTCATCATCTTAAATCTCCTTTCCCCCTCGCTGCGGTGAACAGTTCCCGCAAACTCTTTTTCAATGCGCAATTTTTGTGTCTTTATCTAATTATAGCATGTTCAACCACTTTATACCATAGGGCGAAAAATTTTTATTCATCTCCCAAATTTTTTTTACTACCCTCCGCCCGCCGGGCCGAAGGGGAAAAAAACGTCCCGGCGAAAAAACAATCTGTTTGTGGTAATTTGCAGAAATTCCGCGAACGGTGCGGAATGATGTCGAATAAAAACATTTTTTGCCTAAATTTGTTTAATTTTTCTTGTCAATTTTGAAACAGAGAAATTGCCTTTTGCGCCTGGAGGTGTTACAATCATGGTATAACTATCGAAGGAGGTAACCCTATGCCAATTCAATCCGGGCGCGCTCGAAAACTGTGCCGGCGCTCCTTCCTGAAACTGGTCGGCGGCGCGGGCGTTTTGGGCGCGACGCTGGGCATAGCCGGCTGCGGCGCTTCCGCCTCCGCCGACGCGGCCGCCGGTGCGGCGGGCTGGATGCCCAGCCAGTATAATGTGCCGGCCGGCTGGCCGGTGCAAGTGCGGGGGCGCGTCGCCATTGCCCCGGACAACCCGTCAATTACGCGGGACAACGAGAAATGTATTCTTTGCGGCCAGTGCATTGAAGTCTGCAAGAATGTGCAAAGCGTGTTTGACAACTATGAGCTGCCGTTCAAAGAAGAAATAATCTGCATCCACTGCGGTCAATGTACCCATTGGTGTCCTTCCGGCGCCATCACGGAAGTGGATGAAAACGCCAAAGTAATCGCGGCCCTGGCCGATCCGAACAAATTCGTCGTCGTCCAAATGGCGCCGTCCACCCGCGTCGGCCTGGGCGAGGAATTTGGCTTCCCCGTGGGGACGAATGTAGAGCGGCTGCAATACGCCGCTTTGTATAAATTGGGCTTTGACGCCGTCTTCGACACGAATTTTTCCGCCGACCTGACGATCATGGAGGAAGGCTCGGAACTCGTGCGCCGCGTGCTGGGCGTGAACGAACACGACGGCCACGCCAACAACACGCTGCCCCAGTTTACTTCCTGCTGTCCGGGCTGGGTAAAATACGTCGAGTATTACTACCCCGACCTGATGGCGCATCTGTCCTCGTCCAAATCGCCGCAGCAGATGACGGCGCCGCTATATAAAACTTATTACGCCGAAACGAAGGGCATCGACCCGAAAAATATTTTTTCCGTCTCGATCATGCCCTGCACGGCGAAAAAATTCGAGGCGGCGCGCCCGGAGATGAACGCGGCCAGCCGCCTCTACGACGACCCCGCGGTTTCGGCCGACGTGGACGTGGTGCTCACGGTGCGGGAACTGGCCCGCCTGATCAAGAACCAGGGCATTGATTTCAACGAACTGACCGAGGTCGACTGCGATAAAATGATGGGCGAGTACACGGGCGCGGGCGCCATATTCGGCGCGACGGGCGGGGTGATGGAAGCCGCAGTGCGCAGCGCCTACTACCTGATCACGGGCGAACAGCCGCCGGCCGCGCTGTGGGAACTCACACCCGTGCGCGGACTGGCGGGGGTGAAAGAGGCGGCGGTGTCTATTCCCGGCGCCGGAGAAGTGAAGGTCTGCGTCGTGTCCGGCCTGGCCAACGCCGGCGTCGTCATGGATCGGGTGCGAGCCGGCGACCGCAGCTACGCTTTTATAGAAGTGATGGCCTGCCCGAGCGGCTGTCAGTATGGCGGCGGCCAGCCCCGTTCCTCCTCGCCGCCCAGCGACGCGGTGCGGACGACGCGCACGGAGACGCTGTACCGGATCGATCGGGAGTGCCAACTGCGCAACAGTCACGACAACCCGGAAATCACCGCCCTCTATAAAAATTACCTCGGGGAGCCGGGCAGCGAGCTGGCGGAACTGCTCCTGCACACGTCCTACACTTCCCGGGCGGAAAAACTGACAGTGAAAAGAGTATAAATTGGACAAGGAGGTGTGAATTATGACTAACGAACTGACCGCAGGCAAAGCATTCGGCGCGCTGGTGGATATTCCGCGCTGTATCGGCTGCGAGAGCTGCAGCGTAGCCTGCAAATTGTATAACGGCCTCGACTGGGAGGAGGAACGCAAGCGCCTGACGGCGGCGGACAGGGCGGCCGAGCCGAACAAGGGCCTCTGGCCGGAAGACTGGACATCCATCGCTCAGTACAATCCGGAAAAAGATGGCGTGCGCACCATCCGTTTTGTCAAAAGCCAGTGTTTCCACTGCGACGAACCGGCTTGCGCCTCGGCCTGTTTTTCCAAAGCCTTCCAGAAACTGCCGCAGGGCCCCGTAATATATGACCAGAGCCTCTGCGTCGGCTGCCGCTATTGTATGCTGGCCTGCCCCTTCGACATTATTAAGTATGAGTGGGACAAAGCCATTCCCGCTTGCCGCAAATGCCAGATGTGCGCGCCCCGCGTCGCCGAAGGGGAAGCGCCGGCCTGCGTCGCCGTCTGCCCGACCGGGGCCCTGTTTTTCGGGGAGAAGGAAGAAGTGTTGGCGGAAGCCAAAAAACGGATCGCCGCCGGTGATTATATCGACCATATTTACGGCGAGCAGGAAGCGGGAGGCACGGGCTGGCTCTATATCTCCGATATTCCGTTTGCCGAAATGCGTTTTCGCACGGACGTGACGACCAGATCCCTGCCGTCCTACACGGAATCCTACATGGGCGCGACTCCCCTGGTCGGTATCGGCTGGGCCGCCGTGCTGGCCGGTCTGTATGTTTACAATAATAAGGGGAAAGACCATCTCGATTGACTGAGAAGGCCAAGGAGGTATTAACTATGGAAACTGCCCGCCGGAGATGGACTTTCAAAATGACGCCGGTTCGCGGCCTGTTTTTGCTCATCGCCCTGATCGCCCTGGCTATCGTCCTCGTGCGCCTGGTACTCGGTCTGGGCGCGACCACGAACCTGAACGACCAGTGGCCCTGGGGCTTCTGGATTTCCTTTGACGTGCTGATCGGCGTGGCGCTGGCCGGCGGCGGCTACGGCATCGCCCTGATAGTGTATGTGCTGCGCCGGGACGGGTTTTATCCCATAGCCCGCAGCGCCATGCTCACCTCACTGCTCGGTTATGTCATCGTCGTCCTCGGCCTGCTGATCGAAGTGGGGCAATGGTTTAATTTTTACCAGCCGTTCATATCCTGGGGACATCACAGCGTGCTTTTTGAAGTGTTCTGGTGCATCTCCATGTACACCCTGATCCAGGTGCTTGAGTTTTGCGAGATTGCGACGGAAAAAATATTCCGGGGCGCGCACGGGCTGCTCAAGGCCATCATGCCCGTGCTGCTCGTCATAGGCATCACGCTGCCGACCCTGCACCAGTCGTCTTTGGGCGGCCTGTATTATGAAATGATCGGCAAATTGGACGCGCTATGGTGGTCGCCGCTCCTGCCGCCGTTCTTCCTGCTTTCCTCCTTCCTCGTCGGCCCGGCGATGATCGTGCTGGAAACGGCGCTTTCGGCCCGCGTGACCAAACATGTCGTCCCGCTCCCTGTTCTCCGCGGTCTGGTGCGGATATCCGCCGTCGCGCTGCTCATATATTTTATCGCCAAAATCGGCGACCTGCTCGTGGCCGGAGAGTTAGGCGGCGCTTTCGCCGGCACTTTCGCTTCCAATATGTTCCTGCTGGAACTCGGCCTGGGCTGCCTCGTGCCGCTGCTGCTCTTTTTTGGCGGCGCCTGCGCCAAACGCGGCGGCCTGATCCTGTACGGCATCTGCGTCGTCGCCGGCGTAGTCATGAATCGCTTCAACGTGGTGATGACCGGTATGGGCGAATACCTGAACCGGGCGGGCGGACAGTATTTCCCCTCTTGGACGGAATTTGTCGTCAGCGCCGGCCTCGTCTGTATCGCCTGCCTGATTTACCTCTTTATCGTGGAAAATTTCAATATCGTGGGCGAACCCGGACATGGCGAAGAGCAGAGCCGGCAGGAGGGAAAATTTGTCACGGACTAGAGAAAAGAGAGTCGTAGGGGACGCCGCCCCCCACGGAGGCTCCCCTACGATATCCTCTCCACTCTTTTGCCTACTAAAAAGAAGACCTGCGTCCGGGTGTCCCTTCTTCCAATTATGAATTATGAATTATGAATTGTGAATTGTGAATTGTGAATTGTTCTACCGCCCCCGGGCTTCCCGCTCCGCCGGCATAATCCCCTCCCGGCCTGCGGCGGCGCGCTTGTCCGTGAGAAGAGTCCCGCCGCCCTGTTCCCGTCCGCTCTGGGCGGAACGTTCCCGCGCCCATTGCAGACGCTCGGCAAAACTCATGGTGGCAAATTCTTTTCCTTCCTGCCGCTCCGGGCCGCCCT
>JAISWK010000001.1 GCA_031270805.1 Gracilibacteraceae bacterium
AACCCCCGGGTATCGTAGGGGTGCGCATTGCGCGCCCGTGTCCCCCATTTTGTTCTGCGGGCGCGCAATGCGCGCCCCTACGACTCCCTTTTTCAAACAGTCTGACGGATCCGGTTTTCGCAAAGCATTTTAGAGTGTGAGGAGGTTTATAGGTATGCATAAACTACCGGCTATCCTTGGCCTGATTCTTTTGTTGGGCCTGTGCGGCTGTGCCATAACGCCGCCCAACAACAATCCGGTTGACGCCCCTGCCAGCCAGGGCGTTAAAGAAGGTGGTAACATGGTTCAACTTGTGGCCGTCAAAGGGAATGAACCTGCCGAGGCCGTGTTCCCGGAAGACTTTGACGCTAATGGGGTCAATCAGTTCGCCTTTCGTTTCAGTGCGGCGATGGCGGCCGGCAACGACGACGAAAACTTCGTCTGTTCCCCTTTTTCGGTATGGCTGCCGCTGGCGGCGCTGGCCAACGCCACCGACGAATCGCACCGGCGGGAACTGATCGAAACCATTGGCGCGGGCGATATGACGGCGGAAGAGGTCAACAGGATAGCGGGGAGCTTTCTCTATTACGCCACCCGCCAGCAGAACAAGCAAGATGCCGAAGTATATGGTATTGAGTATTACAACCCGTTCCGGACTGCCAACGCCCTGTTTGTCAGCCGGGAGTACAACGCCAACAAGGAATTCGCCCAGGTTTTCGCCGATTCCTACCTCGGCGCCATGTTCCAAGTGGACTTCCTTTCCCCAGGCGCAGTTGATGCGGTGAACGCCTGGGCCAGCGAAAACACCGATGGCCTGATCACGGACGTGATCCAAACCTTCGCCCCCGAAACGGTGGCCGCGATTGCCAACGCGATCTATTACTCGGATCGCTGGCGCTGGGAGTTCGACAAAGAGGAAACCGAACAGGGGGCTTTCCATGCGCCCGGCGGCGACACGCAGGCTTGGTTCATGCTGCGCGAGGGCAATACCCAGAGCTACTACGAGGATGAGAGTATTCAAGCGATGCCGCTGGACTTTGTGACCGGCGGCCGGCTTTGGATCATCCTGCCCAAAGATGGCGACGCCAACGGCCTGCTCTCGTCAATGACAGCGGCGGATTTCAGCAAAATCAATTCCGGCTGCCGGCAGCGAAGCGGGAAACTGCTCCTGCCCCGTTTTGAGATCGGCGGCGACCCGATGAAGCTGGTTGACACACTGAAACTGCTGGGCGTCCCGTTGTTTGATCGGGAAGCGGCGCCATTGACCGGCGGCCTGCTGGAAGAAAAAATTCCGGTCTGGCTCTCTGACGCGGTGCAGAAAGCGATGATCCGCGTGGACGAAGAAGGAACAACCGCCGCGGCGGTGACTGTCATGGCAGCGGTTGGAAGCAGCATGCCGCTTCCAACCGAGCCGTTCGAGCTGGTCTGCGACCGGCCTTTTGTGTTCGTTCTGACGGACTTCGACCAAGTGCTTTTCACGGGGATTGTCAACCAGCCGTGACTGACAGCTTTCCGGCGCCGATTTTGAGCCGCATGTTTATTTCAATTTATATTGATAAAATGAAATAAGCATACTATAATTGGCGTTGTTATTTCAGATTCAATGAGGGGATAGTATCAAGCAATGGGCAGGTCGGGCATATGGCAAAAAAATTTATCAGGCGCGATGGAATATGAGTCCTTTGCGCCTTCGCCCTTGCCCCCATCTCCCCCGCTGGAACATAGTGCAAAAACGCATGATCTGCTGATAACCGCGCACAGATACCTTGCGTTGCTGGACGGGCTTTCATCAAGGATTCCGAACGTCAATCTTTTTATCTCCATGTATGTGCGGAAAGAAGCGCTGATGTCGTCACAAATCGAAGGCACGCAGGCCACGCTGGAAGATATCCTTGATCCGTCGCTCGATGAAAACGCCAACCAAGATGTCGCCGACGTCGTCAACTATATCAAGGCGACAAAGTACGCAATTCAACGATTGAATGATTTGCCGCTATGCAGTCGGTTGATCAGGGAAACCCATGCCGTGCTGATGGAAAATGCCCGGGGACAGGAAAAAATGCCGGGAGAGTTCAGACGTTCCCAAAACTGGATTGGAGGCTCCGGCAGCACACTCAGGACAGCGCGCTATATCCCGCCGGCGCCGGAATACATGAATGAAGCGATGTCGCGCCTGGAATGGTTTATGAATCACGATGAACAATTCGCTTCCTTGGATGTGTTGACGCGCGCGGCCTTGATTCATTATCAGTTTGAGACGATACACCCTTTCCTGGACGGAAACGGCAGGATCGGCAGACTCCTCGTCATATTGTTTCTGGTGGCAAAAGGCGTGATTTCAACACCCGTGTTATATATTTCGTATTTTTTGAAGCGCAATCGTATTGAGTATTATGACCGGTTGACATATGTTCGGGCGGAGGGGGATTATGAACAGTGGGTAAACTTTTTCCTCTCAGCCATAAAAGAATCCGCCGAGGACGCGATTGCGGCGATAGACAAACTGTCAGCTTTGCACATGACAAATACAGAGTTGGTCGCCTGCATGGGGCGCTCTGCCAAAACGCTGAAAAAGGTATTCTCCTACCTTGAGGAACATCCGATCATAGAAATCAAAAAAACGGCGGCGGCGTTGGGAATATCCTTTAACACAGTCGCGAGCGCCATAAATCGTTTGCTCGAAGCGGGCATACTTGTACAGACTGAAAATGTGCGCAGAAACAGAACATTTTCGTACGAAGCGTATTTAGGCATCCTGCGTGAGGGAACCTGAGTGATGAGTTTACCCGCGCCTATTTGATGGAGGTATTGAATAATGGCCATCAGTCGTGTGGAAAACACTGAAGGAGAACGGGCAATAACTGCGAACTATGAACTATGAACTATGAACCGTGAACTGTGAAACGAGGCAATAATCGAAAAGGTGGATTACTGGGCGTATGGCTCGACTTGAGGATTTAACCGCAGGAGCAAGCGTCACTGGACTTGCGGGCCGTTCGCCCGTCAGCGTCGTCGCCGTGAAATGGTACGGCTTTGACCCGTATCTCGCCGTGCATACCTCGGCGATCGAGCCGCTGCCGCACCAGATTTCGGCAGTCAATACCCTGTGGGGCGAGATGGCGGCGCAGCTTGCCGAATCTGCCGGCAACCCGAAACTATACGACTATGTAAAAGAAGCCGACAAAAAAGGCGTTTCGCCCGGTTCGGAAGTGCTGAAGAACCTTTTTAACGCCGCCGCTCCCTGTCTCATCCTGATGGACGAATTGGTGGCATATGCCAAGAAGCTGTATGGCGCAAACGGCCTGCCCGCCGGCACTTTCGACAACTTCATCTCCTTCATCCAGGAAGTGACCGAAGCGGCAAGGGCAAGCAAGAACAGCCTCGTCGTCGCCTCCATCCCCGAATCGGATATCGAAATCGGCGGCGACGCGGGCAAGACGGCACTTGAGACCATCGAGCATACCTTCGGGCGCATGGAATCCATCTGGAAGCCGGTCACGGCCAACGAGGGCTTTGAAGTCGTCCGGCGCAGGCTTTTCCTCGATTGCGAAAATCCTATTGGTCGCGATACCGTTTGCGCCAAGTTCAGCCAGATGTACAACGAGAACCAGAGCGACTTCCCCCTCGAAGCCCGTGAAGTGGAATACCGCGACAGGATGGTTTCCTGCTACCCCATTCATCCCGAAGTGTTCGACCGCTTGTATGAGGACTGGGCCACCTTGGAACGATTCCAGCGCACCCGTGGCGTTTTGCGCCTGATGGCGGCGGTTATCCACGAACTCTGGATGGGCTACGACGCCAGCCTCATGATTATGCCGGGGTCCATCCCGCTTGACGTGCCGAATGTCCGCGACGAACTTACGCGGCATCTGTCCGAGGGCTGGAATGCCCTCGTTGACCGGGAAGTGGATGGCAAAAACTCAATACCCTATCGGAAAGATCAAGCCAACCCGCGCTTCGGCAGCAGACTGGCCGCCCGCCGTGTGGCAAGGACGGTTATGCTCGGCTCCGCGCCCACCAGCCGCGACCAAAATGTGCGCGGCATCGAATCGTCACGCATTCGCCTCGGCGTGGTTCAGCCCGGCGAGAACATCGCCTACTTCAACGACGCATTGAGTACGCTGACTTCCGCCCTGGCTTACCTATATACGAATCCGTCAGGAGACCGCTTCTGGTACGACACGCGCCCGACGCTGCGCAAAACCGTCGATGACCGCGCTACGCAGATTGCGCCCTCCGATGTGGAATACGAAATCGAAACGAGGCTGCGCTCTCTTCGCAAAGAGCAGCCCTTTGCCGGCATCCATATTTGCCCCTCGTCCTCGCTCGATGTGCCGGACGACCAGGCTGCCCGCCTTGTGCTGCTGCGCCCAACTGACGAATACAAGGCTTCCAATCAAAAAAACACGGCGCTGGCTGCGGTCACGGACATCCTGAACAACCGTGGCAACACGCCGCGCATCTTCCGCAATATGCTCGCCTTTATCGCGCCTGACCAAGACCTGACGACTTCTCTCAAGCAGGCGGTTCAGCTGTATCTTGCCTGGAAGTCCATCAAGGAGGACAGCGAGGACTTAAATCTCGACGCGGCCCAGAACCGAGAGACCGACAACAACTTGCGCCGAAGCAATGAGACTGTCGACGCGCGAATCAAGGAAGCTTACTGCTGGCTGCTCGTGCCCTATATCGACAAGGCGACGGACATGAAGACCATCGTCTGGGATACCAACCGCATCAGCGGCGGCAATGACAGCATTATCGCCAAAGCCGCCAAGAAGATGCTCCAGAATGAGCAAGTCGTCACGGCGTGGGCGCCGGCTTTGCTGCTGATGGAACTGGACAATGTGTTGTGGAAAAACACGGACAATATCGCCATCAAAAAACTATGGGAATACCTCTGCACCTATTGCTACCTCCCGCGCTTGGCCAATAACGCCGTCCTCGAGAAGGCAATCCAGACCGGGCTTATACTGAAAGCGGCAAAAAAGTTTTAATCGCGGCGTCAGATTTCGCGCCCGCCGTGCGACTATAAATACAGATTTACCTTGCGCAAGGAAGGAGGTCGTTCCGACATGGACTGCGCTTTATTCGGTCGGACATACACGATGTTGTTTCCGGCGGTGTACCGTTATGTGCGGCTGCGCATACCGCCGGCGGAGACGGAGGATGTGACTGCGGAGATCATGGCCCGGATCTGGAAATCCCTCGGATCGTTTGCCGGAAAAAGCTCGCTGAAAACCTGGGCGCTAAAAATAGCCGCCCGTCAGGTGGCGGAGTATTATCGCCGGCGCCGGCAGGCGACGGTGCCGTTGCATGAGCAACCGACGCTCATTCCGGATGATCCGACCCCCGAGGAAACGGTACATGAGGCGCTCGCCGTCCGGAACGTGTTTGCCCGGCTGCCGGAAAACCAGGTGGCCGTGATTGAGTTCCGGCTGATTGAGGGACTGAGCGCACGGGAAACGGCCGAGGTCATGAGATTGTCGCCGCAAGCCGTCGACAGTCTGCTGTACAGAGCCAAACAGAATTTTCGCCGGGCCTGGGAACAGGAAACGGCATCAGTTTTGTGAAAGGAGGCGGCATATATGGAAAACAAAGAATTGGATCTGTGGCGGGAAGAAGACGGGGAGCGGGTCGGGAATTTCTTCGCCGCGCTGGAGGCGGAAGAAGCGGTCAGGGAGCGTATCCAGGCCAAAACTCTGACTCTGGCCCAAGCGGCGGCGTCCCGCCGGCTGCCGCGCTTGCCCCGGCTGCGGCTGCCTCAGCTGCGGTGGCCCCTGCTGCGTTATATCGCGGCGGCCTGCGCGCTCGTGCTTGTCTGCACCGTCGTCTTTAACCTGGCGGCCGGCGGCGGCCGGAATGAAACAGGCGGCGGCGGAGCTGCCGCAGGTTATGTGGTCTCGAACGATTACTTGGTTGAGGCGGCGGCGGACAGTGCGGCGCCGCTCTACGACGAGGGCGCGATAAAAGGCGCCCAGGGCGCTCGGGAGGACTCTTACTCTTCGGTGGCGGAGTCTTACCCGGCGGCGCCCGTCCCGGCTGCGGAGGCTCCGGCGCCGGACAAAATCATTTATTCCCTGCAGGCCCAATTGCGGGTCAATGACGTGGACGAAGCCATGCGCGGCCTGGAAAACACGGCCCGCACCATGGGCGGCTACGTGGCCGGTTCGCGGCAAAGTAATCTGGAATACGGCTACCTGACCCTGCGGATTCCGGCGGAAACATTCGCGGCTTTTACCGACTCGCTGCCCCAATGGGGTACGGTCACGGACAAATATATTTTTACCGACGATGTGACGGAGCAGTATATGGATGCGGAGAGCCGCCTCAAGTCCTGGCAGGCGCAGGAGGATCGCTACCTGGAGTTTTTTGCCGCGGCGGAAACCGTGGAAGAGATGATCATGATCGAAGGCGCGCTGAGCGAAGTGCGCCGGGAAAAAGAGTCGCTGGAAGGCCAGATCAAGTACTGGGACAGCAAAGTCGCTTATTCCGAAGTCAACCTGGAACTGACCCAGAAACGGGCCGAGACCGCAGTCACCGATCCCTGGCAGCCCGTCTCCTGGAATGGCACGCTGGAAGCGGCGAAAAATGCTGTAGTCAAGACCGTAAGCGTAGTCTGGAACGGATTGAATAGCGCCGTGATTCTCCTGGGCTATGCTTTGCCCGTCCTCATCGTCTTGGCCTTGGCGGCCCTGGGACTGCGCGTCGGACTGCGGCGGCGCAAGGCCCGGCGGCAGGCGGCCCTGGCAGCGGCTGTGCCACCGGAGCAACCGGCCGAATGAATGAGCGATGAGCTCCCTACTCCCCACTCCCCAC
>JAISWK010000039.1 GCA_031270805.1 Gracilibacteraceae bacterium
CCAACGGCTCGGAGACTCGCCGGGTAAGTCTCCGAAGCGGCCAGTCTCAGTTGCAGAGGGATTACCAACAGCTCGGAGACTCGCTGGGTAAGTCTCTCGCAATCCGCCCGTTGGTTTTCGGGACGATTGCCATCGTCCCCTACGCTCTCCCAATTGTGAATTGTGAATTGTGCATTGTATAGAAACGGCCTCATTTTGTCCCGCCCCTAATCCCTAATCCCTAATCCCTAATCCCTAATCCCTAATCCCTAATCCCTAATCCCTAATCCCTAATCCCTAATCCCTAATCCCTAATCCCTAATTCCCTAATCCACGCCCCCTATGCAGAGCGAGCGGGCCGGGTCCTGCTGCTTGAGGAAAACGCAGCCCGGAATTTTTACGCTGGAAATCCGCGCGGACGAAGCGCCCGGCATCCGGAACGAGCCATATGCCGGCGCCGCCATCGCCGTTTCCGCCGTGTGTTCCGCCCGGGGGGCCCATTCATACGGGAGGCGGTAGCAGCGATAAATAATGCTCAGGTTGCCGGGGCCGCGATAGGGGTTGATAAATTCCCAGACCAACTCATGATCCGGCGTCACCTCCAGAAAACGGCCTTCCGAGCCCTCGCAAATCAGGGTGTTGCCGTTGGGCAGACGCTGGGCCGAGCTGACGAAGGGACTGTAGAAGCGGCTGCTGTTGAAAGGCATCGTATGCCCCGCCTCCCGCGGCGTGTGCTGCCAGACGATCTCCAGGTTGACGGGGTTGAATTCCAGGACGCGGGTATAGTCGCGCCAGGCGTTCTTGGTTCCGTCCGCCGAAGCGGGATTTACCGCGCCATAGCCGGCCCAGCCGCCGTTGTCGTAGACAAGGATATTGCCCTCGCCCGGCAACCCGCGCGGAATCATATGGGCGTGGTGCGGCCCGATGATCCAGCCGAGTTTTTTCTCCGGCCCCCGGTCGTAGTCGGGGCCTGTCTGCCAGACCACTTTCCCGCTCTTTTTGTCGATGATAAACAGGATATTGGTCTCGCGCCCGTCACAGATGATATTGTCCGGGTGAAAGCGGCCGTCGCCCGCGTCGTAGCGCCGGTTCGGCCCCAGCGTACTCAGGCAGTTGACATGCATCCAATCGCCCAGGGGCGTGCCGCCCAGCCGCAGGTTCGGGTTGCGGTAGAGGCTGTTTTTCGCTGTCTGGTCGAAGCCGAATTCGGCAAAATGCTCGCTGCACACCCACTCCCAGACTTTGTTCCCAGCCCGATCCGCCTCGACAATGATATCGTCCACCAGGAGCTTGTCGGATATTTTGGGCTGATACAGGTTTCGGTGGCAAAGCACGAGGGTGTTGCCCCGATCCATGAGCGGATCCTGCCCCGGGACATAATAACCGACCGGATTGCCCTCACGCTGATAGTCGTGGTGCTGCCGCGCCTGCCAGCCCGGTTTTTCGCCCGGATCCTCAATGTACTCCGTGCCGTCATACTGCCAGAGGACATTGCCGTCCCAGTCCCACTCCACCAAATCCAGGTTATCCTGAAATCCGTGGGCGGGATTGCGTTCGCCGCGGGATCCGAGCAGGACGCCGCCGGGAAAAATTCGGCAGGGAAAGCCCAGAACCCCTTCCCACAGCCGCATCTCAGCGCCGTTCATATCAATGAGCAGCGCCCCCATGCCGTTGATGCCAAAAACCGTAAAACCATTGCAGCATTTTTCCGGATTATACACAGTGACTCCGGTCGGGAAAACAGTCGGATAGCCCATGCTTTTCTCCTTATTTTTTTTCATTACCTCAAAACAACGCGTTGCCGATAGTGAAAAACACGATCATCAAGGCGGCGAAACAGATCACAATCCCAATCAGACCCATTTTCAAAATATCCCGCACCTTCAAGTATCCGTCACTGAAAGCGTAGAGGACGATGCCCGCAGGCGAGGCGGAAGGCAGCATCCAGGCGATAGTGCAGGAAACGATGAGCAAAAAGGCGATTTGCTCGTTGGCAAAACCGTACATCGCCGCCGCTTGGAGGCCTATAGGGGCGAACATCATGCAGACCGGCATATTGGCCAGGCAATTGGTAATGACGACCACAAAAAATGTGATGGCGGCGATAAAAGCAAAGGGCGGGAGGCCGTTCAGGAGCGGCATGATCGTGGTCGCCAAGGCCTGGGAAATGCCGGTGGCGGGATTGACCAGGAACGAGCCGAGCGGGATCACAATGAAACAGACCGCCGCCGCGCCCCAGTTGATCTTCATTGCCAATTCCTGGAAATTAAAGAGTTTGACCCCGCCTATATTCAAGAGTACCAACACCGTGAATACTACGATCAGACGGCCGGCGTTGCCCATTCCGTTCAAAATCATGTACAGCACTGCGGTCTTGGGGAGGAAGGATGGCAGAAGCAGGATCGCCACCACGGCCAGCAGGGTCCAGAGGGCGATTTTAGTCGGCAGCGCCGCTTTGCGGTCTTCGGCTTTGATAAAATCGGGGTCGAGATTTTTCAGCCGATCCGTGTCCAGCCGCAGCACGAATTTCGCCACCAGGAGGTAAAGCACGATCGCCAGCGTCGCATACGGGACGGAGAAACTGATGAACTTGAGCATATCCATCTGGTAGCCGAGCATGTTGTTGAAAAAACCGATCAGCACCAGCGAGTTGAAACTCCAGGGAAAAGCGGACAAGCCGAGGGCGCCGGTCATGCCCACGCCGAACATGGCGATGGTCGGAAATTTGTCGCCCCGCTCGTAACCCAGGGCGGTGGAGATACTCTGAATAATACGGTAGAGCATGAGTACGCCCACGAAAATATTGATCATGGCGCAAAGGATATACGAGGTGAAGTATAGCGCGAACAGGAATAAAAGAGGCCGGCCCTGCAAAATCTTGCGGGAAAGCGTCCAGGAGGCGATGAATTTCGGTAAGCCCGTCAGCTCGAAAAAGGCGATGATAATGAAAATCATTACCATGAACAGGCCGGTGTCGGAACCCCAGCCGCCCAGCAGAAGGTTGCCGTAGGTTATGATGTCAACGACGCCGCCGGGAGCGGTTTCCACCACCGTCACTCCGTGGAAAACGCCGTCCAGCAGCGGCATCAGCACCAGGGCGGCCCAACTCGGCCAGGGATCCATGGTCACGCTCCAGCCGTAGATAACCGCGAAGAACAGAAACAGCAGACGCACGCCAAAAGGCGTAATCCCGGCAAAACCGCCGGTCAGGGAAAGCAGACAGCCGGCCAGGATGAAAGCGAAGTAAATAAGCACTCGCCTCGCTTCCGCCGATGAACTCAGACTGCCTGGCAAAAGCCCGCCTGCCTCCTTAGGGGTGTCTGGCATACAGTAATCCTCCTTTGTTTTCACATTATCCGCCGCCGGGGCCAAGAATATGCCGTAATTTGCCCTCGGCCCAATTATCGCCCTCTTAATGTTATAATTTTTAATCCCCCGGCAGAAGCACTTCCTGCCTTGCCTGTCGCGCAAAGGCTGAAGCTAAAAAATTCTGCCAACGCCGGTGGAAAGGGGCGGGGGAGGTGCAATAAAATTCAGAAAGATGGTATAATTGATTTGATTGACTAAGCGCGGAATATCCCCGAAGGAGGAAAAGGCTTGCAGATAGAGCAATTGCAATACCTGGTGGAGGTCGGCAAATCGAAATCCATCAGTCAAGCGGCCGGGCGAATCTACGTTTCGCCCCAGAGCCTGGGCAGCGCTATTCGCGCCCTGGAGCGGGAATGTCAACCAACAGGTTTTCAGCGAGCGCGCGACGGCATTCTGCCGGGAGCATCCGAACTTCCGCATCGCTTTCATCAGCAAGACCCGCAAGGAAATTTTACAGGAAATCCGTCAGGATAGCAAAAGCTGCGCCCTGCTGCTTGAGCCGGCGGCCTCTTTTGCCGAGGAAGGCTATCGGGCACTGGGTTTTACGATTGTCCAGACAAAGCCGGACCGCCTGGTGGTCTGCGCCGGCGAGACCCTCCCGCTCAGCCGGCAAAAATCCACTTCGGTCAGCGAAGTCTTGGAGCATCATTCTCTCTACCAGCAACCCGCATTTGTTTTGGGAGACAATCGCCAGCGGCGCCGCCATCGGTTTTGCCATGGAGGAAAAAACGATGGCCAACCCCATGCCAGAACGCCGCCGTCTGCGCCTGGTGCCGCTCCGCGACCGCAAGGCCGACTTTGAATATGTATTCTTCCTGTTGAAAGCCGAGACGAGTACCCTGTCGCCGGCCGAGAATTCATTCCTGCTGCATATGTTGTGAGCGTCCCCTACTGTCACCCTGCGCAAGGGACACTTGCCTACGCAAGGGCAAAGTGTCCCGCAGTCGCAGGGTTCATCTCTGAGTGGATTCTGCGACCGCGCCGCCTGTCGGCGGCTTGCGCAGAATGACAATCCCTACTGTGGATTCTGCGACTGAGTGCTTTATTTATTGGCCATTTATGAATTGCAGAAAACTTTCTATATTAACCAGCGGGCTGTGTTCATAATCTTCATCCAGCGGCAGATAAAAATACAAGTAACTTATAATTTCCTGCCCAACCCTGTCGTCTCCACTGCCGGCGTCGTCCCAGGTTACATCAACAATCACCGGCTCGCTCCCGTCGCACGGAAATATGACGTTCCAGGAATGACTTTCGTCCTCGGTTTCGTTGCCGCATACCCAGGCTGCGTTGATGCCCGCGTAGTGGCAGATCATCATAAATGCGCGGGCATAAGCGGCGCAGACAGCGTCTTCTTGATCTTCGCCGAGGACATTATAGGCCTCCTGTTTCATTTCGTAATTATTGTTCGTCAATACAGCGTTAATATTATAACCAATAGGTGAATAAGTCGTCTTGCGTGCGATAAAGTCGTGGATTTTTAACGCGTAGGCCTTTTCACTCTCAAAGTCGGTGAATCCGCCATCGGGAACGGGATTTTTCCTTACAAATTCCAATGCTTCCGCCCGGGCTTCCATATCTGATTCTGCATCACCCTCATGCAGCAACATAAGACGGGCGAAAACTTTATCGGGGTCGCCGTCGTCTACGGTATAAGCATCATACGGGCCATATGTACCAAACGGAAAGTATGACATGGCATTTTCAAACGCAGAGAGCAAGACATAACCGCTTCCTGCCTCGGGCACAAGTTCTCTCCTGAGATAAAACTCTAATTCGTACCGGGCGTTCAAAATATTATGCAACACATACGCCGACGCTTCATTTATCGTGGCGAGAGTCGGCATATCGCCGTATTCCTCGTCAGTAAACCCAACTACATCCGGGTAGAGTTCGGGAACTTCCGCTATTGACAAATCGAAACTATCCGCGGGGTCAACACTCCCCAAACTGTCAGACGGCGGCTCTTCGGAGGAAATCTTATCGAGAAACAAAAAGGTCAAGGCAATGTAGGCGGCGAGGATAAGCAAAACCGCGCCCAAAAGGCAAACTCCGACAATGAACCAGCGCTTTTTCTGTTTTTTACGTGAATAGAAGAGAAGAACCACCGCGCCAGTCGCAACGACAATGAACAGCAACGCCGCTAACCATAATTCCATTCGTTTTTAACCTCCTGTTATCTGACCTTTGTTTCACTCTGATGAAGGTCGAAATAATCTTTTTCATCTGGCGGTCGCTTCGCCGACATAAAACGCGCTGCCCTCATCGTTGTTTCCTGAAAAGCGTCCTTGAATGTCTCCGCCAGACCGCCGTTGATATATTAAGTATAATCATTGAAAAGAAAAAAGCGGCGGGTGTTACGAAATCGTAACAGTGGCGGGACGCCGCCCTCGCCCTCGGCGTCCCGCAACGCAAACCCAAGTATCGTAGGGGCGCGCATAATTGCAGAGACTCCCAGCGTTTTGACACCATAATTTTGTTGATTGACTCCCTCTTTTATGCTATACTCCTTTCTGAAAGGGGGCGACAAGCATGCAAAGGCTCCTTATGGATAAATTAGTCGAATGGAAGGCGAATCCCGGAAAAAAGCCGCTCCTTCTGCAAGGCGTCCGGCAGAGCGGCAAGACTTATCTGTTGCAAGAGTTCGGGGCGCTTTATTATGACGACGTTTTCTACTGCAAGTTTGACGCGAATCAAAGCCTGGCCGATTTCTTCGAGTTAAATCTGGATCCGCGCCGGATCATCAAAGATATGTCGATTTTTCGCGGCAAGGACATCAAGCCGCAAACGACACTGGTTATCTTCGATGAAGTACAGTCGTGCGGGAAGGCGCTTACTGCGTTAAAATACTTTTATGAAGAGGCGCCGGAATATCACATTATAGCGGCGGGCTCGCTCCTGGGGGTGGCCGTACCGAAAGGCACGTCCTTCCCGGTAGGCAAGGTTGAATTTTTGACGCTGTTTCCCATGAGTTTTTTCGAATTCCTGCTCGCTCAAAACGAAATGCTTGCGCGGCGCCTGATGGAAAGCCCGTTAAGCGACGGTGTCTGGCAGTCGTTCCAAAAGCGGCTTGAAGAATACTACCGCGATTATCAAGTCGTCGGCGGGATGCCAGAGGTCGTCCAGAGCTGGATCGACAGCAAGAGCATTGAAGCCGCAGAGAAAATCCAGTCGCAGATCATACAAAGCTACGAGAACGATTTTGCCAAACACGCCCCTATACAATACTTCCCAAAATTATCCGCTGTCTGGAACGCGATCCCCAGCCAGCTGGCAAAAGAGAACCGCAAGTTCATATTCAGCCAGGTCAAGAAAGGCTGGCGGGCAAAAGACTTGGAGGACGCGCTTGAATGGCTGATCCGCGCCGGCCTCGCCTATAAGGTGGAAAATATAAAGAAACCCTATATACCGCTTTCGGCTTACGCAAACCGCACCTATTTCAAGCTGTACCTGTCCGACGTCGGCCTGCTGCGCCGGCTGGCAAATCTGCCGCCTTCCGTCATACTCGATAAATCCGGCAATTATAAAGAATTCAAAGGGGCGCTGGCGGAGAATTTCATCTGCTGCGAAATAAAACGGCTCTATGGGGAAAACATATATTACTGGACGGCGGAGGGTTCCGGCCGAGCCGAAGTCGATTTTATCGTTCAGGACGACGCGGACATCATCCCGATCGAAGTAAAAGCGGGAACCGCAAGCCAAGCGCGGTCGCTGCGGCAGTATTGCGAGAAATTCAGCCCGACCATATCCGTCCTGACTTCTCTGGACCACGGCAAAGGCCATATCCTGCCGCTATACGCGTTTTGGAAGCTCAAGGAATGGATTAATCGTCCCCTACGACATAGGAGACTCCATTCGGCAAAGCCGAATGGAGTCTCCTATGTCGGCGTCCCGCCCCGGAGGAATTCGTAGGGGACGCTGGATTGCCAATCCATGGCTTTTGCTATATAATGAGCGGGAGAAAGGCGGTGAGCATGTGAAAAAGAAAGCGCTTCCCATAGGTTCCGATGATTTCAGAAAAATCCGGGAAAATAACCAATATTTTTCAGACAAATCCATGTTGGTACAGGAATTCCTGAGTGACGGCAATGAGGCCACGCTGGTCACGCGCCCGCGGCGGTTTGGCAAGACGCTCAACATGACAATGCTCAGGGATTTCCTCGACATCACGCAGGACAGCCGCGC
>JAISWK010000098.1 GCA_031270805.1 Gracilibacteraceae bacterium
ACCAACAATTCAGCTGCGCCCTTGCGGGCTTGCTGAATCGGGTGCCTGTTGCACGTGACTTACCAACGGCTCGGAGACTCGCCGGGTAAGTCTCCGAAGCGGCCAGTCTCAGTTGCACGTGACTTACCAGCGGTACCGCGGGAAGGAAAGGGGTGAAGCCAATCCGGAAGTAAAAACGAAGACCCGATGCACGTGAAGCTCTATGGTACTCTGTGTGGCTCTTTGAAACTCTATGGCATCCAGTATTGTTTTGGGAATGCAAATTATATTTACATTAAAAAGAAAGATAAAATATAATAAGGCGAATAACAGCCTCGGCGCGCCGCTTGAAATAAGAAATGCGGCCGAAGCCGCGTTCTGATTTTTATTGTTTGCGGAGGGAAAACGAAATGACGAAGATCAAGGGAATAAAGGGCGAAGCGCAAAGAATTTGGATCTGGTTATTGCTGGCGGCGCTCGTGCTGACGGCGCTGCCTCAGGTGGTCGCGACCACGCCGCTTGCGGCGGCGGAGACCGGGGTTCCCGTTACGGTGCGGATTGAAGCCGTCGGGGAGACATTATTGCCCAAAACGGCGCTGACGGTAGAGAGTTTTGTCGACGGCGGGTACGGTTTGACGGACGACGGCGGCGCGACGGCGGCGCACGCGCTGGTGCAGGCCGCGACCGGCGCCGGACTGGCGTTGGGATACGGCGGTTACTTGACTTCAGTCGCCGCTTACGCCAATGACAGTGACAGGTTCTGGCTGTTTATGGTCAATAATGAGACGCCGCTGGATGCGGGCACAGGGTTTGCTCACGGCATAGGCGATTATGAAATTCAGCCCGGGGACAATATCGTTTTCTATTTCGCGGAATGGATGACCGCTTACCGCGTGAATTTCGACACGGAAGCCGTGACGGTCGAGGCCGGGGAACCGCTCGCTCTGACGCTGACCGGCATCAATGCCGCAGATGACCTGTTCGGTCTGCCGGCGCCGCGGGGGCCGATCGCGGGCGCGCTGCTCTTGGCGGATGACGGCGTTCACGGCGAACAGCCGCTGGAAATCGCGGGCGTCGCCGCGCGTACCGACGCCGCAGGTCGGGTGGAGCTGAGTTTTGCCGCTCCGGGGGTTTACACCATTTCCGCCCTGCGGGAAAACGCTGATGCCCAAGCCGGGACGGATATTTCCCGCCCCTACTGCCTGATTACGGTGACGGAACCGACGCTTTCCGTCGCTCTGCGCCTGGAAGGCCTGGATGGGACGATTGTGCCGCGAACGGAACTCGACCTGACCTGGTTTAACTTGCGCGATTATTTTATTTTATCCGAAGCTAACTCCCCATCATTTGTCACGCCGCTGCACGCCCTCGTTCGCCTGCTGGAAAATCTTGGTTATGACCCGAGAGACAGCGCCGTGCTTGAGGTGGACGACACCAATTTCGGCGCCTACTTGCAGAGTGTTTTGGGCCGGAGCGATCCGGCCGCCGCCTATTGGATGGAGCTAATAAACGACGCCTCCGGCATGGGGGTCGGCGCGGACGAACTGCGGGACGGCGATGAAATAGTCCTCGCTCTCGCGGATTTTAACGCGGAAGGCGCGTTTTTCACCGCCGCCGCCGCCGAGGCCGTGGCCGGGGAACCATTCACGCTGACGCTCCAGGCGAGCGGTTATGACGAAAATTGGAATCCGGTGACCAGTCCCGTGGCCGGGGCCGCGATTTTGATCAGCGAGAAAAACGCCGCCGCCGCCACGCAGGCAACGGAATGGGTCACCGGCCCGGACGGCCAGGTCACGCTCACGCTGGCGGAAACGGGGCGCTACGTATTTTCCGCTGTGCGGCATAGCGCGGACGGCGCCTATATCGATATCACGCGCCCCTACTGTCTGGTCACTGTCCGCGACGAGCCTCTCACGGATGAGGTCGCCGTGGCGACGGTCGGCGCGGCTTTGCGCTTAGGCGACCTGAGCGCCGTAACGAGCGATCTGGCCCTGCCGGTGGCCGGGGCCTACGGGACGACCCTTACCTGGCATTCCGATCGGCCGGCCGTCCTCGGCGTTGACGGCCGGGTGACGCGCCCCGCTTTTGCCGAGGGCGAGGCGAATGTGTCCCTGACGGCGACGATCAGCAAAGGCGCGGCCTCCACTCAGCGGATTTTTACGGTCATAGTGCCGGCGCTGCCGGATCCGCTCCTGGCCACGGCTCAGGCTTTGTTGGATAACGCCCGCAAATACTATGAGGTGACGCGCGGCAAAACGCTGAACGATTTTTGGGACCTGGCCGCCGTCCGGGGGGCGTGGGGGAATCTGAGCGGCTACACCCTGCCGGACTACAGCGCGCCGTTCAGCGGCGTCCAGCCGAGTGATTACGCCGGCCGTATCCTCGGGATGCTGGCCGTGGGCTTGGACCCGGCTGCGGCGGGCGGACAGAACATCGTGGCGGAATTAGGCGCCAGGCAAACAGACGGGGTGTTCAGCCCGCAAATCACGCAGCAGGCCTGGGCCGTGATCGCCCTCCACGCCGCCCAAGCGGACGCGCTCTACCCCCGGGACGCCGCGCTCAGCGCGCTGATTGCCGCCCAAGAAACGGACGGCAGTTTTGACGGGCCGGGCGGTGTTTTGGATACGACGGCCATGGCTCTGACGGCGCTGGCCGGGGCGGCGGAAATACCGGAGGCCGCGGCGGCCGGACAGAGAGCAATCGCTTATTTCCGCGCTCAGCAGAACGCGCAGGCCGGCTGGAGTACGAATGCCAACACGACGGCCATCGTTATTTCGGCCCTGACCGCCGCCGGCGAAAACCTGACCGGCGGGGACTGGGACAAAAACGGCCAAAATCCCGTTGCGGCTCTGGGGGCCTTCCAAATGGCCAACGGCGGTTTTGCCTACGCTACAGGCGGGCAGGTCTCCAATCATTTGGCCACTTACCAGAGTATTATCGCCTTGCGCGACCTGCTGACCGGCGCCTGCTTCTGGTATGACATGACGGCGCCCCAAGGCTCGTCGGCGGCGGACAAAGCGGAACTGGCGGCCGCCATCACAGCTTGCGCCCTCATTACCGGCGAGTCCTATACGGAAGCCAGTTTCCAAAATTTAGTCGATGCCTTGGCTCAGGCGCAGGCTGTTTATGATAATCCCAGTGCGGCGGCGGCCGATATCATTGCCGCCGTTTACGCCCTGGAGCAGGCCCGGGCCGCCCTGGTTCCGCGCGGCGGCGGTGGAGGCGGCGGCGGCAGCGGCGGTCTGTCAGTGCGTCTGACGGTGGAAGGCGACAGCGGCATGGGTAAGCTGCTCAACAGCGTTTCCTATACCGTGGACGCCGGAACCTCGGCTTTCGACCTGATCATTGCCGCCCTGGACGCCGGGGGCTTCACCTATGAACTCGGCTTTGCCGGCAGCTATATCCAGAGCGTGAACGGTCTGGCCGAAGCGGAGCGGGGCCCGAACAGCGGCTGGCTTTACCGCGTCAACAACGCGTTGCCCGACATCGGCAGCGTGGATTATATCCTCGTCGCCGGCGACCATGTCCGTCTATATTATACGCTGGATTACACGCAAGAAGCCCCGACTCTGGCCGGAGGCGGCTCTTTGCCGGCGGCGGGCGCGACCGGGACGGCGGAGCAGTTTTTCCCCGGGGTGAAGCCGGTCACGGCTCTGGACGATCTGCGCCGGGATTTGACCCGGATTACGGAGACTTACCTGGCTCAGCCCGAACTCTCCACCTGGGAATTATTGGTTTTAGGCCGGGCCGGTCTGGCTTTGCCGGAGAGAAGCCTGGCGGAACTGCGGGCCCAGGCGCTGCAAAGCGGAGGCAATTTCCGCCTGCCGACCGACCTGACCCGGCTGGCTCTGCTGCTGCAGATTGCCGGTCAGGAGCCTGCGGATTTTGCCGGACTGGACTTGATCCGCATTATCCGTGAATATCCGGATTTGGGCAAACAGGGCGTGAACGGCTATATTTTCGCCCTCCTGGTCTTGACAAACAGCGGCCCGGCGGTCTTGAGCGCGGAAGGTTTTACCGTCGCCGCCGTTTCCGCGTCGCCCTGGGACGTCCCCAAATTGCTGGCGGAAATTTTAACTTACCAAAATAGCGACGGCGGTTTTTCCCTCGCGGCGGACGGGGTTTCCGACCCGGATATTACGGCTATGGCCTTGCAGGCTCTGGCCCCCTGGCGCGGGGAGGAGGCGGTTCAGGCTGCCTCGACCCGGGCGCTGCTCTGGCTGCAAACCCGTCTGGGCGAGGACGGGCTTTACGCCACGAGTCTGACCAGCGGCGGCAAATCCTCCGAATCGCTGGCCCAGGTTATTATTGCCCTCACGGCCCTGAATCTGAACCCGGACAGCGCGGCTTTCGTGCGGGAGGAACGCACGCTCTTGCAAGGTCTGCTCCGTTTTCAGCTGGCGGACGGCACCTTTGCGGACACGCTCGGGGGCGAATCATCGCCTATGGCGACGGAACAAGCTTTCCTGGCCCTGACGGCCTATGAGCGCCTGTTCACGGGCTTGTCCCCGCTCTATAGCGTCAGCGCCGCGCCGGCCCGACCGGATCTCCGGGCGGAATTAATCCGCCTGTCGCTGGCTCTGGCCCGGGAGTATTACAGCGGGGCGGACAGCGTGATTTTGACGGCGGCGGAAGACGAACACCTGATTGATACGGCCCTGGCGGCGGCTTTGGCCGGGGAGCGGCGAGTCCCCGTCCTCCACACTTACAGCGGCGATTTGGACGCGGCGGTGGGGCAGGCCCTTACGGAGATGGGGGTGAAAAAAGCCCTGACCGTCGGGGCGGTTACGGATAATGTCGCCGCCCAACTGCGCGCCCTGGGCCTGGATACGGAAACATTGCGCGGGCAAAACCGGCTGGAAACCGCCGCCCTGGTCGCCGGGCGCCTGAGAGCGCCCCGGGGCAGTTTTATCGCCGGATGGAATGATTTGGAAAATAGCGCCTCCCTCCTGCCCTACGCGGCGGCGCAGGGTTTCGCCCTGCTGCTCACGGAACCCTCCGGCGCTCTGCCCCCCGGACAAAAACCGCTGGGCGACACTATTTACCTGGTCGGGACTGAACCGCGCCTGGCGGAGCAGCCGGACGCGCTCCGCCTGGCCGGAGAGGATATCGGCCGTTTTAACCGCCTGGTGCTGGAAACCCTGTCCTTTGACTTCGACCGCGTTTACCTGGCCGACGGGAGCGCGGGCCGCTGGCCCCTGGCTCTGGCTCTCGGCCCGGCGGCGGCGCTGACCGGTTCGCCGGTCGTGCTGGCGGAGGATGCGGCCGCGTTGGATCGCGCCGCGCTGGCGGAGATTTATCCGGAAAAAGTGACGCCCGGCTCGGAACTGGTGTTCTGGCCGGATGAAGAGGAAAATTAAATGACTCGAAGCAAGCGCAGAATAATACAGGCGGTTTCCCTGCTGGGATTGCTGCTGCTGCTGCTCTGCGGTCTGGCCGCCTGCGCCGGGGCCGGGCCGCAGAGTCCGCCGCCGGCGGCGGAGAGCGGAGAAGCGGAGCCGGCGAGCGAAGCGGAGCCGGCGCTGAGCGGGGAAGCGGAGCCGGCGGCGGCCGAGGAAACGGCGCCGGAGCCGGCGGTGAGCGAGGAACCGGCGCCAGAGCCGGCGGTGAGCGAAGCGGTGAGCGAAGAACCGGCGGAGAGCGGAGAGCCGGCGAACGAACCGGAGCCGGCGGCGGGCGGGGAACCGGAAGCGGCGCTGAGCGGGGAAGCGGCGCTGAGCGGGGAACCGGCGGTGAGCGAAGCGGAGCCGGCGGCGGGCGGAAACATTGTTACTTTGAGCGTCTCCGCCGGAGAAACAGTGTTGCTGGCGGCGACGGCGGCGGTTCTCGAGGAAGGCGACAGCGTTTTCACGCTGACGCAGCGTGCGGCGGAACGGAACGGACTCTATATCGATTACCGCGGCAGCGGCAAAACAGTGTATGTCATGGGGTTTGACAACCTGTATGAGTTTGACGAGGGCCCGGAGAGCGGCTGGCTCTTTCTCGTCAACGGCGATGTGCGGGGCACAAGCGCGGGAGCCTATTTTCCTCAAGCGGGAGATGCAGTAGAATGGAAGTACACGCGCGCGCTCGGCCGCGACCTGGGGCAAAACCTCAATTAAATCCCGTCCTCGGCAGCATCCTCTGTTTGGCGCATCCGGCCGTCAGTTTGTCCTATTTCGCCGGTTTTTTCCTCTTGTTTTTTCTTTTTCCTCATCCCGCTTTTTTGCTGACGCTCTGGGGCGGAGCTTTCGCCTATACCCGCTATACGGGCGGGCGCGGGTCGGCGCGGGCCGCTTTGCGCCTCGGCTTGCTGCTGGCTGTCGTGCTGGCTTTGTTTAACACCGTTTTCAATCATCGCGGCGTCCACGTCATTGCCTTGATCGCCGGCAGACGCTACACCTGGGAGGCCCTGACATACGGTCTCTCCCTCGCCGGTCTCCTGAGCGGCATGCTCCTGCTCTGCACCATCCTGAACCGCGTGCCGGGGCCCGGTCAGCTTTTGAGCCTGACTTCGCGCGCCCTGCCCCAGACGGCCTTCATTCTGAACATGACCCTGCGTTATGCCGGCTATGTGCAAAAAAGCGCCGACACATATTTCAGCGCGCAATCAATCCGGGCGACGGCGGCGGGAGAGGGCGGGAACCGCTTGCGCCGCTACGCGATCCTCTTGAACGGGTTTATCGCCTGGATGCTGGAGGACGGGATGCAGGCGGTGGAAACCCTGCGGGCCAAGGAATACGGACAGCGGCGCCGGACTGTTTACGCCGCTTACGCCTTCGGCCGCCGGGACGCTTTTTTCCTCACCGCCATCCTGGCCCTGCTCCTGGCCCTCCTGCTGCTGCGCGCCGGCGGAGCGGGGACATACGACTATTTCCGCGCCTGGGCGGCAATCGCCCTCTCTGCGCCATCGTCCGCGGCGTTCGCTCTGCTGGCCCTTTACGTGCTTTTCCCCTTTGGCTGGGATGCCCTGCGGCGCTGAGTCCGGAAAGGAGCGGCTCGTCAGATGGACATGATTTGCATGGAAAATTTTACCTTTACCTACGCCGCCGGCACGGCGGATCCGGCGCGGCCGCCCGCCGGCCCGGCTTGCGCCGGGATAAATCTGACCGTCGCGGCGGGAGATTTTCTTGTTCTCTGCGGGCGCAGCGGTTCGGGCAAAAGCACGCTGCTGCGGCAGATGAAACCGTCCATCGCCCCGGCCGGCGAGCGGAGCGGCCAGGCGCGCGTCAATCTGCCGCCCGGCGACATCGCGATTGTCCGCCAGGACCCGGACAGCCAGCTTGTGTTAAGCACAGTGGCGGAAGATTTGGTTTTTGAGATGGAAAATCTTGGCTACGAGCGGGCCCATATGCGCAAACGCCTGGCGGAAACGGCCGCTTTTTTCGGCTTGGAAGCGCTGCTCCACCGCAGTCCGCGGGATCTCTCCGGCGGGCAGAAGCAGCTGGTGGCGCTTTGCGCGGCCTTGATGACCGACCCGCGCCTTTTGCTGCTGGACGAGCCGGCGGCCCAATTGGATCCGATTGCGGCCCAAAACTTCATGGATACCCTGGCCCGCGTTCACGCCGAACTGGAGGTCGCCGTCGTCATGACGGAACACCGGCTGGAGCGGGCCCTGCCGCACGCCAACCGGCTTGTCGTTCTGGCTGCGGGGCGCGTGGCGGCGCAGGGAGAACCGGCCGCCGTCCTGGAGGCGCTGGCCCGGGGCGGGGACGAAGATGCGGCCGCCTTTATCCCGGCCATACCGCGCTTCTACCTCTATTGGGCGAAGAAAACAGGGGCGGCGCCGGCCCCGCTTTGCCTGACGCCCGGCGATTTGCGCCGGCGGGTCGTCAGTCCGGCCGGTCTGCCGCCGCCGGCCGCCCCGGAACCGGCCCGGCCCGGGCCGCAAAGCGCCGGCGGGGATTTGTTGCGGGTGCGGGACGTTTTTTTCGCTTACGCGGACAGCGCGGACTATGTGCTGCGCAATCTGAATTTTGTCCTCGCCGCCGGGGAGCGCGTCTGCCTCATGGGTGGGAACGGCGCGGGCAAATCGACCTTGCTCCGCCTCTTGGCCGGCGCGCTCAAACCTTTGGCCGGTCGGGTGCAAAGACCGTCCGCTCCGCGCGTCGCTTACCTGCCCCAGAATATCCGCGCCTACTTCCGCTGGGCGACCGTGGGCGAAGAACTGCGTTACAGCGCCGGGGGCGACGAGGGGGCGGCGCAGGCTCTCGGCGCGGAATTTGGTCTTACGCCCCTGCTCGACCGCCATCCTTTTGATTTAAGCGGCGGCGAACTGCAAAAAACGGCTCTTTGCTGTTTGCTCCTGACCGGAGCGGACATTTTCCTCCTGGACGAACCGACCAAAAGCTTGGATCCGTACGGGCGCGACCTTTTGGCCACCGCGCTGGCGGGAACGAAGACGGCCGTCGTGGCCGCCACGCACGACCTGGAATTTGCTGCGGATTTTGCCACGCGCTGCGCCATGCTTTTTGACGGCAACATAGTTTACACGCTGCCGCCCCGGGAGTTCTTCTCCGGTAACCGCTATTACACAACCCCGCTCAACCTGGCCTTGCGCCATCTGAACGCCTATATAGTTTCCCTGCGGGACGTAGTGCGGCCGTGAGCTGGGAAAATTTTGCCCTGCCGCTGCCGCTGCTGGCCGTGGCGGTTATCGCCGTTTTTCTCGGCCTGTATGAGCGCCGCCGCGTCGTGATTGAAAAAACCGTACTCATCGCCCTGCTGACCGCCCTGGCGACGGTGGGACGCGTGCTGTTCGCCGCGGTGGCCAGCGTGCAGGCCTCGTCGTTTATAATCATCACCGCCGGGATGGCACTCGGCCCGGAAATCGGCGCCATGACCGGTCTGATGACCGGCGCGGCCTCGAATTTACTGCTCGGACTCGGCCCCTGGGCGCCTTGGCAAATGCTGGCCTGGGGACTGATGGGGTTTGGGGCCGGGCTCCTGCGCCGCCCGCTCCTGGCCTTCAAGCCGCTCCGCGTCGCCTACGGTTTTACCTGGGGGTTTTTATTCGGCTGGGTGATGAATCTCTGGTACACCGCCTCCTATGCGGAATCCTCCGGCTGGAGCGCCTATTGGCTGGCCTGCGTCGCCTCGCTGCCGTTTGACGCCGCGCACGCCGGCGCGAACGTCGTCCTGATCCTGTGGGCCGGCGACGGGTTGACCCGCTCCCTCCACCGCGTCGCCCGCCGGTACGGTCTGCTGAGAAATTAAGCCTTATTAGGAAAGAGAGGAGAGGAAAGAGAAAAGAGGTGGGGCGAAGCCCGCCTTAGGAAAGAGAGGAGAGGAAAGAGAAAAGAGTGGGGCGAAGCCCGCCTCAGGAAAGAGAGGCTGATATAAGACTTGCGTCCGGAGGCGACCGCTGATATAATACAAATGTTATTATGGCCTCGTAGCTCAGGTGGATAGAGCGGGGGTTTCCTAAACCTTGTGCGGGGGTTCGAGTCCTCCCGGGGCCACCATATTAACAGATGCATTTGTCTCGGCAAGGAGGAGTAGGCGTTGAATGAGACGGAACAAGGGAAGATAGTCCTCTCCCAAGAAAATTAATAATTCAGGGCCGGCGCCGGTTTATCTCGCGCCGATGGCCGGCGTTACGGATCGCGCCTTCCGGGAAATCACGCGGGAAATCAGTCCGGCCCTGGTCATGACGGAGATGATCAGCGCCAAGGCTCTGCTGTACAATAACGCCCGGACGCGCGCCATGCTGCCGCCGCCCGCCGAGGCGCCGCCGCGCATAGTCCAGCTTTTTGGCCGGGACGCGGAAGAAATGGCCGCCGCCGCGCAGATCCTCGCCGCCGCCGGTATGGACGGCGTCGATCTCAACATGGGCTGCCCGGCGCCCAAAATAGTCAAAAACGGCGAAGGAGCCGCCCTCCTGCGCGAGCAGTCCCGGGCGGTCGCCATAGCCCGGGCCGTCGCCCGGGCTGTCAGCATTCCTGTTTCCGTCAAATGCCGCCTGGGTTGGAACGCGGCGGAAGCGGATGCGGCTCTGCACCTGGCGCCGCGCTGGGAAGAGGCGGGGATCGCTTTTTTGACGGTACATGGGCGGACGCGAGAACAGTTTTACGGCGGCCGCGCGGACTGGGCGGCCATTGCCGCCGTCCGGGCCGCGACCGGTCTGCCGGTGATCGCCAACGGCGATATTGCTTCGCCGGAGGACGCGCGGGCGGTGCTGGCCGCGACCGGTTGCGCCGGCGTGATGATCGGCCGGGCCGCGCTGGGCAACCCCTGGGCGCTGGCCGCCGTGACTGCCGCTCTCACCCCCGGCGCGCCGGCCTGGCGGCGACCGGCGTCCGCCGAGCGGGCGGCGACGGCCGAGCGCCATCTCGATAAACTCCTGGCTTACAAAGGGGAGTATATCGGGGTGCGAGAGATGCGCAAGCACCTGGCCTGGTACCTCAAGGGACGGCGCGGCGCGGCGGCCTGGCGGACAGCGGCGCTGCAAGCGGAGAGCGCCGCTGTTTTGCGGGAAATTATCCGGCGGGCTTTCACCGGGGAACAGGAGCCCGGTACGCCGAAACTTTATGCTCAATATCAGTCCGAATAATTTCCTGAATTTTATGTTCGGGTAAGGGAGCTTAACGCGCCCCTATCTGTCCAGAATTCCCGGATTCATGTCGATTTGAAGTTCCCGGCTTTGCAGTTCGTTCCGCTCGCCAAACAGCAGGTTGCCGAAGAATTTGTTCAGATAGAGCCGGGTAGCCTTAACGCCCCCCTGATAGTTGTTGTAATTGGCGCGCACCAGTGCATTGCGGAAGTAGAATGAGTGATGTTCAAACGTGTCGCCCGCAACATTGTATCCGAACGTGCGGAGGTATTTGATTGTGAACACGGCAATGGTTCGCGTGTTGCCCTCGCCGAAAGCGTGAATCTGCCAGACATCGGCGATAAACTTCGCCATGTGTTCGACAGCGGCGCGAGGTTCCAGTTTGCCGTAGTCGAACGTTTTTTCCCGGTCGAAATCGTAATCAAGAAGAGCGCGGATGTCGCTGTAATCACCGTAGTGTACTGTATCGCCTTTCAGCGCCCACTCTTTCTTAGTAATGTTGTAGTTTCGTATTTGTCCGGCAAAGTCGTAGATGCCGTCAAATAACTGCCTGTGAATGGAGATCAGTTCGACCGGCGACAGTTTGAATGACTTGCCCGACAAAATCCGCGCGATACGCCCGGAAACCTTATCTGCTTCTTCCGTGCGTTCCTCCGTCTTGGCGCTTTCGGGCTTATGCGCATAGTAATCTGCGATGAACTGTTCCGCCTCAGCAATGGATATTTTACCCTCAATGTTCGCGTTAGCGATTTCAATTAAATACCTGGATGGCTTGAGCCCGTCAACCTGCTGCAAGCCGATGGCCGTTTTCCAGTTGTAGCTGCGCTCTGACGGCTCAGGTTCGCCTTGCTTCTCGTATTTTTCAGAAGACATTTCGCGCCTCGCTTTCCCCGATGTTAAACTCACCCTTTTGAGTGAACGCCCGCACACGCATCGCGCCGGAACATTCTTATCGCGTTTCTTCCCTGCGCCGCCCGGCCCTCGCCAAAGCCTTTTACGCCTTGTTGCGTTTTTGCAGTTCTGTAAAATCTATCGGCGGTATTTTCATTACACTCTCTCCAGCCCCAAATATTTCTCGCGCAGATACCTCACCAATCTCAATTTTTTTCCATGCGGACACCTCCTTAGTCAGGCTTTCTTCTTTGGGCATGTCGCTGTTTTTCTGGTTTCTATTATATCAAACAAAAATAGCTTTGCATATGATTTAGTGACTCACGGACGCGAAACCGCAAAGAAAAACAAGAAACAGCGTCAGGGAGGTCAGGGCGTCAACCTTCAACACCTGAATACCCGGCTTTTTGAGGTTCTGGAACGCCACCGTCACAACCGGCGTCCCGCCACCCGCCGCCAAGTTCACCGTCTTACTCGCCGGAATTGACGGCTCATACCCGGGCGGCGGCGAAATTTCTGTAATCTCATACTTCTCAATCACAAGCCCGGACCGCCGGGGATTGGTAAAGGTAGCGGTAGCCGCCTGATCGCCCCACTCCACTTGCACGGTCTGGGTAACCGAACTGGCCATCTCATACCCCGCCGGCGGCGACAACTCCCCGATCAGGTACGCCCCGGATTCCGTCAGCGGCACATTGATCGTACCGCTTGCATCGGTCGTACCCGTAGTACTGAACGGCGTCCCGGCCCCGAGCTTCGTGATCTCAAACACCGCCCCGGCGAGCGGATTATTGTCTGCGTCGAACTTCTTCACGTCCAACCACGTATCTTCGTGATCATACTGAAACATGGAAACCCCGCCCTCATAATCTGTGTCGTCCGCGGCAAAAAGGAAATCCTGCACATCCTGTACATTCGATGGCAGGTTCGGCGGCAGGTCGGGATAACCGACAAACGACCGCGCCCCGGCATCCTTCACCAGCGCGGTAACATTAACGTCAAAAGTGCCACTGATACCCGATATTTCGTCTTTTGGCACCAGCACCTTGAACTGATCGCCCACGGCAAACCCCGTGGTTTTATCCACATTATTGATGTCCGTGATCCGGGAACCGACCGGCACAAAGCCCTGATCAAAGGCTACGGAGTACCCGATGAGCGATTCGCTCGTATCAATCTTCGTCGCCGTCACCGTGTAAGTCGCCGATATATAGTCGGCGTCAAGCGGATCAGGCACATTACCAATGGCGGGTGCCTTATCTACCACCAGCGTCACGGTCGGAACCTCGCCCCGGCCCTGCGCCCACTTCATCCCACTTAAATATAAATCCTTCACCGCATTGATGGTGCCGGTATAATTGCCGGCCGGATCCCAACGGTGGAGCGCCCCCAACCCGGTATTAACTATAGCATTCCCATTATGGGAATCACGCCACGCGTCGCTTACCAAATCATAATATATCCAACCGGGATTATCCAAATAATCCTGATTTATCGACCCCGGCACGAAAGACGGATCCAGCAAGTAAGCCCAAACCGCCATCTTCGTGACATAGTAGGCTTCGTCCTCGTCCACGGCCCCGTACATATACTTCTGCGTATCAATATTCAGCTCTTCCGGATGCGCGGTCACATAAGTGCCGTAATCTCCGTTAATGAGAGGATCCCACGGCAACCGGTAGGGATAGCCGTACTTGAGAATCCCGAACAAAATAGGGTTATTAATCGGTTCCGTATCTTCCAGATCCACCGCGAGATTCTGCCCGATTTCCACCGGCCCCGGCAGACCGGGCCGGAAGCAATAGACCGGATACTGCTGGGTATTGCCCTCATGGTCGGCGGCGTTCGTCGCCAAGTAGTACACGGGAATATCGCCCGCCGGGCGAATCCCGCCTCCCTTATAATACAGGAGTTTGCCGACGAGACCGCTGTCCGGCTTCACATACACCGAAAACTCGTTATCGGCGTAGACCGCTTGCGGCACGGAGATAATGAAAGACGTCGCCAACAGGCAGACGGCAAGGAAAAGGGACATTAACTTTTTCATCTGTGAATTTTCCTCCATTTTTTTTTGATTTGGCCCTACCAGAATTAAAACTGCAACCCGCTCGAAGCGGATCAGGGCGGATTCGCCCGCCGGCAATCGATCATGCTGCCCACCTCCTTTACTTATGCTTACACAAAATAAAAAACCCGGCTTAGGCCGGGTTTCGGTACACACCTTATTCAGTTATTCAATGGTCTATATCACGCTTGCTGTAGTGCGTCAACTTGATATAAATCGAAAAGATTGACCTGCATATCGCGGTACACCTTCACACTACGCTCGTTTATTTTATCCTCATCGCCGACCTCGCCCGAAATGAGCGGCGAATTCGGATTGTGTTTGGCAAAATTGCCGTCTACGGTGTTTTGACTGAAATTTGCATAACAATAACGGCACCCATTTTTACACGTGTTGTACATGCCAATGTCGATACTCGCAACACAACCACACTCAAGCCGCTGGGTTTTGTCCTTTTCGATATTGAGGCGGCAATTCAGAGATTTGGCAATCAATCGGTCGTCGATACAGCGAGCGTGTCCGATGCCATATTGCTGAAGGTCAATCTTCTCCGCACAGGTATCTATGGCTAAACCATAGCTGCGAGCGATCTCTGCAAGTTGTGAACTCAACTCCACTTGCTTTGTAGGCAGAAAATCTGTCAATGCCAACTCTTTGATATTGTTCTTCACTCCACGATAGTCCTCGTCAATAAAGCTGATGATAACTTTTCGCGTATAATTACAAAGTTCTTTTGCGATTTTCTCAAACGCCTTGACATGGTATTCAAGCGGATATTTCGTGCTGATGAGGATAGGGTCGTAACGCCAAATCACTCTATCAGCGCCAACCATGTCGGAGAGTCTCTTGAAGGCGGGAATAATCACATCATTTTGGGACGGCAGATTTTGCTCAATATCTTTGCCATACGATGTCAAGGTGAACTGGAAGTAAAACGTATAGTCCTTCAGTTCATTGAGTCTATCCAGCATTGGCAAGGGATTTTTCGTCCAAAAGACGATACCGTCAACCACTTCCGGCGCAAGATTGACTCTGCTGACTTGGTGAATATTCATTGGATTGCGCACCAGAACAAACCCTTCTTTGATTCTGTTATAGAACCAATCCGAATAGTATGATGGTATATCTGTACGCCTACTTGCGCTGATAATCATGATAAAGCGCTCCTTTACCGCCCGAAAAAAAAGCCCCTCGCCAGAAGGGCAGAAACTTACAGGTTTCTACTAAGGCTTAATGTTTCTGAGGAAAGCGGCCTGTTCATCCAAGCTGATGCCAAACAGCTGCACAACATAATGGTCATACACTCCAACTCCCAGAGATTTTAATGAACCGTCCCGCATAAGCATAGCATCGCGATGCCCCAGCGAATTACTCCAGGCAACAACGGCGCCGCCAGGTTCCTCAGACGTAATATTCTCGCGAAGAACCTTATAATCCCCAACGACCGTACCGAATGTTGTGGTTCCATCGGGCCGGATATGACTGTACTGCCCTCTAACGCTTATCTCAGCCGCCCGGACCTGGGCCAGCTCCATCAGTTCGTCACTCCACCTGTACGGTGCCAACCCGTGGGCCGCCCGATAGGTGTTTGTATCGTCAAATACGACAGCAACAGATGTACGTGATCCGGCATGATTTCCATCTCAATGATTTCTGCCCGAATATCCGCGCACAATTCCCGCATCAGTTCTTTTAGCCGTGCCTCAACTGCGCCGACAAGGACTTTGCGGCGATATTTCGGACACCACACCACATGGTATTTGCAGGAGTATACAATATTGTTGTTTGACTTAAATTCCATATTATACCATATTATACAGCATCCAACTGTATAGCGCAAGACTCTTTTTTCGAGGGAGCAGTGCCTTAAAATAGCCGGGAAGATTAATAAGACAGATTAAGGTTGTAATAATACTTGTCGCCCTCATAATCATCAGCCCAGACTTCGAGATAAACGACCTGGGCCTCTTTGACCGTCGCCGGCGCCTCGAAGAGCAAAAATCCGCTCAACGCATCGCCGGGAGCGACGTATTCCATGTCCGGATACATACCGTCAATGACGCCGCCCGTCTCCGCGTCATAAGCCGGGATTGATATTTCTTCCCCGTTTTCTTCGTAAACCAGTTCAAAATCGAAATTACCCAGGGGGAGTTCCTCATTGAACACGTTTTCGACCTGAATATCCACGAGTATGAATTTGTAGCCGGCGGAGGGGACACGCCCGTCGATTTCTGTTTTCACCGTGCAGGAGGTAGCCGTCCAGGCAAAGAACTGATTGGTCAGGGGTTCGCCCAAGTCAGCCGTATACTCGGCGCCATGCGGCCTGTCGTCCGCATCCCAGTCGTAATCGGCGTCGTAGAACCATTCGTCGTCCTCATAAGTCCCATCGTCCTCGAAGTCCCATTCGCTCTCATAGTCCGAGTCGTCGTAATACCCGTAAGGCCAGTCCTCCCACTCCCAGCCGTTCCACTCATACTCCAGGCGTTCCGGGCCGTAGCTGAGGAAATCCGCGAAATACACCGTGTCCTCAGCGCGGACGACATCGCCCGAGGCCGGTACGTCCAGAACCAGTTCCGTCAGCGGGTTGGCCGTTGCGTCCAGGGTAAAACGGATGGAGTTGTCGCCGTAATTTTCCTCGGCAAAAGTCGTGTTTTTCGTGTTCAGATTGATCAGGACGTCATATTTCCAGACAAATCCGCCGCCTTTTTTTTGCAGCGACAGATCCAGGTAGCTGCCGCCGAGCAATTTGGCGATATCCGGGTATTCGATGGCCTTGACCGCCATGTAAAGATAATTGTCATACTGCGTCCGGTTTTCCGCGATTTCCGCAAACAGTTCCTCAAGCTCTTCTATCGCGCGGTCTGTTTCGTCGGCGGTCACATTCAGGGTCTGGAGATCGTCGGCCGGGATATTTTTCAGAAAAGCGATGGTAAATTCTCTTATTTCATCCAGATGATCAAGAGCGTAGGCGCCCAGAGCCTGTATATAGGGGGCCGTCTGCTCATAAGTGAGCCGCAGCTCTACGCCGCCGCTGATCTGTTTCGTCAAGCCGCTGTCAAAATCGTCAAAAACCTCGTTTTCCAGGCCGAGGAGATAATTCGCCGCGAGTTCGTAAGTTACGCCGTGAATAGCGTTATATTCGCTCGCCTCCGCGAAAAAATCCACAATGTCTTCATCGAGGGTGAAGCGGAGCCACTGCCGCCCTCCCAGGTCTTCCTCCACCGCTGCGGTGAATTCTTCTTTCCAGTCGCGGAGCCAGTCCAGCAAGCCGTTTAGGTCGACGTAAAAAGCCTGGCCGGGCGTGTCGAACTTGGCGGCGAGAAACGGCTGCACCGCGCCGTCCACACGATATTCCGCGCTCAGGTCGCAGATCATTTGCCGCGTGTCCACCTTGCCGCGGACGGAAAAATCGCGCACCAAGGCCAGCACTTTATCTGTGACCAACCGTTCCTCTTCGCTCAGATCCATCAGTAATTCATCTGACAACCGGATATCGAGACTGATTTCTTCATTCAGCTCATAGATCTCCATCTCGCTGAATTCCTGGTTGAGGGATATCATAGTTCCCGTTTCGCCACAGCCGGACAGGCCCATCCCCAGCGCCAACGCCATAATAAGTAAAATAAGCAGCCGGCGTTTCCCGATCTTTTTCATATCCGTCACTCCTCTTCTCATTCATCTTGCAGAAGTCCTAAGTTATATAGATTCTCCAGCCCAGTTTACCATAGCGGCGGCCTGAACACAAGAAGCAATTCATAATTGGGGAGAAGGGAGTAGGGAGTGGGGAGTGGGGAGTGGGGAGTGGGGAGTGGGGAGTGGGGAGTGGGGAGTGGG
>JAISWK010000007.1 GCA_031270805.1 Gracilibacteraceae bacterium
TACTCCCTACTCCCTACTCCCTACTCCCTACTCCCTACTCCCTACTCCCTACTCCCTACTCCCTACTCCCTACTCCCTACTCCCTACTCCCTACTCCCTACTCCCTCTCTTCCCTAAAATTAAGTCAATATAAATCAAAAATTTTTGATTTATATTGACTTAATTGTTACCGGGATGTTATAATATGAACGCTATGAAACGCAAGATTACCGAACGCCTAATCGCTTGGAAAAACAAAGAATCCGCCCGTATGCCGTTGCTTGTCTACGGAGCAAGACAGGTGGGCAAGACCTACATCTTGCGAGAGTTTGGCGAGCGGTTCTATAAAAATGTCGCCTACATCAATCTCGAAACCAACCGAACGGTCAGTTCGTATTTCAGTGAAAATATCGAGCCTGCACGCATCATACTTTTTTTGGAGACCGAGGTGCGCGAGCGCATTATTCCCGGGGACACGCTTATTATTTTGGACGAAGTCCAGTCCTGCGAGCGTGCGCTGACTTCGCTCAAATATTTCAACGAGAAGGCGCCGGAGTATCACATAGTTTGCGCAGGCAGCCTGCTGGGCGTCGCCATCAACCGCGAGCAATATTCTTTTCCTGTTGGCAACGTGGATTCCATGACGCTGTTCCCAATGGATTTTGAGGAATTTTTGTGGACCTTGGGCGAGGAGCGGCTTTGTGCGGAAATTAAGCGGGCATTTGAACTGAACGAGGCGCTGCCCGCCGCACTCCACGATAAGGCGCTGGATATTTACAGGCAATATCTGATTATCGGCGGGATGCCGCGCGCAATTTTGGAGTTTGTACAGACAAAAAGCCTGCTCCCCGTGCCTGATGTGCAGAATAAAATCATCAACGACTACATCGCGGATATGGCAAAGTATGCTTCAAACACGGAGAGCGTGAAAATCCGGGCGGCGTATAATTCCATCCCGGTTCAGCTGGCGAAGGAAAACAAAAAATTTCAGTATAAGCTGGCGCAAAAGGGCGGCGGCGCGGCGATTTTCGGCGCGGCGATCGATTGGCTCCACTTCGCGGGGGTGGTATTGAAATGTGAGCGGATTGAGCAGGGGATGATGCCAATCTCGGTTTACCGCGATCTGTCCGCCTTTAAGCTGTACATGAGCGATGTGGGGCTGCTGACCATGAAAAGCGGTATTTCACAGCAGACAATCTTGGCGGCGGGCGAGATTGACAACAGTTTTCTCGGCGCGATCAGCGAGAATTATGTGGCCCAAGCGCTGGCGACCAACCACCACGGACTCTACTACTGGACGAGTGACGGCATAGCAGAGCTTGATTTTGTGTTGCAAAAAGGTGGCGATATCATCGCGGTCGAGGTCAAAACAGGTATGCGGACGAAGTCGCGCAGCCTGAATATCTTTGGGCAAAAATACAAACCCAGCTATTCAATCCGCATCTCGGCCAAGAATTTTGGCTTCGAAAACGGCATTAAGTCCGTGCCGCTATATGCCGTGTTTTGTATTTGAGCGCATTTGGGAATGGGAAGTGCTGTTCGCGCTTACCTCCAGCGCGCCTTTGGGGCAAAAGTCGATACACTCTCCGCACAGCACGCATTTTTCTCCGTCGATTTCGGGCAGGGAAAATATATCCCGCTGGGTCAGCGCCCCCTGGGGACAAACCTCCATCGCGGGACATTGGTGATCTTGCGGGCATTTCTGGGGATTAACCCTCACTTGCCCGGCGGCGTCCTTCATCGGGTCATCCAGGCCCTGAGGGTGGACTCCAGGGTGGCGTAGCAGTCGGTGCTTAAGGTGGCGCAGGCGCTTTCCCGCTCCAAGAGGATAAAGGTTCCCGGCGTTTGGGCATTATACTTGCGGGCCAGCATCTGCCGGCGGTAGAGATCAATCTTCACCAGCCTGATCTTGCCCGGGTATTCGGCGCTGATCTGTTCCGCCCTGGCCACGGCGTTAATGCTGAACTCGTTCATCGGGCTCCAGAAAGCCAGCAAGACCCGCTCGCTGCCGGCCACCATCGCTGTGTATTCGGCCAGTTCTTCAATATAGCGACCGGCGGCAGTGGCCGCCACCGCCCCGTCCGCCGCCGCCGTTACGACCTGGCGCAGGTATTTTTGCCGGCAGTCGCCGGCGGCGTAAACGCCGGTCAGCGAAGTCTCCATTTTTTCGCCGGTGATAATATAGCCGTTACTGTCCGTCTCGACCAGATCCCGGACGATGCCGGTCAGGGGCAGGAGGCCCACATACAGGAAAACGCCGTCCACCGCCGTTTCGGTCAGGGCGCCGGTTTTCAGATTTTTGACGACGATGGCGCTTACGTCCTCGTCGCCTTTGATCTCCGCCAACGAAGAATTCCAGACAAATTCCAGCCGGGGATGCTGAAAAGCGATCTCGGCGCTTGTTTTATTGCAGTCCACAATCCCCTCGTCGTGGATTACAATTACGATCACTTTGGCGGCGAATTTGGCGATATAGACCGCCTCCTCCAGAGCCGCGTCGCCGTTGCCGACGACGGCGACGACACAATCGGTGAAGTTTTCCGCGTCGCAGGTGGCGCAATAGGAAACGCCCATCCCCCGGAATTCCCTCTCCCCGGGGACGCCGAGCAGACGGGGCTCGGTGCCGAGCGCCAGCACCACGCTCCGGGCCTGGTATTCCGGGCCTTTTTTTAAGCGGATGGTTTTGGGATCGGCCGCCAGCGCCAAGTCCTGCACTTCGCCCCGGACAAACTCCACGCCGAATTTTTCCGCCTGGCGGCGAAAATCCGCCATCAGGGCCGGGCCGGAGACGCCGGCGTGAAAACCGGGATAGTTGGCGATTTCTCTGGTCGAGTAGGCGGCGCCGCCAACCGCGCCTTTTTCAATCAGCAGGGTCTTCAAGCGGGAGCGACCGCCGTAGAGGCCGGCCGCCATCCCGGCACTGCCGCCGCCGATAATTACCATATCATACAGATTATCCACTTTTTCCTCCGTTCAGGCGATGGACGCGATTTTTTCGCGCACCTGTTCTTCCGTCACCAACCCCGCCAGTTTGCCCTCATAGTCGCCGTTCTGGAAAAACATCAGCGAGGGTACTCCTTTCAGGGGGAAGGTCTTGAAAAGAGAGGCTTGCTCCTCGACGTCGACATAGTAGAAAGCACATTCGGCAGCGTACTCCGGGGCCAGTTCCTCCAGCATCGGTACGACTTCGGCGCAGACATGGCAATTGGGGCGGGAGAAAACAACCAGACATTTTCCCTGGCCGTCGCTCACGCACCGCTCAAAAGAAGCGGTATCCAGTTTGGTGATAGCCATAGCGTGTCCTCCTTTGCTTGCCGGGGCGGCCGGCGGCGGCCCCAACGGACGGTGAATATCTGTTTTCGCGGACGTCAATCCAAGAACTCCAGGTAGGGGCGCTCCAGGCCGGCCAGGGCGTTGACCATTATCTCTACCAGGCCGCCGTATTGCAGATTGTACTGATCCGTCGCCTTATAGGCGTGGAAAATCTCGCGAATCGTGCCTTTGCAATTGGAGCAGGGGGCGCAGACATACTTGGGCAGGTGCGGATCCGTCATTTCCGGGGCGAAGGCGGTTAAAATCTGGGCGAACTTCATGCGGCCGCTGACCTGGTTGCGGTAGGCGCTGAAATTGGGCGAGTTCATGATGGCAAAACCCGAGCCGCCGCCGCAGCAGTAATTGTCCACCCCGTGCGGCGTCATTTCCCGGAAGGAGGGGCAGAGGGCCCGGAGAATATCCCGCTGCGGTTTTACCACCCCCATCTGCCGCACCAGGTTGCAGGGGTCGTGCAATGTCACCGGGAAGGGATTTTTGCTCGGGTCAAACTGAATCTGTTTTTTGGTCACCATATCCGCCAGGATGGGAAAAGAACTCTCCACCGGCAGCCGTTCCTCCGCCCGGGCAAAGCGGTCGGCGACGACCATCGCCGCCTTATGGGCGTGACCACATTCCCCCACGACGACGCGGCGGACGCCCAGGGCTTTGATGGCTTCCGCCTGCTGCAGGGCGATCTTTTTTGCCTGGGTGTCGTCGTACCAGATGCCGTAGTTGACGCTGTCATAAGTCATGATTTCGCTGGACAGCGTCCAGTCCAGGCCGGCTTTGTTAAACAAAACAGCGTAAGCCGCCGGGTTTTCCGGCCAGGCCACAAACTCGCCCGCGTTGTGGTAGAGCAAAATGTCGGCGCCTTTTTTGTCCACCGGAATTTTCACCGGCTGGCCGAGGCGCTCGCCCGTGTCGTCGGCCAAAAACTCCACCATATCCAGGAAAGCCGTCTTACCGATCCCGGTGGAAGACCCCGCTTTGAGCTGCAGCATGCTCCCTTTGGCGTGGAGCGGCGTCGGGGCCAGACCCATTTCCTGGCTGAAAATCTTGCGGATTTCCTTGGCAAAAAGAGAATTGTCCAAACCCAGGGGACAGACCTGGGCGCAGCGCCGGCACAGGTTGCAGCGGTAAGCCAGTTCCCCCAGCCGGCTGATCGTTTCCCAGGAGGCGTCGATCTCGGAGGCGGAAAGCGCTTTGCCCAGCGCCCCGCCCCGGCCAAAGCGGCTGCGGTAAAGTTTGCGTAGCACCTCCGCCCGGAAAATGGGACGATGGGGTTCCTGCCCGCCGGACGCCCGGAAAATATGGCAGGCTTCGGAGCAGGTATTACATTTGGCGCAGTAGGCAAAGGACAGTTCCAGGGGCTGGCGTACGCCGCTATTGGCATCGGAAAAAAGTTTGCCCAGGCCCTGAAAAAATTTTTCCACAAAAGCCTTTTTTTCCTCATCGCTCACCGGCGGTCTCATCGTATCAACGGCCACGCAGCCATCCAAACCGGGGCAATACTTTTCCCGCCATTCCGCCTTTACTGCGGCGAACTCCGGTTCCGGCTGCCGGTCATAGGGCGCGGGCAGCGGCGGCAGGGAATCGTAGCCGAAAAGCTGCTCCCCGGGCCGGCCCAAATCCTTGGGGGCGATAATCCCGCTCATGCTTTCTCTCCTTCCCGGTCGGCCGCCGGCGCCGGGGCGACATGCGCCGCGCTCCAGGCCGTCCGCGGTTTGTTTTTCAGCGCCTGCTCCACCCGGGCCGCTACGGCGGAATCTTTCAGATTGGCGGCGTTGTCCCAGAGGAAGCGGTGGAAGGAAAAAAACTTGCCGACATAGTGGCTCATTTTGCTGAGCGGGATGTAAATCAGCAGGCCGTAGACCAGGCTCAGATGCACGGCGGCCAGGGCCCCGGCCGGCGTATAGGATAAGGTCAGGACGTCCCGCATGGCTAGGCGGGCGGCGTCAAAAGGCGCACCGCCTCCGTACCAGAGGCAGAGGCCGGTGAGAAAGGCCAGCAGCAACAGGGCCAGGTTCAGATATTCCCCGGGGCTGGTGTAAATCCGCAGACATTCGTCCGTCAAGCGGCGCCCGAGTAAAAGCAGCGCGCCACCACCGCCCAGGAGAAAACCCAGGAGACCGCAGAGCGCCGTCAAGACCCGCAGCGCGCCCACAGCCCCGGCGCCGGTGAAGGCCGTCAGGATCAGGAGCAGCGTCCAGACAAAAAGACAGTACATCCCGAAGTGGAAAGGCCAGGAAGCCAGCCAAAAACGGCGGCTGCCGCGGAACAGCCGCTTGATGAGGATAATTTCCCCTCCCATTTCCGCCAATTCGGCCAAGTGTGAAACTTGCCGGGGCTTAGTCCACCATTCCGACTCCTCCAAGTAGGAGCCGCCATATTCCCGGCCTTTTTCCGCCGGCACCGGATAGAGTTCCATGCGCCCGTGCAGCGGCAGCCGGTTCAGCTGATACGCCCGGAGCGCCGAGAGGGCAAAAAAAAGCCCCACCGCGACGTAGGCGCCCATCCCAAACAGCATTCATCAATACCTCCCGTTCCTTGTCCGGCGATTTGCTTCGCCGGTTTCATTATAAGAAAAACGGAAGGGCAAGTAAAATCATTTATTTTTATTCCATGATTGTGATTTATGATAGTGATGAGGAAAGAGAGGAAGTTCCCCTCCTTTGGAGGGGTGCCGCGAAGCGGCGGGGTGATTCCCCTCCTTTGGAGGGGTGCCGCGAAGCGGCGGGGTGATCCCCCCGCCCCTTGACAAATGCGCCGAATCGGTGTAAATTTAATTTAACGCGCATTAAGTTAACGCGCATTACATTAACAGGCGTATTCTGTGTCCGGAGGTGGCCGCGATGAAGTTTTATGACAGAAAGGAAGAACTCGCGCTTCTCGCCCAAAATCGGGAGGATTCCGCGAAAAACGCCCGTTTTACCGCGATTTACGGTCGCCGGCGCGTGGGAAAAACCGCCTTGATCTTGGAATCGCTGCAAGGCTCGCGGGGGCTTTATCTGTTCGTGTCCAGAAAAACCGAGCCTCTGCTCTGCGGTGAGTTCCAACGGGAGGCGGAGACCGCCTTGGGCTTGCGCATCTACGGCGCCGTCACGCGCTTCCGCGATTTGTTTGAGCAGCTGCTGCTCTATTCGGAAAAAGAGCCTTTCACCTTGGTTCTCGATGAGTTTCAGGAATTCGAGCGCGTCAATCCCTCCGTGTTCAGCGACATGCAAGACATTTGGGATCGGCGCAAAGACCGGGCCAAGCTCCATCTCATCGTCTGCGGCTCCGTTTATTCGCTGATGACGAAGCTGTTCGAGGATCAAAAGGAGCCTTTGTTCGGCCGCCCAACGTCCAAGCTCACGCTGCAAGCCTTCCGGCCGAGCGTAATCAAGGAAATTCTTTCGGATTATAACCCGGATTGGCAGCCGGACGACTTGCTCTGTTTTTACACGCTGAGCGGCGGCTCGCCGCAATACATCAGATGGCTTCTCGAGGCGGGCGCGACGGACGCGGGGCGCATGCTGCGTGCGGTGGCCTCGCCCGGTTCACCGTTTTTGAGCGAAGGGAAGGATCTGTTGGTTGCGGAATTCGGCAGAGAGTACGGCACGTATTTCTCCATCCTGCAATTGATCGCCGCGGGAAAGACCTCGCAGAGCGAGATCGACTCCGTCATCGGGAAAAACTCGGGCGCCTACCTGCAAACGCTGGAGCGGGTCCATAGCCTCATCGCGCGGAACAGGCCGATGTTTTCAAACGTGGGCAGCAGGAACAACAAGTGGAAGATACGGGATCAATGGCTGCGCTTTTGGTTTCGCTTCATCTGTCCGAGACAGGCGCTCATCGAAACGAACCGCTTCGATCTGTTGCTGGAATGGATCGAACGCGATTATGAGCAGTTCAGCGGGCAGGCCCTGGAACAGTATTTCCGGGAAAAACTCGGGGAAGAGGGCCGCTTGACCCGCATCGGCGGATATTGGGACAGAAAAGGGGAAAACGAAATCGATATCGTCGCCTTAAGCGAATTGGATCGCACCGCGCTCATGGCGGAGGTCAAGCGCAACCCGCTACGCATCGATTTGGAAAAGCTGAAAGCGAAGGCGGAGAAGCTGGGCCCGCATCTGGCGGGGTACGAGACGGAATTCAAGGGGTTTTCCCTGGCGGATATGTGAACGGGCGCGCAACCCAGGACATCGTAGGGGCGGATGGCAGTTCGGCACCAACGGCTCGGAGACTCGCCGGGAGCCTGTTGCAGAGGACTTACCAACAGCTCGGAGACTCGCTGGGTAAGTCTCTCGCAATCCGCCCGTTGGTTTTCGGGACGATTGCCATCGTCAGACTGTGTGAAAAAGGGAGTCGTAGGGGCGCGCATTTCGCGCCCGCCTAACAAAATTGGGGTCAAGGGCGCGCAATGCGCGCCCCAACGATACCCCGGGGTTGCTGCCAATGCTTTTCCACACAGTCTGTCGTCCCCTACGGGTATCGTCTGGGACGGGACGCCGAGGGCGGCGTCCCCTACAAATACCCGGGGCGTCGCGCCCTTTGCCTACAGGATCCCACTGACCACTGACCACTGACCACTGACCACTGATCACTGATCACTGGTATCATTTCCCTCCCCCAAAGGCATACACCTTGGTCTCGGCGGTAATCCCGCTGAAGTCCGATCCGGCGTGTACGGGACGATTGCCATCGTCCCCTACGGCAATACCGCCCGATCCGGCGTGTACGGGACGATTGCCATCGTCCCCTACGGGTATCGTCTGGGACGGGACGCCGAGGGCGGCGTCCCCTACAAATACCCGGGGCGTCGCGCCCTTTGCCTACAGGATCCCACTGACCACTGATCACTGACCACTGATCACTGATCACTGATCACTGATCACTGGTATCATTTCCCTCCCCCAAAGGCATACACCTTGGTCTCGGCGGTAATCCCGCCGAAGTCCACGCCCGTGGGGTCGTTCCCCGGGGTCAGCACTATCGCGGCCTTGGTTTTGGCGGCGATAACCGAGCCGGTCAGGGCGTCGACCAAGGTGTCGCCGTCCGCCGTATAAATATTCGCGTACTCGAAGGGCAGGGCGGCGCGGATGGCCTTGTTCGTCTCGTAGCGGTCGGCGCCGTAAAGCCGCGTCGCTCCGGCCACGTCGCCTACGAGGGTCGGGCCGCCCAGGATATAGTGGTCAGTGGGCAGTGGGTAGTGATCAGTTGCGGGAGTACCGTCCGGTTGATGGTCAGTGGGCAGTGGGTAGTGATCAGTTGCGGGAGTACCGTCCGGTTGATGGTCAGTGGTCAGTGGGTAGTGGTCAGTTGCGAGCGTACCATCCGGGTGGGCGATCCGGATCAGGTAGCCGTGGGCCGCCGCGTAAGAGGCGGCGCTGACGGCGTCGGCCAGGGCGTCGTAACCCACGATAAATGTTCCCTGCGGGTTCTCGACTTTGGCGCTCACCAGCGCCGCCGTCTCAAACCGGTTCGCGCCGCGCAAAGTTTCAACCGTGAGGTCGGGCAGCGCGGCTTTCAGGGCCGCAACTACGGCGTCGCTTAAAGCGCCGATGGTGTAGACTTTGCTTGCGCCCAGGCGCTGGATCTCCGCCGCGACGGCCGGATCAAGCTCACCGATATTAAGCAGGATCGGGGCGTCTTCCTGGCCGGCCAGCGGGGCGGCAGTCAGGGCGTCGATCAAATGGCCCGCCTCCCCGGAGACCAGGATCACGGTGTGCGCGCTCGTCCAGCCCTGGCGGGAGATGGCCACGGCGGTGAGAACCCGATTCGCGCCGCCGATATAGCTGAGATTGGCCTTGCTGATCGTGACGGGGGGCGGAGCGGGCGGGGCGGGCGGTTGCAGGCCGCTGCCGCTTCCCCCGCCGCCGCTCCGGCCGCCGGAGGAAGGACGGGTGACTTTCCCGTTGCTGCTCACGCTGGAGCCGGACGGGACGACGACGACTATATCATCCCCTGTGCCCAGAACCCCGTCCGGGCCGGGGATGGTGACTTTGGCCTGGCTTCCCTCCGCCTCGACTTTCGCGCCCGGCGGCACCGTGACTACCACATCGTCCCCAGTGCCCGGGATGAGGTCGGGGCCGGGGAGGGTGACTTTGACATTATTCCCGCTCGCTTCGACCTGTGTTTCAGAGGGGACAATGACCGGCAGATCGTCCCCCGTACCCAAGGCGCCGTCCGGGCCGGGGAGGGTGACTTTGGCCTGGCTTCCCTCCGCCTCGACCTGCGCTCCGGGCGGCGCGAGGATCGTTACATCGTCTCCCGTACCCAAGGTGGCGTCAGGGCCGGGGAGGACGACCCGGACGTCGGTTCCCTCCGCCTCGACCTGGGCCCCGGAGGGGACGACGACCGTACCCCCACCCGGCAATGTAACTTCTATCTTGTCACCGGCATCCTCGACCTGCGCTCCCGGCGGCACGACGACCGTGCCCCCGTCCGGCAATGTGACTTCAATGTTGGCGCCGGCATCCTCAACCTGCGCTCCCGGCGGCACGACGACCTTGTCCCCGTCCGGCAGTGTGACTTCTATCTTGGCGCCGGCATCCTCAACCTTCGCTCCCGGCGGCACGACGACCGTGTTCCCGTCCGGCAGTGTGACCTCAATCTTATCGCCCTCCCCGGTCTCCTGCGCTTTTGATCCGGGCGGCGAGGCGACCGGCAGGTAGACCGCGCTCAGGTGGGTCGGCGCGGCGGGCATGGTAATC
>JAISWK010000037.1 GCA_031270805.1 Gracilibacteraceae bacterium
CGAGAAACCGTCTTGCCGCCGGCCCCTTTTCTTGACAGCACATAATAGGGCCCCTTTATCGCCACTTCCCCGTTCTTGTGCGGGACTTTTTGATATGTGGCATTCAACACGCCTTTTCTCATGCTCTGAATCCTGCCGATTTCTTCAACAATCTCATCACGTCTTGCCGTGAGTTGGGTGAGTTGCAACATCTCTTTACCGCCTTTCAAATATTATGGTATCTATACCTTAATATTTTACTCTGCGAGTACTTCCACGTCAAGCCTTTTCTGTTCTCCCTTGCACCGCTTTATTTTTTTGTCGTACACCCGTATAGAACCGGCGTATTGACAAAATATGAGTTTTCTGGCTATACTATATGGTGAAGGGAGCTGTTACAGGGTGATTCGTCTTTACAATACAATGACCCGCCGCAAAGAGGATTTTGTGCCCCGTGACGCCGGCTGCGTGTCCATGTACGCCTGCGGGCCGACTGTGTACAATTATTTCCATTTGGGCAACGCCCGGATGCTGGTCGTATTTGACATGGTGCGGCGCTATTTCACCTGGCGCGGATTTACCGTCGCTTATGTGCAGAATTTTACCGACGTGGACGATAAAATCATCGCCCGCGCCCGGGAGGAAGGCTGCACCCCCGAGGCTCTGGCCGCCAAATATATCGAGGCTTATTTTGCCGACGCGGCCGCGCTGCGGATCGAAAAAGCCACGGCTCATCCGCGGGCCACGGAAAATATCGCGGCCATGCAGGACATTATCCGCGTCCTGATCGAGAAGGGACTGGCCTATCCGGTGGACGGGGACGTCTACTACGCGGTCGAGCGTTTTCCCGCCTACGGCAAACTGTCCGGGCGCGATGCGGAAGCCATGCTGGCCGGCGCCCGGGTGGAACCCAATCCCCGCAAGCGGAACCCGATGGATTTTGCCCTCTGGAAAGAGGCGAAAGCGGGTGAACCGTCCTGGCCCAGCCCCTGGGGCGACGGCCGCCCGGGCTGGCATATCGAATGTTCCGCAATGGCCCTCAAGTACCTCGGGCCGGCCTTTGACATCCACGGCGGCGGCGGCGACCTGATTTTTCCCCACCACGAAAACGAAATCGCCCAGACGGAAGGCTACCTGGACGGGGCCGTCCTGGCCCGCTACTGGATGCATAACGCTTTCATCACCGTCAACCGGGAAAAAATGTCCAAGTCCGAAGGCAATTTTTTCTTAATAAGAGATATTTTGCCAAAATGGAGCGGCGACGTCGTGCGTTTTTACCTTTTGGGGACGCATTACCGCAGTCCGCTGGATTTTGACGAGGAAAAACTGGCGGCGGCGGCCAGGGGACTCGACCGCCTGAAAACGGCTTGGCGCCTGGCGGCGGAAGCCTTCGACCGGCCCGGCGGCGGGAGCGACGAGCTGCGGACGGCGGCGGCGGCGGCCCGGCAGCGCTTCGGCGCGGCGATGGACGACGATTTTAACTCGGCCCAGGCCTATGCCGCCCTTTTTGATCTGGCCCGCGACATTAACACCGCCCTGGCGGCGGAAGCGGCGCAGCCGGCGGCCCTGCGGGAAGCCGCCCTCACGCTGCGGGACTTGGCGGCCGTCCTCGGACTCGTGATCACGCCGGAGCTCCCCGGCAGTCGGGGGGCGGAGGCAGCGGCGACGGCGGCGGCGGAGGAAAAAATCGCGACCCTCATGGCGCTGATTATGGACATTCGGGCCGCGGCCCGGGCCAAAAAAGACTGGCCGACCGCAGATTTGATCCGGGAACGTCTGCAAGCGGCCGGCCTGGTGATTGAGGACACGCCCCAGGGCGCGCGCTGGTACGCGGCGCCGTGAGCGGTACTGAGGGCAACAGCGGTACAGGCGAGGCCGGCGCTGAGCGCAGCGGCGGGAGCAGCGGCGGGAGTAGCGGCGGGAGTAGCGCTGCCGGCGCCGGCTGGCGCGATTACAATAGCCTTGCTCTGGCCTGGCTGGGCGACGCCGTGTTTGAGTTATGGGTGCGCGAGCATTTGCTGGCCCGGGGCGAAGCGGTGCGCAGCGGTGATCTGCACACCCGCGCCGTGGCCCTCGTGCAGGCGGGCAGCCAGGCGGAACTCCTCCGCCGCCTGGAACCGCTGTTGACGGAGGAAGAAGTTCAGGTCTGCCGCCGCGGACGCAATACGAGCGGTCGTTATCCGCACAGTACGGACGTCATTACCTACCGGCAGGCGACGGCCCTGGAGGCCTTGATCGGCTATTGGCACGTCACGGGCCAGCGGGCCCGCCTGGAGAAAATGTTGGAGAACATTATATGGAAGTAAACCTGATCGCCTGGACGCCGGAGCCGGAAAAAGTCGTGGCCGCCGCCGCCCGCCTCTGTTATTCCCCGGACGCCGTGCCAGAACTTATGGCCGGGCTGGAGCGGGAACAGGTGCGCCGGCTCGTGGGCCAATTGTACGATAGGGGCCATTTGTCCACCTTTGAGCATGTCAGTTTTCAGTTTTCCGTGGACGGGGTTTCCCGCGCCCTCTCGCATCAGCTGGTGCGGCACCGGATCGCCAGCTACTCCCAGCGTTCGCAGCGTTACGTGCGGGAAACCGGTTTTCGCTCCGTCGTCCCCCCTTCCGTGCGGGAAAATCCGGCGGCCCTCACCCGTTTTCAGGCCGCGCTGGACGAATTGCAGTCCGCCTACGCGGCTCTCCTGGAGGAAGTGCCGGCGGAAGACGCCCGCTATGTGCTGCCCAACGCCTGTATGACTTCGCTGCTGGTCACGATGAACGCGCGCGCCCTGCTCCATTTTTTTGAACTGCGCACCTGCACCCGGGCCCAATGGGAGATCCGGGAGCTGGCCCGCCGGATGCTGACCCTGGTGCGGGAGGTCGCGCCGCATTTGTTTCGCCGGGCCGGGCCGCCCTGTGAAACGGGGAAACCCTGCCCTGAGGGGGAGATGAGCTGCAAGAGGAAAAAATGAGCGCGCCGGACGGCGATATACTGTGCGGGCGCAACCCGGTGCTGGAACTGCTGCGCTCCGAGCGGGAGACGCATAAACTCTGGCTGCGCAGCGGCGGCGGCCGGCACGACGACATCCGCCGGGCGGCGGCCCTGCGGGGCGTCCCCGTGCAGAACGTGGACGAAGCGGCCCTGACCCGGCTGGCCGGCGGCGTGCGCCACCAGGGAGTCGTGGCCCTGGCCGCCGCCAAAAGCTACGCGGCGCCGGAGGATATTTTGGCTTTGGCCGCCGCCCGGGGGGAGGAGGCCTTTGTCGTCGCCCTGGATGGGGTGGAAGATCCGCAGAACCTGGGGGCGATTGCCCGCAGCGCGGAAGGACTCGGCGTCCACGGCCTGTTTATCCCCCGCCGCCGCAGCGCCGGCCTGACTCCGGCCGCGGCCCGGGCCGCCGCCGGGGCGCTGGAGTACATGCCGGTGGCCCGGGTGAGCAATATCGCCCAGACATTAACTTATTTGAAAGAAAACGGGTTGTGGGTCACCGGCGCGGAACGGGACGGCGCGCCTCTGGCCGGCGCCGATCTGAGCGGCCCGCGCGCCCTCGTCCTGGGCGGGGAGGACAAAGGACTCGGCCGCACCGTCCGGGCTGTCTGCGATGAAATAGTCGCTCTGCCGGCGCAGGGCCGTATTTCCTCCTACAATGTCAGCGCGGCGGCCGCCATTCTTATGTATGAAACCCGCCGGCAAAGAGGGGCCGGGCCGGGTTGAGCTTGTTTCGGCCCCGACGGTCAATTTTTCGCCGGCTGTGCCGCAACCTGCGCCGGGGCCTCCCGGCGGAGGCCGGACTGGATTTGAGCCGGGACGGGGCCTTACCGGGCGCGGCGGACGGAGAATATTATTTCGCCCGGCGGGAAAACGGGCGGAGCGAAGCGGCGGAACAGGAACCGCCGGACATTGCGCCGTTGTGCCGGGCCCTGAGCGAGTGTTGGGCCGAGGAACGGGAAACAGCCGTCCGCCGGGAAATTCGGGCTTTTTTCACCGCTTGCCCGGCCATCCCAGTCGTCGAGCCGGTGCAAGCCTGGGTGGTGCGCGCCGGAGACAGACTGGCCCAGGGGGAGATCTACACGCTGGCCCTCGCCCTGGTGACGGAAGCGGCGGAGGCGGAAGTCGTCAAGTTCGGCCTGGCCCTGCTGGAGCTTTTCGACACGGAGCAGAACCAGGCGGCCCGGGACGTGCTGCTCCAGACGGCCCGCCACGAGGAGTTCACCCTTTTCGCCCTCTTCAATATCCGGGACTGGGCGGACGCGAACGCGCAGATCTGGCAATTGGCCCGGCAATGCCACGGTTGGGGTAAAATCCACGCCGTGGACCATCTGGAAGCCCTGACGCCGGAGATCGAAAGCTGGCTGCTTTGCCACGGTTGGAAAAACACGGTTTCCCCCGCCTACAGCGCGCTGGCCTGCGCCGTCCAGGGCGATTTGCCCGGACTGCTGCGCCGCTCCGGCGGCACGGCCGAGGAACTGGCCGGCATGAACGCCATTGTCGCCGCGCTGCTGGACGAGGAACATTGTGTCGGCATTTCCGCTTACGCGGATCCGTTCGCCCTGCTGGCGCTTTATTTGGAAAAAACGGCCCTGCATATGGAAGAAGTTTTTAGCGGCGCGATTGTCCGGCGGGTGCGCGCTTACGCCCTGGAACACCCGGCCGCCGCTAACCCCCGCCACCGGCAGACGCTGGAGTTATGCGCGGCGCTGCTTAACGCGGACACCGCGCCCGCAAAAGCGGCGGATTGAGGCGGGGAGTCAGATCCCGCCGCCGGCAGGCTCAGGCAATCAAGCGCCGCCCAACAGGCGGCCCAGATTTTTGCAGCGCTCAATATCGTCGCCCATCGGTGCCTCGTTCACAATCAGCCCTTCGGCCAGCAAGTCGGCCCCGACGGCGCGCATCCGCTGCGTCCAATCCCGCATCCATTCCCCGTCGCCCCAGCCGTAGGAGCCGAACAGAGCCATTTTCTTGCCCTGCACCGCGTTTTCGATGGAAGCCACAAACGGCTCAAACTCCTCTTCTTCCAAGACTTCGTTGCCCATGGACGGGCAGCCCAGAGCCAGGATGTCACAACGGGCGACATCCTGGGGACTGGCTTCATCCACGGTCTTGACCTCGACCTCGCAGCCGCTTTCTCCGGCCCCCTCCGCGATCAACGCGGCCATTTCCTCCGTGTTGCCGGTTCCGCTCCAGTAAATAATAGTCAACTTCACCGCATCCACCCCCGTGTTTTTTAGACTGTTGTTCCGCGCCCCGGTTCCGGCCGCCTGCAATTTCCGGAAAAGTTTCCCGACGCAAACTGATCAAGGATTAGTTTAGCGCGTGCTAACCGCTTTGTCAACTATTTTTGTAAAACTTTTGTCGATTTTTTGCCCGGGACTAAAGCGGGCTGCGCCCTGGATCAGTTCACAGTACACAGTTGGGAGAGGGATTAGTGGTGTGGTTAGTGGTTAGTGGTTAGTGGTCAGTGGTCAGTGGTTAGGAGCGGAGAGTCGTAGGGGACGCCGCCCGATCCGGCGTATACGGGACGATTGCCATCGTCCCCCGGGGCGCGCAACCTAGTGTTTATCCGCGTAAATTCGACAAATTATCTTTTATCTGAGATCCACTTACATCCCGCTTTTTCCAAACGAACGGCTCGGCTGTTTCGTTGTACGCCTTAATGTAGCCAAGA
>JAISWK010000038.1 GCA_031270805.1 Gracilibacteraceae bacterium
TGGCTGATTTCTGTGATTGTTTGTCGATGCTTGACTATTTACGGGCAGAAGGCGGAAACCTATTTGAGATGACAGTCTCAATGATGGAACGACATAGGGTTCATGGGGCAGGGTGTGAACAGTAACGATCCCGGCCCAGCTCCCGGCGGGCCGCCAAGAGCGCCGCCGCCACTTCCAGGGCCGTGTAGCCGTCGCCGCCGGCCAGGCGGCGCAAATGATCCCCGGCCGCGCCATGCAGGTAAACGGCGGCACAGGCCGCCGCCAGCGCCGGCAGTCCCTGGGCCAAGTAGGCCAGGATCGCCCCCGTGAGAACGTCGCCCGTGCCGCCCGTCCCCAGGCCGGCGTTGCCGCTGGGATTGATAAAAGCCCGCCCGTCCGGCGCGGCCACAATCGTCCCGGCCCCTTTCAGCACGACCACGGCCCCCCACTGCCGCGCCGCCCGCCGCGCCGTCTCCAGCCGCGCCGCCTGAATTTCCTCCGTCCGGCAGCCACAGAGGCGGGCCATTTCGCCCGGATGGGGCGTCAAGACCAGGTTGGCCCGCTCGGGCGGCCAAATCTCCCAGGCCCCGGCCAATAAATTCAAGGCGTCGGCGTCCAGCACCGCCGGTAAATCATTGGCGTGCAAAAGCCGCTCCAGCGCGGGAAGGAAGGATTTTTCCCGCCCGAGGCCCGGCCCGCAGGCCCAGGCCCGGGCGCCGGCCAAGCGCTCGGCGATCACGGGCTCGGCCGCCCCGGTCAGCGTATCGCCGGCCGCCGCCCACACGGTCGCTTCCGTCAAACCGGCCTTCACCGCCTCCTCGGCCCCGGCGGCGGTGACGACCTGCAAAAGGCCGATCCCGGAGCGCAGGGCCGCCTGCCCGGCCAGCACCGCCGCGCCGCTCATGCTGCGGCTGCCGGCGATGAGAACGCCGCGCCCGTGCGTACCCTTATGCCCCAGGGGGTGGCGGCGCGGGAGCAAAGAACGTATATAATCCGGTGTCAGCAAAAAAGTATCGTAAGTTTCCGCCGCCAGCACCGTCTCCGGAATAGAAATGCGGCTCAAAACCGTTTCACCGGCCAAAAGCGGCCCCTGCCCGGTAAAAAGCCCTATTTTGGGCAGCCCCAGCGTAACGGTGCAGGTCGCCCGGACGGCCGGCTCGACCGCCTCCCCCGTGTCGGCGTTCAAGCCGCTCGGCAGATCCACGGCCAGCACCGGCACGGGGCAATCGCTCAGCGCCTGGAGCCAGGGCCGGGCCGGGGCCGGCAGCCGGCCGCGAAAACCCGTCCCGTAAAGCGCGTCCACAACGAGAGCCGCGTGCCGCAGCGCCCGCCGCCAGAGGGCGAACGCTCCCTCCTCGTCCCGAAAAACAATGCGCCCCCCCATGCTCCGGTACAGACGCAGGTTGAGAGCCGCGTCCCCGCCGGCTTCCTCCTCCCTGGCGAGGAAGAAGACTGTGGTGCGCCGGCCGCGTACCGCCAATTGCCGGGCCACGGCGAACCCATCCCCGCCGTTGTTGCCCCGGCCGGCCAGGACGACAATCGCTCCGCCTTTGTCCGCCGCCATTCTTTCCGCCGCCGCCGTCAGGGCCAGGGCCGCGTTTTCCATCAGCACCAGGCCGGGCAGCCCGAAATCATTGATGGCGCGCGCGTCGATCCTTCTCATTTGCTCCGCCGTGACCAGGCGGGCCTCCGCTTTATCCATCTCCGCCTCCTTCGCCGCGGGAAAGCGTCGCCATCGCCGCGGCCATATCCCCGGTATGCGTCAGGCTCAAGCGCACGGTATCGCCGCCCCGGGCCGCCGCCGTTTCCGCCGCCCGGGCACTCAACCGCACCAGCGGCTCGCCGGACGCGGCCGTTCTTATTTCCACATCATGCCATCCGAGGGGGCCGATGCCCGTGCCGAGCGCTTTCAGCACCGCTTCTTTCCCCGCAAACCGCGCCGCCTTGCTTTCCCAGCTGCGGCTACTCAATTCGGCCAGTTCCGCCGGCGTGAACAGCCGTTCCAAAATCGCCGGCTGGCGCTGACAAATCCGGGTGAACCGGCTCACCTCGACGAGATCAATTCCCGGAAACACCGTTTCCTCCTTTGTCTTTGTCGTCAAAATTCGCGCCGGACAAGGACGAGCGCCACCATGAGCCCGTTCCACACCCCATGCGCGATCACCGCCGGCCAGAGGCTGCGATAGCGCTCGAAGAGAAGGCCCAGGATGAAGCCGCCGGCCAGGATGGGAAAAAATCGGGGGGCGTCAAAATGAATCAGGGCGAAAAATAAAGCGCAGCGGGTCAAGCCCCCGCCCGGCCCGTATAATTTTCGCAGCGGCGGATAGAGCAGGCCGCGAAAGAGCAGTTCCTCCTGCAGCGGCACGACGACGCCGCCCAGTAAAAGCAACGCCCCCACCTGCCACCAGGCGTCGCTGCCTTCCACCGCCAGGGCGAAATTTTGCACGGCCGGCTCGCCGAAGACCAGGGCCATGAGGGCGCCGAGGAAGCCGGTCAGAAAAAAGAGGACGATCCCCGCCCCGCCGCCGCAGAGGACATAACGCGGCCGCAGGCGCCCCAGACCTAAGGCGGAAGGCTGCCGCCCCTTCAGGCGCAAAAAAATGCTCAGGAGGACGAAAGTGACCAGGGCCCCGCCGAAGCCCCGGATCATAAACTCAGCCGCGCCGGCGCGCTCCCCCGGATAGGGCTGCCGCCCCATCCAACCGCAGGCAAACTGGAACAAATAGATCAAAAGCAGCAAGAACAGCGCCTGCCAGAAATTCCAGGCCGGCTCAGGCCACGCCCCGCCTCGTCCCGGTTTGGTCGCCGTCCCGCTCTCGTCCATATGCGCTTTAACCGAGCTTTTCTTTCAGCAGTTGATTGACCAGGGCCGGATTGGCCCGCCCCTGGGTAGCCCGCATCACCTGCCCGACGAGAAAACCGAGGGCTTGCTCCTTGCCGCCGCGATAATCTTCCGCCGACTTGGGATTACGGGCCAGCACCTCGTCCACCGCCGCAGCCAAAGCGGCAGTATCACTGATTTGCCCCAGTCCTTCTTCCCGCACGATGGTCTCAGGGTCGCGGCCGGTGCTGAACATGGTCTCCAGCACGGCTTTGCCCGTCTTGCCGCTGATGGTTCCCTGTTTGATCAGCTTGACCAGCGCCGCCAATTGAGGCGGCCGGACGCGGCAGTCGGCCAGACTCCCGCCCTGGGCGTTCAATAAACCGTAGAGCTCGCTGGTCAGCCAGTTGGCCAGCATCTTCACATCGGGGCCGCATTGCAGCGCTTCGTCGAAATACCGGGCCAGCTCCTTGGCGGCGACAATAACGCCGGCGTCGTAAGGGGAGAGACCCAGCTTGATCAGGCGCTCCCGCTTCGCGTCCGGCAATTCCGGCAGGGAGCGGCGCATGGCCTCGATCCAGGCCGGGCTGATCTTGAGCGGCATCAAGTCCGGTTCGGGAAAATAGCGGTAATCATGCGCTTCTTCTTTGACCCGCAGGGCGACGGTCACGCCCCGGCCCTCATCCCAGGTGCGCGTCTCCTGAACGACCCGGCCGCCCCCGTCCAGCACTTCCGCCTGCCGCCGCGCTTCGTATTCCAGGCAGCGGCGCACAGCGCTCAGGGAATTGAGGTTTTTTGTTTCGGTCCGGACGCCCAGCTCCCCGCTGCCATGCGGCCGCAAGGACATATTGACGTCAAAACGCACGGAACCCTGCTCCATTTTGCAGTCGGAAACGCCGGCGTAGTCCAGAATCCGCACGAGGGCGGTCAGGTAGGCCAGCGCCTCATCCGCCGAGCGCATGTCCGGCTCGGACACAATCTCCAGCAGCGGGACGCCGGCCCGGTTGTAATCCACATCCGACCAGGCGGAAGATGTGATGGTCTCGCCGCTGTGTACCAGTTTGCCGGCGTCTTCTTCCATGTGGGCCCGGGTGACGCCTATTTTTTTCGGGCCCTCCGCCGTTGTTATTTCGACCCAGCCGTGGGCGGCAATCGGCAGGTCGTATTGGGAGGTCTGGTAGTTTTTTGGCAAATCAGGATAATAATAGTTTTTACGGTCAAATTTGGAAAAAGAGGCGACCTGGCAGTTCAGAGCCAGACCGGCCTTGATGGCGATATTTACCGCTTCCCGGTTCAGCACCGGCAGCACGCCGGGCAAGCCCAGGCAGACCGGGCAGACATGCGTGTTCTGCTCCGCGCCGAATTCGGTCGAACAGGCGCAGAATATTTTCGTTTTGGTCGCCATTTCCACATGGGTTTCGATGCCGCAGACCATCTCGTACTTATCGTCGCAGGCCATTTAATCCACCTCCGCCAGGGCCGGCCGTGCGGTAAAAAGGCCGCTCTGCTCCAGAGCGTAAGCGGCCCGGTACAGCAGGGCTTCGGCAAAATGCCGTCCGATCAGTTGGACGCCGACCGGCAGCCCGTCCGCCAGTCCCGCCGGCAGAGAAATGCCGGGCAAACCGGCCAGGTTGACCGGAATCGTATAGATATCACCCATGTACATCGCGAGCGGGTCGGATATTTCCCCGATCCGCCAGGCGACGTCCGGCGTGACGGGGGAGAGGATGAGATCGTGGTCGGTAAAAACGCGGGCGTAATCTTCCCGGATCAAGGTGCGCGTTTTTTGGGCCCGCAGGTAATAGGCGTCGTAATAGCCGGAACTCAGGGCGTAAGTGCCCAGCATGACGCGCCGCTTGACCTCGGGGCCGAAGCCGGCGGAGCGGCTGGCCTGAAACATCTCGATCATGCCGGCGGCCGGGGCGCGCAAACCGTAACGCACGCCGTCGTAGCGGGCCAGGTTCGAGCTGCATTCCGCCGGGGCGATCAGGTAGTAAGCCGCCAGAGCGTAATCCATATGGGGCAGGGAACACAGGCTCACCTCGGCCCCGAGGCTTTCCAGGCGGCGGGCGGTGTCGCGGACGACTTTTTCCACGCCCGGCGCCAGACCGGGGGTGAAAAACTCCTGCGGCAGGGCTATTTTCAGGCCGCGCACGCCGTCGGCCAAGCCGCTCAGGCAGTCCGCGGGCGCGTCCGGCACGGAAGTGGAATCCCGCGGGTCGTGTCCGGCTATGGCCGTGAAAATCAGGGCGTTATCGGCTACCGTCCGCGTCAGCGGGCCGATCTGATCCAGCGAGGACGCGAAAGCGATGAGACCGTAGCGGGACACCGCGCCGTAAGTCGGTTTCAGGCCGACGACCCCGCAAAAAGCGGCCGGCTGGCGAATGGAGCCGCCCGTATCGGAGCCGATGGCGTAAGGAGCCGTTCCCGCCGCCACCGCCGCCGCCGAACCGCCGGAAGATCCGCCCGGGACGCGAGCCGGATCCCAGGGATTGTGGGTCGGGAAAAAAGCCGAATACTCCGTGCTGGAGCCCATGGCAAATTCATCCATATTCAGCTTGCCCAAGACCACCGCCCCCGCCCGCAACAGTTTTTCCGCGACCGCGGCGGTGTAAGGCGGGCGAAAATCCGCCAGCATCGCCGACGCGCAGGTAGTGGGCGCGCCGGCCAGGCAGAGATTATCTTTTAAGGCGGTCGGGATACCCGTCAGGGGGCCGATTTCCTCGCCGGAGGCCAGCGCCGCGTCGGCCGTGCGGGCCCGGGCCCGGGCTTCCTCGGGCAAAACGGTAATATAGGCCCGCGTCGCCGGATCCACTCGCTCGATTCGTTCCAGGTAATGCTCAGTCAGTTCCGCCGCGCTCAGTTCCCGCTCGCGGAGCAGGCGACCGAGTTCCCGGATAGAACAGTCCGATATCCGCATAGTTATTATATCCTTTCTGCTGCCCGGCCCCGCTCGCTAGACAATGCGCGGCACCCGAAAAAAACCGTCCGCGCCGGCCGGCGCGTTGGCCAGCGCCTTATCCCGCTCCATGGACTCGCCGGGGACGTCCTCCCGCAGGACGTTGAAAAGCTGGGCGGCGTGCGCCGTGGGTTCCACTGCGCTCAGATCGAGTTCCCCCAGTCTGCCCGCGTAAGAAAGAATACTGCTCAGCTGCCGGGTATAATCTTCTTTTTCGGCTTCGGTCAGGCGCAAACGCGCCAAGAGCGCGACATGCTCCACTTCCGCCCTGGTAATGTCCGTCATAATCCACCTCCCGCGACCGTGTTTTCACTGTTTACTATACCAAATATTGCGCCGGCGGGCAATAGGCAAATTTCACCCGCCAGGCTAAATTCCCCTCCTTTGGAGGGGTGCCGCGAAGCGGCGGGGTGGTTGGGAACCTAGTGTTTATCCGCGTAAATTCGACAAATTATCTTTTATCTGAGATCCACTTACATCCCGCTTTTTCCAAACGAACGGCTCGGCTGTTTCGTTGTACGCCTTAATGTAGCCAAGA
>JAISWK010000094.1 GCA_031270805.1 Gracilibacteraceae bacterium
AGTGGCAAAAAGCAATACAAAAAACCGCGCCAAAGAGCGTGCCAAGGGATTCCTGCGCCTTCAACTGCCTGAAAAGAGGAAAATGTGGATAAAATGTGGATAACTTGGCGGGAAAAGCGTCCCAAAAGGGGGAAAAGCTGTTCAATTTTCAAGGAACTATAGAATAATTGGGTTAAACTGGGAGTATGCGGACATGGGAGAGAATTTGGGGGTCAATTATGGATGGAATTTACAGTGGAATCATTTTTTCAAAACAGTATTTTTTGAATTGCGTTTCTCTTGCCGATGTGATAACATATATTTATCAGTGATCTGGGTGGCCAATAAACTTGAAAGCAGGCAACAAAGGGAGGGATTTATTATGTGGGAAGATAAAAAGAGGCGATGGTGTTTGATTTTGGCGGCGTTTCTGCTTACAGGCTTGTTTTCTTTCTCGTTGTACGGCCAAAATAATAATGATCCGATGGTTTTAATGTATGATGTGACTGTTGGGATTGACCTGTTGGTTGAGCAAACCGCCAATGATATTGTTAGCGATGAATTAGGGCTGGACGATACTGGAATAATGCTAACTGACGCTGAATCAACTGTTGATTCAGATTTTTTATTTATGCGGGAAGAATCTTTCCTCAACGCGCATGATACGGCTTATGATGAGGTAATGAACGAGGTGATGACAGATCGTTTTATAGTGAAATATAAAAGCGGTCATGAGGAAAGCTTCAAGGAAAAAAGCTTGATCAGCGAGAGCGTCATATTGACTTTACCGGAGAAAGAAAGTTTTTTTGACATATTCAAACCAGATGCCGGCGCTATGGAATATATTACTTTGCCGCAAAAGGTAAACCCGGTTGAATACGCTGAGAAACTGATAGAATTGGGCGCAGACAGTGATATTGAATACATTCAGCCGGACTTCAAAGTGAAGTTTGCGGCGTTTGATTCGGCATCATCGTTTGGCGGCATTGGTAATGGTAAGGAGGTTTTGATTGAGCAAACCAACGGCGTAAGCAAGGATATTTCTGACCTGACGGGCAATGAAGCGGCTAAAATAGCGGTAGCTCTCATTGATACCGGAGTGGATATAACGCACCCCGATTTACGAAACAAACTTTGGACTGCCGAAACATTTTCGGCAAATGAAGCGTTATCAGACTCTATATTTGTATATGCCAATAGCGATGATGTTCGGGAATCAATGTCCCTATATGAAATTGAGGAAGATACGCTTATTCACGGTTGGAATTTTGTGGACGACAACAATGTCGTTTATGACGCGAATCGTGGTTTTGAACAGGCTCACGGAACACATATCGCGGGAATAATATCCGGATTGAGCGATGCAGGCACCGCATTGTACGCGAATCAGGACGACGTCCAAATCATGGTGCTTAAAGTATTTGAAAACGGAGACGCATATACCAGTGATATCATAGAAGCGATTGCTTTCGCGGAAGAACACGGGGCAAAAATCATTAATTGCAGTTGGGGCGGCACGGAGTATAACCGGGCCTTGTATGAGGCCATGCAAAAATCTTCCGCTCTGTTCGTCTGCGCAGCTGGTAACGCCAGATTGGATATGCAGCAAATTCCTGTTTATCCTGCTGCTTTTGATTTGGATAATATCATTTCCGTTGGGGGAATCAATGCGGACGGAGGCTTGTCATATTTCTCCAACTACGGAACTGACAGTGTGGACATCGGCGCTCTCAGTCGGGATGTTACAAGCACCGTTCCTATAATTGGGTATGCTAAACAGACAGGGACTTCGATGGCAGCAGGAGTAGTGAGCGGCGCAGCGGCAGCGTTGCTTAATGAAAGCGCGCTGACTGCGACAGAATTAAAAGAACGCCTCATGGACGGCGCAGATAAAATAAGCTCTTTGACCGATTATATTCTCAATGGCGGTCGGCTCAACCTGGAAGCGTCGCTGGCGGGGGAGGTACAAAATGACATCGTGACCGTTGAGGTAGAAGAAGATTTTAACCCTGCTGGATATGACGAAGTCACTGATAAAATAAGGTTGTTTCAATCATCTGACATTGTACAGGTCGCTGCCGCTGACCAGCATTCCCTGCTGCGAAAGAGCGACGGTAGCGTTTGGTCATGGGGCGCGACTGACTTTGGCCAAACTGGGCAGAACAGCTACAAGCAAGTAGATAATATCGGACGGGTGAGAGGGCTGACAGATATTATAGATATATCCGCAAGCGGAAAACATTCACTGGCGCTCAAGGCGGACGGGACGGTCTGGGCCTGGGGGGATAATGCACGCGGGCAGATCGGAAATGGAACCAGCACTATCTATAATGGGGTGCCAGTGCCCGTGCAGGTAACAGGTTTGCAGGGTGTAACGGCAATATCGGCTGGTTCAAGCCATAGTTTAGCTGTCATTGATGGGGAAGTATGGGCATGGGGAAGTAATAGTCACAATGAATTAGGTATTAGTACCAGTTCTTTCTATAGCTCTACACCGATTCATGTTACTGACTTAACAAACATTGTATATGTTGAAGCTGGCGCGGCTGCAAGCCTCGCTATTGACGAAAGCGGCAACGTGTACGCCTGGGGTTACAATTACTATGGTCAACTGGGCAACGGTCAGAATAACACGTCTACATCGGAAATATTTCAGGTACAGAACATACCGCCTATAGAAAGCGCCTCTATGTCGTTAGGTCATGTGTTAGCTTTGACTGAAGATCATCAGGTTTGGGGGTGGGGATACAATGGTTCCAGGCAGCTTGGCCCGCCAACAGGTTCGTCACTGTCAATGACGCCATTTCAAATTTCCGATTTACCCGATATTCTTTCAGTTCGTACTGGGCAAGGATATAGTACCGCTTTGAGCGAAGACGGCACAGTTTGGGCTTGGGGCAGTAGTTCTCTTTGGCAACTTGGTTTGAATATAAATGTCAGCCATATTGAAACGCCTACACAAATTCCATCTTTATCAAATGTCGAGTCGCTGGCAACCGCAGATATTCACAGTTTGGTAATCACACAAGACGGAAGTTTATATGGTTGGGGGAGCAATACGTACGGAAATGTGGATGGCGTTGCGACCTTATATAACAAATGGCCAGTGAATATTTGGCAGGATGAGGAATCTGTCGCGGGTATCGCTGCTGGAGATGAATTCAGTCAGCTTAACACGGAGGACGGAATAAAAGGTTGGGGGCAAGGCAGTAGCAATCAATTTGGACTGGGGAATTATTTTAACCAAACCGCTCTTGTGAATGTAGATGTCCCGGAAGCAGATATATTAAGGAGCGGGGGAAATCATAGCATTGCGCTTATAGATGATTCTGTTTATGTGTGGGGCAGCAACAGCAATCTGCAGTTAGGTCTGGGGAATTATTCAAGTCAATTTCCTGTTATATTAACCGGGTTGAGCAACGTGGCTAAAGTGTCCGCCAGCCGCTACAGTTCGTTCGCCATAATGAATGATGGCATGGTAATGGGCTGGGGTGACAATCAATATAATCACTTGGGAATGACCACGAACTGGCTAATTAACGCGCCTACTCAAATACCGGGCCTGTCACAAATAACAGATATTACCGGTGGTTGGCTCTTCACGCTGGCATTAAAATCCGACGGAACTGTATGGGCAATGGGCAGGAACAATTACGGACAGCTAGGCGACGGAACCACCACCAACAGAACGACCCCTGTTCAGGTTCAAGGCTTGACAAATGTTATAGCGATAAGTGCCGGAGATGAATTTGGTTTGGCGCTGAAAAACGACGGTACGGTATGGTATTGGGGCGGATATAACTCAGGGGTAACTAAAACTACACCAACTCAGTTGCAGGGGTTGACGGGTATCACAGCGATTTCCGCCAAATACGAACATGGATTAGCGATTAAGAACAACGGAACAGTTTGGGCTTTCGGCTCAAATCGTTATGGGCAACTTGGGAATGGTACTTTAAATGGGTCTAATGGAACCCAGGTTTCTTGGTTAAGCAATGTAGTACAAATATCCGCCGGTCGCTATCACAGTCTGGCACTGAGATCTAATGGTACCGTGTATGGTTGGGGTAAGAATGTGTCATATTGCGCGAGCGGCACTCCATACATTCTGGAATATCCGGAACCCGTGGACATCCTAGCGCTGCAAATTGAGGTGGCAGCGCCGGAATCACTCGCAGAGCCGGACGGCGGTATCCATACCGTGTATGAGTATGACGCGGCGGGCAATCTTATCAGAACCTACAGCGAAAGACTGCCGGAAGAATAAGCATTGCTGATAATTATCAAACCACGATCCAATGCGGGAAACCAGGGGCAATATGGAAGGAATGAGGGAAATCTGATGAGAAAATCAGCGCGAAGGATATTATGCGTGTGCCTGTGTGTTTGTTTCATCTTGACATTTAACCCGGTTAACAACAATTTGTCGGCGGCAGATACCTATCATCCGCTTTTGAACAACCTTCCTACCGGCGTGGCCGCAAATCCGTCGCTGCGGCAAAACCCCGTGATTCCAGACATCAGCGAGGGCGGTTTAACCCAGAAACTTGTTAACAGCGCGGCCGCTGCTCTCAATATCACAGGCGAAGAAATAGAAACCATCTTGCGCGACCTGAGCGAAAAACAAAGATATGAGCAGGACAAGGCCGTATGGGAAACGGAATATCAAACCGAGCGTTTTATCATCAAGTATAAAAGCGCCGAGCAAAGCGATGCTTTTAACGATCTTTTGGCGGAGCGAAGTGTGAATCTGAACGCGGATGATAAAATCGCGGAGAAGATTGACGCCCATTTGGTCGTGACAGGCGAGCGTATGTCTTTGGCTGATTTCAAGCAAGAATATCTCAGCGATGATTCGGCGGCGGAAATAGAGTATATTCAACCGGACTACCCGTTGGACATGGCGGCCATCGACCCGTATTTTGCCGAAGAATGGGGTTTTTGTCAGGAGATAGGCTATGCGGATGAATTGAATGCTCTGTGGGAAGGCGTCACTGTCGAAGCGAAGATCAATATATTGACGGAATACTTTAACGATCCGCTTAATCAAAGCGGTGAACCAAGCGAAGAAATCCTGGCTCTGCTCCACCAGGGCATTGGGCGCATAGACTCCGGCGTGCCAGAAGCGTGGGAGCAAAGCTTGGGCGAAGGGGTAATCATAGCGGTTATTGACGGTGGGATGGACATTACCCATGAGGATTTAAGCGGCGCTATCTGGACAAATGAGGCTGAAATCCCTGGCAACGGCCTGGACGATGACGGCAACGGTTATATTGACGATGTTCACAGCTGGAATTTTCCCGGCGATACCAACATAATCCACAGCGCGGCGAGCGTGCCGGATGAGTGGCACGCAACCCAGATTGCCGGCGTCATAGCTGCGGCGCGGAACAACGGTGCAGGAATCAGCGGCGTGGCACCTGGAGCGCGGATCATGCCGCTCAAAGTATTCCAAAACGGCGCCGCCTATACTTCAGACATAATTCAAGCTTTGGAATACGCGGAAAACATGGGAGCGAAGATTGTAAACGCCAGTTGGGGCAGCTCGCAAAATAACCCCGCTTTGGCCGAAGCCGTAGAAAACACAGAAATGCTCATTGTCAGCGCCGCTGGCAACAGAAGAGCGAATATCGACAATTATCCGGTTTACCCGGCGGCGCTCTCTCTGGACAATACAGTATCCGTGGCAGCTATTGACCAGAACGGACGACTCAGCCGCTTTTCCAATTTCGGGCCTATGACGGTTGATGTGGTGGCGCCGGGAGAAAAGATTTACACTACACTGCCGGATAACAGATACGGTGCGGGAAGCGGCACCTCACTCGCCGTTCCCTTCGTGGCCGGCGAAGCGGCACTAATCTGGAGCTTAAATCCGGAATTTACAACGGCTGAGGTAAAGGAGCGTATTGTATCATCGGCGGATGTCGTTACTGGATTATTGGACAAGATTCAGGGCGGCAAAAAGATAAATATAGGCGTGGGCGTAGCAGGAAACGGGCAAGGCGGAAATGAATTGGACATATTTGACGTTTATCGCGCCGGGAATGCAATAGCGGGGGAAGATGATTATGCGCAATATGCCCAAAACGAGATTGTGAGCAAGACCGCTATGCCGACAGCCAGGCATGGTTTGGGTGTAGTAGCCGTGGGCGATAAAATATACGCGATTGGCGGCCAGAGCGGCTCCACATATTACGCGACTGTGGAGGAATACAATCCCGCTACTAACCAATGGACGACAAAAACAAGTATGCCTACCGCGCGAAGTTATTTCGGCTCGGTTGTTTACGATGGCAAAATTTACTGTATCGGCGGCTATACCGGCTCTTATTCCAATAAAGTCGAGGTTTACGACCCTGCTGGCAACAGTTGGCAAACACTCTCCAACATGCCCACCGCCAGACGGGAAGCGGGAGTGGCGGAGCTGGACGGCAAGATTTACGCCTTTGGCGGGTATAACGGCTCATACCTCGCGACAGCGCAGGAATATGATGTACAGAGCAATACTTGGTCAACAAAAGGCAATCTGACGGTTGCCCGCTCCGGCGTTGTTGCTTTCAGCACTGATGGTGAAATCTATCTGGAGGGTGGGAAAAACGCCAGCTATCCTAATCTGGCAGATTATGAGGAAACCTATAACGCCGTAAACGGCACGGCTACTCAGATCGGATACAGTGCGGTGCGAGCTGTGGGGGCGGGCAACCTTTTTATTCGTCACCAGATAAACCTTCCTAGTGGAGATATCTACATTAGCCGCAAGGTTTACACTGGAGGCGGAAAAACTTTCGGCGCCTATACCGGAGCAATAATCTACAATAATATCTATATGTTGGATTTTAGAGAGCTTATTGTGTTGGGTAGCATGTCTGCTACTCGCTCCAATCTTGGTGCGGCGAAGATCAATGAAAAAATCTATTTCATCGGCGGAGAAAGTGATGGTAGCACCGGGCTGAATACTGTGGAAGAATATGATTTCGGAGCGGCCAATTTAACCACCCTGCCGGTTGCACTCAAGGATTTTGCCGCGACGGAAGCAAATGGCCGGCTATATATATTCGGCGGCAAAACCCTTCAGAATGAAAATGTACAAACCGTCTATGAATATGACCCGTTGAGCAATATCTGGATCCAAAAAGGTGACATGCCCTCTGTTACCCCCAGCCAAACTATTGTGCTTGGTGATAGAATTTACCTGATTACCGGCGATAGTATGGAGGAATACAGCCCCGCCACAGACACGTGGGTATCAAAACAGCCAATGAATACGAATCGCATCGACTTTGCTGCGATGGCTTTTGATGGCAAGATTTATGTTAGCGGCGGACGCGTTAACTATACGACCATTCTAAACACGGTGGAAGCATACGACCCATTCACAGACGCTTGGTCGAATATGCCTGATTTGCCAATTGGAATCCATGGGCACGTGATGGTGGAGTTGGATGATGTTGCGTACCTGATGGGAAGTTTCAGTGACTACAAGTTATACACTATGTCAGATGACGGTAGTTGGCAGGAAAAGAGGACATTGGGAATTTATCCTACGGATGCGGTAGTGGTTAAGAATCACCGAATATATCTCATCAGAAATGGTAACACATTGACGTATTATCCTGCAAGCGATGTTTTGAGCAACGTCGAAAATCATTTCACTGCGGCGTATTTTTCAAAGGCGAGGCTTGTAGGTGATAAAATATACATCTTCCCACAAACAGCTTCCGGCCATGTTGAGGGTATTCTGGAATATATTCCCCCAGAGAATTCCTGGGCGACTCGCACAATTTACAGATATTCCAGCAATTTTGGCATTGGAACCGATGACGGAAAAATATATATTGCCGGCGGTTGGGGCGACTTGACTTTAGCTGGCGACGGCACATCATCAGTTATGAATGTTCTGGATGTATATGACGTAGCGCTGAATTTATGGGAAACGAAGGCGCCCATGACATATAGCAGACAGCGATTAGGAGCCGCAGCCATTAACGGTAAAATATACGCAGCCGGAGGAACGACTACAACCAATGTGTCAAACGCCGTAAGATATTTGGAAGAATACAATGTCGCGAACAATACTTGGACGACTAAAACTCAGATGCCTGCGGCCAGAGCGGATATAGCCGTCGCCGCCGCGAACGGCAAGCTGTATGTGTTTGGCGGGCGAGCGAGCGGCGGACCCTATTCCACTACCTATGAGTATAACCCGGCGACTAACACGTGGACTACAAAAACCGCTATGCCCGCCGCCCGCTACGGAGCTGCAGCGGCAACCATTAACGGTAAAATTTATGTGGCAGGAGGCATTGCCACATCCAACGGAGCTCCGACCAATACGCTGTACGAGTATGATCCGGCGGCTAATACTTGGCAAACAAAGCAAGCTATGCCGTACGCCGTTGCCTTCATGGGTGCGGACGCGAATGAAAAACTCTATATCGTGGGCGGTCAAAGCACTTCGGGCTATCCGCTTAAGCGGATGCAGGTTTATGATCCGGCGGAAAATCTTTGGACATCCAAAGACGGGCCGAATTTTTCCCGCCAGGAATTGGGCGCCGCGATAGTGGGCGATGAACTGTTTGCTTTCTACGGTGGTGACGGAGGTTTCATCTACAGCGCGGTCGAGAGAACGCCTCTGGATTATCTGACGGGCGAAATGCTGCATTTTGGAGAAGAAAATATCAATCTGTCCGGCAATTTTTCCCGCAGTTTTACGGATATGCAGATGGCTGTGCCGGGCTTTATGCTCGACATAGCGCGAACTTACAACTCACTGGACAACAGGACGGACGTGCTGGGAAAAGGCTGGACTCTCGGTCTTATGAGTAGCATAAAGCCATATAACAATTCCAGCACGAAATATATCGCACGTCTGCCTGACGGTAGCGCGCAAATATATACGAAAGACGGCGATGTTTATACCGCTGACGATTCGCGCGGATTGCTCGTCAAAAATACCGATAATACCCACACGTTAACCACAACGGATCAGTACAAATACGGTTTTGACGCCAACGGTTATATGAATTGGATGGAGGATCGCTACGGCAACAGGATTGCTCTCACGGTGAACAGCGCCGGGCGTATTTCCCAAGTGCAGGAACCGGCGGGCCGGATATGGACGTTCACTTACAACACCGCCGGTTGCCTGACGCAAATAACAGACAATATAAACCGTAGCGTACAGTATACCTACACTAACAATATGCTGACAGGCACCCAGGATCCGATGGGCAATATTATACAATACACGTACAATTCCAACGGGTTATTGGAAAACATCAAAGATCATGACGGCAATTTACTGGAAACTGCGACTTACGTCACTTTTCCCGGGGAATATCTACCGAAACTCACACAACTGCTGGATAAGCAGGGGAATACCATCCAATATTCCTACGACAATGTGTACAGAAGCATCGTCGCCACCGACAGCAACGGCCGTAAAACCGTGACCTGGTACGATAATTATTTTTATCCGGTAAAATACCAGGACGCGGAGGGGAGAAGAAGCACTACTGTATACGAAAATGTGAATAATAAACATTTTGGTGAAATAAAATACTTGATTGATCGGGCGGGAAACAAGACAGAATACGTCAGGGACGCGAACGGCAACATCACAAAAGTCATCAACCCGGACGGCAGTTATAAAATTTACACTTATAATAGCAAAAACAACATGACTTCCGAAAAAGACGAAACCGGCCGTCTCACCACCTATGTTTACGACGCGACAGGGATATACCTGTTAAAGACCGCCAGACCTCTGGACGGAGTCACCCCTTACACCGGAACGAGCGATGCAGATTTCGCTATAGAGACGAATGTGTTTTATACCGAAGCCGAAAGAACAGCCAATGGTTATCTGGCTAAGGGTTTGCTCAAAAGCTCGACTGATCCCAATGGATTTATAACGATCTTCGATTATAACGTGTACGGTAATCTGACCACCGAAACGGAAGTCGTAAATTACGTGACCCGGCATGAATACAGCGCGGCAGGTTGGAAAACCGCAGATATCTCCCGGCGAGGAATCCGCACGGAATACGATTATGACTTAAACGGGCGGGTCATCAGGGAAAGGGTGAAAGGAACTAGTGGCGCGGCGGATTCGGTCACCCGGACTGTATACGACCGACAGGGTAATGTCGTCAAGACAGTTTCGCCCAATCTGTACAATGCAGCATTGGACAATCAGACAACTTTCGCTTACAGCGGAAACCACGGACTCAGATATACCTACAACACCAAATCCCAGCTAATATCCATCGTAAATCAGTTGGGAAACGCGGTTACCTACACTTACGACCTCTACGGCAACAAACTGACGGAGACTCGGCCCACAGGAGTTGTGTATGAATATGCTTACGACAACTTGAACCGGGAAACGGGTAGATCTTACAAACCATCGGCGACAGCCGACGCCGTGCCGCTGAGTACCACGGCTTATTCCATATTGAGCGGCGGGCGGAGCAAAAAAACAGTGACCAGATATTTTACATCTTCCACATCCGCTTCAACACACGAAATAACCGATTACTCCGACCGGCTCGTGCTGAAATACAACGCTGACAACACTGCGGAGTCGTGGCTCTACTACCCGAACGGTCTCCCGAAAACCGTGACGGACGCCGGAGGCCATGTTACCAGCTATGTTTACGATGGCTTGAACTGGGTGAGCGGGACTTGGAGTCCCCACGATGGAAACAGCTTCACCTATACAGGGTATCTGTACGACAAAAACGGCAATCAAATCACAATCAAAAAAAGCAGAGCTGGTGTGCCAAACGCTACTGTGCCAGCGGACAGCGATTGTATAATCACGAATGCCGCCTACGATGCCTATAATCTGAAGGTGGAGGAAACCGATTCAACCGGAGCCCTGACGTATTTCGTTTACGACCGGGACGGTAATGTCAGTCTGGAAAAAGCCTACATTAACACTAGCGCATTTGTATCTGTTGAATACACGTACAATCACCTTGACAAGCTAGAATCAAAAACGTCTTTTCTCACCCAGCAAGACCTTGATTTGCTGGACACAAGCGATAGTCCAGTGGAACTGATCACCTTTTACGGATACGATAAAAACGGCAATCTTACCAGCGAAAGTCTGCCCAACGACAGTCAAACCACGTTTATCTACGATAACGCGGATCAGTTGATTCGGGTTGAGCAGAACGGACTGGATGAGAACTGGGATACGAACGATATAATCAATGAGATGACCTATAACAGCGAAGGGTGGCTCACCGCACGGACTGACCCGCTGGAGCAGACTACGCTCTACACCTACAATTCCCTGGGGTATAATACCAAAATAACCGACGCACGTGGAAACCCCCGCTATATGGAATATGACCTGGCCGGACGCCTGGTCGCGGAGGTCAGCGCCCAGAACTACAGCGCATCTCTTCCCCTGGCTCAGATGAATCGGACAGAGTATGCTTATGACCCCATGGACAGGCTGACCCAAAAGAAAGTCGTTTATCTGAATCCGGTGAGCGGCGACTGGAAGACCGTAGTGACAGCCCAGAATACCTATGACGCCGTGGGCAGCATGGTTTTCACCCAGGACGCCTTGGGCGTATCTGGCAACTACGGCACGGCTATGAACTATGACCCGGCCCGGCGGTTGATCTCTGTCACGGATCCGGAAACAGCCTTAAGCGGGTTGCCGTTTACCCAAAGCTATGTCTACGACGCAGCTGGCCGCCTAGTGAGCGAGACGGACGCGGACGGCACGGGTACGCAGTACACGCATGACGACGCCAATCGGGTTCTGACTGTGGTCAAAGCGGGTGAGACGCTGGAGACCAATACCTATAACTGGCGAGGCGACCTGACATCCCAAACGGACGGAAAAGGCAACACGACCACTTGGACTTACAACACAATGGGACTGGCGCGCTCCATGACTTTGCCCGGTGACGCGAGTATCGCCGCCAATACCATAACCTACGCCTATAATCCCTTGGGCAAGCTCGCGGGTACAGTCAACTCACTGGATACGGTCACGTATACGGAATATGACGTAATGGGCCGAGCTATAGGACAGACCGAGACGAAAATAGAAAGCGGTGAATACACGGAAGATATCAGCACGTTTTACAGATATGATCTTGCCGGTAATCTGCGTTACGAGGTGGATGCCAACGGGAACACCATCCAGCACAGTTATGACGCGAACGGCAACAGAATCAGTACCGCCGTTCAAGTGACCAATGTCCTCGAACAGACTTCGACACAGGTAACTGCGTATACCTGGGATAAGGACAACCTTCCGCTCACTGAGACGGACTGGCGGGGCAACGTCTCGGAAAATATCTATGACCCGCTGGGGCGGTTGTATAAGCAAAAAGATGCGAACGGAGTAGTTTATTCCACTATGGAATATAATAACAATGGTATGGAAATAAAACACACTGACGCCTTGAACCATATAACGCAGTACGCATATGATCGCAATAACCGCTTGGTCGTAACGATGGATCCGATGGGGAGAACGACCGGCCAAGCCTACGACAATACAGGCAATATCAGCGGGCAAACAGATGGGCTGGGCAATGAAACCTTGTATGAATACGACGTCTTCGGCAATTTGACTACCGTTATTGACGCCTTGGAACAGGAGACGGCTTACACTTATGATCTTAACGGCAATTGTCTGAGCAAGACTGACGCAAAAGGCAATACAGTGTTGTTTGAATATAACGCCCGGAACCTGCTGAGCGACAGAATTGATCCACCGGGATTTTCTTATGATGAACCGGTTTATTCATGGGGTGCTTCGCTTCCGGGCGAAATGCTTTTCGAGTATGACTCCCACGGCAGGGAAATCAGTAAAAACGCTGGTGATATCAATATAACGAGAACGTACGATAACATGGGTAACATTATCACGATCACGGATAATAACGATACGACTTATTACACTTATGATGAGTTGGGCCGGATAATTCTCAAAGATGTGCCTGATTTTGGCGTGACGACGTTCCAGTATGATATCACGACCGGCCAAAGCACGGGGTATGTCGTGGAGGAAGTCATCGACCCCAAGGAGAATGTCGTCATTCGCTCTTATGACAAGGTTGGGCGACTGAGAACAGTGGCGGCGGATGGGGCAGGCACAATCATAACCAGTTATAACCCGGATGGCAGCAAGCAAGCGATCCTGTATCCGGGCGGAGCTAAAGCGGAGTTCACTTATAACGCGAACAGAGAGCTGATTCAGCTGGTGAATTACGTTGCGGCAACACAGATACTGAGCAGCTATGTCTACACGTATGACAATAATGGCAATCAGAGCAGTAAAACCGATACCAGAGGAACCACCACATATGAGTATGACGCAGTCAACCGGCTGAGCGAGGTGAGTGAGCCAGGCGGCAAAGTGACATCATATGAATTTGACGGGGCGGGGAACCGCGCCGCGCAAACCGTGGGTTACGGCGACTATACCAGAGTGATCACCTATGAGTATGACGGGAGAAACCAATTGACTTTGGCTGATACAACTGGTAACGGAGATGTTGAGTCGCTCGCTTCCTATGCCTACGATTTCAGGGGAAATATTATGGAGGAAATCATCCTTTACTATGTGGGCGGCGTAGCTGTTGAAATTGAAAGTGAATGGTACTATTTTGACGATCTAAACCGCTTTGCCGGTTGTGAAATGGCAGGTGAAGGCTATGACTATGACGGCCTAGATTTGCGCGTATATAAATATGACCAGGAAGGCGAACGTCGTTATCTGTATGAAGGGACGAATGTAATTCTGGAAACCGACTATGACGGCGGGCAAACCGCTTGGAACATCTGGGGCGATAATTTACTGGCCCGCATGGCTGGATCAGAGACGGCTTTTTACATGTACAACGGGCACGGCGACGTCACGGCGCTGGTATCCGACGGCGAGGTTTTGAACACTTACTATTATGACGCGTTCGGCAATTTGCTGGAACAAACTGGTTCGTTCAGGAACACGGTCGCCTATGCCGGTTATGACTATGACTCGGGTACCGGCTTCTATTACCTGAAATCACGGTATTACGACCCGCAGAACGCGAGGTTTATAAGCCAGGATACGTATACGGGCCGCGGGACGGATCCCCTGAGCCTGAACCGGTACACTTACTGCCATAACGAGCCAATAATGTATTTTGACCCGACCGGGCATGTGGACGTGTACGGGAACACAATTGACGTTAACAACGCGAAAGCAAGACTGGGAGATGTCGGTTACACCTACCACTATACGGACAGCGGCAAAAATTATAATATAAAAGATGGATCAATTATAGTCGGCGGCACGGGGGCGATAGGAGGCGTGTCCAGTAACCCAGCGGGTACGTTGCGTCTGTCTGGTGACGACAGGTACGGGACGATAGCGGCGATAGATGCGTACAAAGCCGTTGCGGAGAGCAACTACAGTTACGTCGGTAATCATTACGGCGCGTCGCGCAGCTCGTTTGGCGCCAAAGTTATAGACAAATTGACCAACCTGGCCTATGATCTAGCGGCAAAAGCCATAAACCTGAAAACCGGCGGCACTTCTATAAGGATAGTATACCCAACGGTAGAAGGAAAAAAAGACACCAAAGACATCACGCCTCACGGATATGTCAGCAGCGGGTTTTTCACGGATGAGTATTTTGATAAAGATTTAGAAAGGATAAAGAACGAGATACGGCAGGAAATAAACGAGTATTTCACTATTGGGGACGAACTGGCGAGTGGGATATTTTTCCCTGGCAGCGATGGATTCGCAAACACGGTGATTGTGACGAAAATGATGAATGATGTGACGGAGCATGGAGACAAGCTTACAGGAGATAATGCCAGGTTTTTCAAGGAATTTAACGGAAGAGTGGTCAAGGATGGAATCACGGAGACGGAGCATTATTTCCGCAATACGCTGAATGAATTCGGGGATGCTCCGGAAGATTTAGATACAATGATTGATTTGGCAATAGTTGGAAAATGGGAGTTAATGTCGCTTAACGGTTCGCAATATCATATGTACGATGCCGGAGGATTATCCGGCGCGTACAATCTGAAATTTATTTCTCAGAACGGCTGCTTTGAGGCGGTTTACAACTCAAAGACGTATCAGATCACAAAAGACCCGTATAACATGGGGACGTACAATTATGGCAGGGGTTCCGGTCACTTTATACATGACGTGATACCCTGGGGGGATTATTGGTTAGTCGGAGAGAAATGGGGCAACACGAGAGATTTTACTCATGATAAAATTACAGAAAAACCCACACAATACAACACAGAGGAAGCGGCCATCAATCACGCCTTTTATGATAAATTCATAAAAGACAAAAGGGTTTTGAGATGAAAGATTCGGCTAAACTAAACACAAACGGCACACTTTTGGATGAACAGGCTGAAGATGACAAAAATAGAATCGCGCATATTTATAATCTCCGCTATATTCCTTACGTTCGCCTTATGCATAGGCTTCCCGCTGGTGTATAATTTTTTCGCAATTAGCAATTTTTCAGGGGTATATGGGTTTTTGCTGTGTTTGGCGATAAAAACCTCTATCGTCACCACAGCGATGCTTCACGCGGTTATTATTTTTGGCGTCAACCAAAGCAAATTCGTTTATGCACTCGCGGTCTCGCTAATGATAACCGCTTATTTATTCACAGGTTATCTTATTATACTGGATGTTGCGACGCGCACATAGATAAATGCTACTAATATAAAATTAATTAACCGTATTTCCCGTAAAACTTCTAACCACACTACTGCACAGCTATCTTCCCGGGCAGATTAACTCCCAAGACTTTGGATATATCATTCATTTTTTTAACCGCTTATGAATATCTAACTAGCGCTATTGATGAAATGGAGATAGAGATGAAGATGGACATGAAAAAAAAACTGCTCTTAATTTACGTAATTATAGCCACTACCGCTTATTGGGGTGTGTCTTTTTGGGAAATGTCTCAACTATGGATGCCAATGCCTTTGGGGTACATTATAAATACAAGCAACGAAGTTTTGCTGATTTTTATGTGGATTTACAGAGCAACTAATCGCAAGATTATAGCACTGCTTTTTGCAGTCAATATAGTGGGCGAATTTTGTGGATCCACTTTATTGTACAGATCTTGGGAATATCTCACATTGGGCTAAATAAGGATGTGTAAAAAAATAATTATATAATTTTTGATTCTGTGGTATACTGACTTCCGGCCGGAAACCCCCACCGCCGCCTGCGCCGGTCTTCCCGCCTGCGTTCTTCTTCTTTTTGCCAAAACCCAACGCCATATCGCCCACCCCTGTTATTCATAATATTGATAACGATAATTTCGACTGAGCGCCGGAAATTCCTTTTTTCTGAAAATTGAGGCGAAGAAGCAAAAAAATCAAAAAATCCCAAAAATATTGTTGACAGGCGCCGGCCTGATTGCTATAATAAAAAACGAACAGTAGCGATGGAGCTGAATGCGGCTGTTTTTTTATTGGCACAAAGGCGTGTTTTCCGCTTGGACTTCGGGGTAACGATCGGCCCCGAAGCCGGCGCGGGAAGCGCGCTTTTTTTATTATATATTTTTACTCAATCTCACTGAAACAGGAGGAAAAAGCAATGGATTTCAGCATATGGTTTCTAATCGGCGCCGCCCTGGTATTTTTTATGCAAAGTGGGTTCGCTATGGTGGAGACCGGTTTCACCCGGGCCAAGAACGCCGGCAATATCATAATGAAAAATGTCATGGACTTTTGCATCGGAACAGTGGCCTTTCTTTTTCTTGGTTTCAGCCTGATGTGCGCGGAGGATTATGTTTTCGGGCTGATCGGCGTCCCCAATTTGGATATTATAACCAATTACGCCGAATTTGACTATTCCAACTTTGTCTTTAACCTGGTGTTCTGCGCCACGGCGGCGACCATCGTTTCCGGGGCCATGGCCGAGCGGACAAAATTCAGCGCCTACTGCATCTACAGCGCCGTGATCAGCGCCTTCATCTACCCGGTGGAAGCGGGCTGGGTCTGGAACGCCGGCGGTTGGCTCGCCACGCGGGGCTTCATTGACTTCGCCGGTTCTGCGGCTATCCACATGGTCGGCGGCATTTCCGCCTTTGTCGGCGCGCTGCTGCTCGGCCCCCGGATCGGCAAGTATGTGCTGGATCGGGACGGGCGGAAAAAATCCCGCGCCATCCCCGGCCATTCCATTACCCTCGGCGCCATCGGCGTTTTTATCCTTTGGTTCGGCTGGTACGGCTTTAACGGCGCCGCCGCCGGCGACACCGCCCAGCTGGGTTCCATTTTCCTGACGACGACCGTGGCCCCCGCCGCCGCCACCGTGGTGGCGATGCTGCTCACCTGGGGCAAAAACGGCAAGCCGGACGTCTCCATGTCCCTGAACGGCGCGTTGGCGGGCCTGGTGGGCATTACGGCGCCCTGCGCCAGCGTGGACGCCTTCGGGGCCCTGGTCATCGGACTCGTGGCCGGGTTCCTGGTCGTGTTCGCCGTGGAGATCATCGATATGAAACTCCATGTGGACGATCCGGTCGGCGCCATCGCTGTCCACGGCGTCTGCGGCGCTTGGGGGGCCATCGCGGTCGGTCTTTTTGCCACGGAAGGCGGATTGTTTTACGGTGGCGGCGCCGGTCAGCTTACTATCCAAGTGATCGGCGTCGTGGCCATCGCGGCCTGGACATTTGCCGCCATGTTCATTGTCTTCGGCCTGATCAAGGCCCTGCATGGTCTGCGGGTGTCGGCGGAAACAGAAATCGGCGGTCTCGACCAGGCCGAGCACGGTTTGATCAGCGGCTATGCCGATTTTGCCTTTTCCGTGCCGCTCTCCGGTTTTAACACCGGCGAAGAACCGTTCATCCCCGCCGCGCCCGCCCCGGCGGCCAAAGCCCAAGCCGCGCCTGTTCCGCCGGAGCAGGCCGTGCCCGTGGTCGACCACGCCCAACCCGGCGCGAAGATGACCAAGGTCACCATCGTGACGAACCAGACCAAGTTTGAAAAACTGCAATCCGCCCTCGACCAATTAGGCATCACCGGCCTCACGGTCACGAATGTTCTCGGTTACGGGATGCAAAAAGGGCACACGGGCCTGTACCGCGGCGTGCCGATCGCGACCAAACTGCTGCATAAAGTCCAGGTGGATATCGTGGTGTGCAAGATCCCGACCGCAACGCTGGTCAAAACGGTGAAGGAAGCCCTCTATACCGGCCATGTCGGCGACGGGAAGATCTTTATCTACGATGTGGAAAACGTGATCAAGGTGCGCACCGGCGAGGAAGGCTTCGACGCCCTGCAGGACGAGTAAAAGGGGACCGCTCCCCTCCCCGTTGGCCCCGGCGGAAAACAAGGCTTTAGCGCAAGCTGCGGGCCGCGAAGCCCGCGCACACTCCGGCCATGAGCATTACCACCCCGACGGCGGCGGGGATAAGGCCGGGATCGGTTTTCAGCCGCAAAACCGTATACATCTCCACGCTTTCAAACAGCACCGTTTTTCCCGCCGCCTGCGTTTCTTCCCCCGGCGCGGCCAGTCCCGTATTCACTTCACCCCCGGCCTCCCGCACCAGGTAGACGATCCGGGGATTGTCCGGGCGCAGCCGGCCCGTATCCAGGCCGGCGCGCTCGTCAAAGGCCGGGATGTAGCGGTATGGTTCCAGGGCCGCCCCGGCGCCGAGAGCGATTCTTTCCCCGCTCCGGAGCGCAATCGCTTCGCCGCCGTCCACCCGCAGCCCAAAAAGGTAGCCGAAACTCTGTTGGTATATTTTGATTCCGCCCAGGGAGAGCGGGTGGTTGACGCTGACAGTCGCCGCCGCGCTCTCCTCCCCGGCCCGCGTACTCAGCCGGGCCAGGTATTGGGAGGGCGAGCCGTCTTCGTAAAATGTGATCTCAAAACTCTCGAGGCGCAGCCACAGGGGCTCCGCGCCGGGCAGGCCCAAGGCGGCCGCCGCGTCCTGTTCCTCGCCCGGGCCCAGGGTCAGGGTGGCGGTCAGGCCGAAAGTCGCGTTGACGGCCGCGCCGATTAAAACGAGCAGCACGCCGGCGTGGATGAGAAACAAGGCGGCGGCGCGCGGGAGCCGGCGCCGGCGGCGCAGATTGCTTAAGCCACAGAATGTCGTCTGGACGAATAAAAGGATGAAGAGGAGCCAAAACAAAGGCGAACGGAAAAAAACGCCCGGCCAGAAGAAAGAACCCAGGGCGGCCATGGCGGCGATCATGCCCAGCAGAGCCAGGCCGGCCGGCATGGAGGAGGCAAAGCGCCAAAAGCGCTCAGGCATAACTATGTAACCCGGGGAGCAGGAAGTTGACGCCGAAAAAAGTAAAGAGGACGAGGATAAAACCGAGGCAGACGACGAGGTAGGACGTCTGTTCCGTCCAGAGGCGCCGCCGGTCAAGATGGAGATAGATGGCGTAAACGATCCAAGTGACCAGGGCCCAGGTTTCCTTGGGATCCCAAGTCCAATAGCTGCCCCAGGCCTGTTCCGCCCAGACGGCGCCGAGGCCGATGGAGACGGAGAGGGCGGCAAAGCCGAAAAAGATCAGGCGGTACAGGCGGCGGGGCGCCTCTCCGTCCGCCGCCCCGCGCCCGAGCAGGCGGACGGCGGCCCCGGCGGCGGCGGTGAGAAAACAGCCGTAAGCCAGCACCGCCGTCAGCACGTGGGCGGCGAGCCACAGACTGCGCAGAGCCGGTGCCAGCGGCTGCACCGCCGTAACCTGGCCGGGCAGAAAGACGGGGATAAAGATAAAAAGCAGGGCCACCAGGGAAAAAAGCACTCCGCCCACGGCCGGATCCCGGTCCCGCCCGACCGGCAAAAAAAAGAGCAGCCCGGCCGCCAGAGCAAAAAGCAGGATAAACTCATAAGTGTTGGACAGCGGCAGCGTGCCGGCCCGGGCCGCCCGGAGGCAGACCGCCGCCGCGTTCAGGCCGAGAGCGATCCGGGCCAGGAAAACGGCGGCGGGGCGGCGCAGCCAGTAAGCCGCCGCCGCGCTCAGGTACAGGAGCAAAGCGCCGTAAAAGGCGGCCAGGTTGGCAAAAACAAGAGCCAAAAACTTACCGCCTCCTATTCATACAGCGGTTTGGGTATCCAGACGGCATCCCGCAGCACTTCCTTAGTCCAGTTCAGTTCATGGCACTGGGCGCATAACAGGGTTTCCTTCTGATGCATCCGATGGCAGACGCTGCAGTCCAACTCCCCGTTATGCGAATCATGCGGATTGGCGACATTGAACGGCGGCGCGCTCACTTCGGCAAAGCGTTCCCGGGTAATGGCCTTTACTTCCTCAAAATCATGGCAGTCCAGGCAGAATTGATTGCCGAAATCGCGCCGTTCCAGGGGGTCAAGGTAACTGCCCGTGATGAATTTCACGCCCTCCGCCACCTGCGTTAGAATAGAAGCTTCATGGCAGTCGTGGCAGACCAGCTGATCCTCGGAATCCGCGTGACGTTTGGCCAGCAGGTCATAGCTGGCGCCGGTTTTTTCCTCCGTCTGACTGAAGGTAAAGGAATCGTAATACTTCTGCATATTATGGCACAGGGTGCAAAAAGCGGGATTATCACTGGCTTGGCTGACGCCGAAGCCACCGCCGACACCGAGGACAAAGAGGACGGCCAGGACAATCACTGCTTTTTTCGCTGTAAATCGCTTTTTCCCTGCCGCCCCGCCGCTGTTTTCCTCCATAATAACCCTGACTCCACCTCCATCACCGCCGCGCCCGTCCGCCCGGCTCACTCCGCTATGTACCGCCGGGACGGCTGTCCGTCCCCGCGCGGTCAAAAAACTTCTCTCAGGTGCCGGCCAGTGCTCTGCAGCACCTAAAACTCTACAAATATTTGCGAGGATTTTTTTCGCCAGGCAAGGCGGAGGAAAGAGGCATACCCGCTGCGGTATGGTGATTGACGACAACGCCGCCTGGCGGGAAAAAGACCGCAAATATGTGATGTTTTAGGTGTTGCGGAGCGCTATATCTTCTCCGGCCAGGAAGCCGAAGGTCATCGCGCTGCCGTGACTGTTGCCGTTCATCACGACGGGATAGTCCACGGCGTAACGGCCGCCGCTGGCGTTGCCGGAAGCGTAGAGGCCGGGGATGGGATTCAGATCGTCGTCCAGCACTTCCAGTTTTTCGTTTATTTCCAGGCCGTTCGGCATCGTCAGGACGGAGGGCCCGAATTTGACGGCGTAGAAAGGAGCGGTGCGGATCGGTGTAAGCAATACTTTCCTTTTATGGAAATCGCTGTCCTCGCCGGCGTCGTAAGCCGCATTGTATTTTTCCACTTCCGCCAGGAAAACAGCCGGGTCGACCCCCATCTGCCCGGCCAGTTCCTCCAGGCTGTCGGCCTTAAAAGCCATGCCGTCCCGGAATCCCGCTTCCAGCGTCCCCAAGGGCGACCAGGGGTCGTCGGCGGAACCGAAATTGTACGGCTCTCCGACCAGGTGAGACATATTGTCCCAGAACTGCCCGCCGCCGTATTGGATGGAGTCCACGACCTGCTCCTGCCAGGCGGCGTCAAAAATACTGTAGGCGTACCTGTTTTCCCCGGGCTGGCTCAGGATCCGGATGGACTTGGCCTGAATCCAGGTGTCCTCGTTCATGAAGCGCCGGCCCGCCGCGTTGACGTACATAAAGCCGAAACAGAGCGTACAGTAGCGGATCAGGTGGATCATGCTCGGGGAGCCGGAGGGGCCGAGAAAGACGTGGCCGCCGGCCCACATGCCCATTTTATGCCCGTCGCCCGTGTTGGCGCCGGCCGGAATATAGCTGTTGTGGTCGCATTTCAGGGCCATCGGGTCGGCGTAGCATTGCATCATTTCCTGATCGCCGCTGAAATCGCCGCTGGCCAGCAGGACGCCCTTTTTGGCCGTGAATTTTTTATAGCCGTCCTCCGCCTTGACGATCACGCCCGTCACCCGGCCGTCTTCTTTGACGAGCTGCTCCGCCGGCGCGTTGAAGTAAAATTTCGCGCCCAGTTCCTCCGCTTTTTTCCACATAAAATAGACCGGCGCGTTGATCCTGTTCGTGTTCGCCGCGTAATCGCCGGATATGACGTGCGTCCCGATGTGCTCGTAATAATAGGGGCCGACATAGTGCGTCGTGATGGGGTTGATGGTCAGCGGGCCTTCGCTGAAGTCCCGGCTGAAATCTTCGAGCCAGTTGATAACGCGGCTGGAGTTTTCCAGGTATCTGTACACGATCTTCTGTTTGCAGCGGTTGCCCTCGAAGCGCAGCCACTCGGAGGCGATCTGGTCCAGGGGGACGTTCGTCAGGCCGTTGCGGGTCATGGCGTTGGTCTGATAGCCGCCGTAGTGACCGCCGCGGGAAGAGGGAAAAGCCATTTTTTCCACTACGGCGACGGAAGCGCCGAGTTCCGCGGCCCGGCAGGCGCAGGCGCAGCCGGAAATACCGGCCCCGACGACTACGATGTCCGCCTCGATGGTTTCCGTGATGGCGCTATCCGCCACCGGGGGCGGGGGCGTCTCCCAACTCCATTTCACCTCGCCGCCTTCTCCGCCGGTCGTCGCTGCGGGCGTCCCCCCGGCGCTCGGGTTGGCCTGCGGCGAACATCCGGCCAAAAGCCCGAGGGAAGCGATGCCGGCCGCACCGGCACCGACCGCCGCGCTTTTGAGGAAATCTCTCCGGGAAACGGTTGTTTCATTCGAAGCCATTATCCTTCTCCTTTCTGAATCTGAACCACCCGCAGGTCTTTTCCTGCGGTTCCAGTAACGGGTCCAGTAACGGTTCCGGTACGCGATCCCAGTTCCAGTAACTTTGCGGACGGCTGCTGTTAAGAAAACCGGTTGACTTTTGCCGCCCGATCGTATATGATCATATTATAACGGGATGGAATATCTTTGCCAAGCAGTTATCTATTGCTGTAAGCGCAATCGCAGGTTGCGCCCGCTCAGGGAGTGCGAATGATGGATATTCAACAATTGCGTTATTTTGCGGCGATCAGTCAGACGCTCAATTATACCCGGGCTTCCGAACGCCTGTATGTCTCCCGGCAAGCGTTGTCTAAGGCTATTCATGATATGGAAAAAGAGTTGGGCGAGTCCCTCTTTTTTATTGACAAAAATAAGCTGTTCCCGACCCCGTTCGCCCGGATGCTTTACAATAATGTCTCCCCTGTTCTCGCGGCCTTCGGCGAGCTGGAATCCGCTCTGAGCGCCTGGCAGCGCCGACTGGAGCGGGAGCGGTTTGCCGTCGTTTTCGGCATGGGCGCTTTGCACGCCCTCTCGCCCCAGGCCCTATTCGGCCGTCAGGAGGAAACGGATGGCGTGGCCTGGTCGTTTGAGGAACGGACGGACGCGGGCGTGCGGGAAAAAGTGGCGAGCGGCGAGGCCCTGCTCGGCGTCCTGCGCACGATGCCGGATTTCATCACCGACTTCGACGCGCTGCCGCTTTGGCAGGAAGGCGTTTACTTGCAGGTGAGCGAGAACAACCCGCTGGCGGCCAAACATTGCCTGGCCGTGAGCGACCTGCGGGAGCAACCGTTTGTCACCTTGGGCGCGGATATGGATCTGCACGCCCTGCTGGAGCGGGAATGTACCCTGCGCGGTTTTGCGCCCCGCTACCTGCTGGCGACGCTTGATTTTCACCTGGCGCTCGGCCTGGTCGCCCGCGACGAAGCGATCTGCTTCGGCACCAACCCGGCCGGGGCCGGCCACACGCCGGGCGTACGCCTGAAACCGCTGAAAATCAGCAGCACCGGCTGGGGCGGTTACGCGATCAAAAACCGGGCCGCTGTCGTTTCCCCGCCGATGCACCTCTTTCTGGAGCGCTGCCGCGCCGTTTATCAGGAGAGTACCGGCGGCCGGCGGAAAATAGTGAACTGGAGGGCGGCTCAACCGTGAATTTGCAGCGAACGGAAATACGCGCCGTCTGGCATGACCCGGCGGCCCTGCTCGGCCAAACCCTGCGCGTGGACGGCTGGGTCAAATCGGCGCGGGATTCCGGACGGGTCGGGTTTATCGATCTGAATGACGGCTCTTGTTTTACCTCGCTCCAAGTCCTGCTCGCCGCGGATGATCTCCCCGCTTACTCCGACTTGGTCAAATTAGGCCCCGGCTCGGCCCTGTCCGTCGTCGGCCGCTTGGAGCCCAGCCCCGGCGGCGGTCAACCCTGCGAACTGCGGGCGGAGACGGTCAAAATATACGCGGCCAGCCCAGCGGATTACCCGCTGCAGAAAAAACGGCACGGTCTGGATTTTTTGCGCGCTCTGCCGCATCTGCGCGCCCGCACCAATGTTTTCGCCGCCGTGTTCCGCATCCGCTCGCTCCTGGCGCTGGCGATACACCGTTTCATGGGGGAACGCGGTTTTGTCTGCGTCCACACGCCGGTGATCACAACGAGTGACAGCGAGGGGGCCGGCGAGATGTTCCGGGTGACGACGCTGGATTTGGCCCGGCCGCCGCTGGATGGGACGGGAGAGGTGGACTTCGGCGCTGATTTTTTCGGCCGGGAAGCGAGCCTGACAGTGAGCGGCCAGCTGGAGGCGGAGGCGCTGGTGCACGCTTTCGGCAAAGTTTATACTTTTGGCCCGACTTTTCGGGCCGAAAACTCCAACACCGCGCGGCACGCGGCGGAATTTTGGATGCTGGAGCCGGAGATCGCTTTTGCCGCTCTGGGCGACGCCATGGATCTGGCGGAAGACCTGGTCAAGTTCCTGGCCCGGGATCTGCTGGCTCAGGCCGGGCCGGAACTGGCCTTCCTCGACCGGTTCGCGGCCAAAGGGCTGATCGGCCGCCTGGAGGCCCTGGAGCGGACGGAGTTCGCCCGGGCGACCTATACGGAAGCCGTGCGTCTGCTCACCGGCGCCGCTTTTCGCTGCCCCGCCCGCTGGGGGGCGGATTTGCAGACGGAACACGAACGCTATCTGACGGAAAAGATCTTCGCCGGCCCGGTTTTTGTCACGGATTACCCGCGGGAGATCAAGGCTTTTTACATGCGGGCCAACGACGACGGCCGAACTGTGGCGGCGATGGACCTGCTCGTGCCCGGTATCGGCGAACTGATCGGCGGCAGCCAGCGAGAGGAAAGAGTGGACTTGCTCCGCGCCCGCCTGGCCGAACTGGGGATGGCGGAAGAAAACTACGCCTGGTACCTTGATTTGCGCCGTTTCGGCGGAGTGCCGCACGCCGGTTTCGGTCTCGGATTCGAACGGGCGGTCATGCTCATGACCGGGACGGCGAATATCCGGGACGTGCTGCCTTTTCCGCGCACGGCCGGCAGCGCCGGCGCGCGGCGCGAGGGTTGAGCTGTGCGGCGGCCGCGGGTGGAGGCCCTGCTGGCTCAGGCGGTGGATTACCCGCTCACGCTGGTGGTGGCCGGCGCCGGCTACGGCAAAACGCGGGCCGTATACTCCTTCCTGCGCCATCACGCCGTCTCGGCCACTTGGGTGCAGCTCACGGACGACGACAATCAGAGCGCCCGCTTTTGGGAAAATTACACCCAGGCCCTGACCCGGCGCAACGCGGCCGTCGCCGGCCAGATGGCCGCTGCGGGCTTCCCGCTCACGGCGGAGCGGTTTGCCCGTTACGTCGCCCTGATGGACGATATGTGCGCGCCGGCGGATAAATATATCCTGGTGCTGGACGATTTTCACCGCCTGCGCGACGGCAAGGTGCTGAATTTTATCGAGGCCCTCATCCATACGCCCCTGCCCAACACGGCCACGGTCATCATTTCCCGCACGGAGCCGGCGGTGCATACCGTGAGCATGATGGCCAAGGGCCGCGCCGCTGTCGTCGCCGAGAACGCCCTCCGTTTTACGGAGGAGGAAATAAGCGAATACCTGAGCCGGCTGCCGGGTGAAACGACGGAGCCGCCGCCCCCCCGAAGCATCGCCCTCATCCGGCGGGAGACGGACGGCTGGGCTCTCGCGGTGGATAGCGTCTGCCGCGCCCTGAAAAAAAACGTCGGCCTGACGGAAGCCATCGGCGCCATGCGCCTGAGCGCCCAGACGCTGATTGAGCGGGAACTGGCGCCGGCCACGCCGGAATTGCGCCGGTTTTTGATTTCCCTCTCCCTCCTGTCGCATTTGCCCCAGGATTTTCTGCAAAACTGGGCGGCGGACGAGCATTTGCGCGCCATGGAACAATACAGCGCCTTTATCCGCTTTGACGCCTATCTCGATTCCTATCGCCTGCATCCCCTGCTGCTCGCCTGGCTGCGCGAGCGGAGCGGGGAGATTTCCGCCGCGGACAAACAGGCCGTCTACCTCCGGGCGGCCGAGTGGAGTCTGGCGCGCCGGGCCTGGCTGGACGCCATCGGCTACTATGAAAAGGCCGGTGATTACCAAAATATGTCTCTGACCGTCAGCAACCTGCCGCTCGTGCTGCCGCGGGCCACGGCCGAATTTCTGCTCCCGCTCGTCAGCGACCTGCCCCAGGCAGTGCTCCAGGCCACGCCCCGCTTATACATCATCCGCATCCGCTGCCTGTTCGCCCTGGAACGCTATGACGAAGCTCTGACCGAGATCGCGGCGATCGCCTCCCGGCACGGGCCGCACCCCGACGACCCGGAAATCAACCGCCTCCTTTGCCACTGTCATCTCAACCTGGCTTTTATCAAGATCTTTACCTGCTCCTTCACGCATGACTATACCTTTCCGGCCGATTTCACCCAGGCGGAAGAATATTATGTCCAAGGGGGCTTCATTCCCGCAGACGTTCCGGCGAACAACTTTATGCTCTCCATGTTCATCAATCAGACCGGGCGGGCGGAGGCCGGTTCGCTCGAATCTTACATCACGGCCTTAGACGCCGCCATTCCCTGTCTCTCCCACGTGCTGCCCGGCTGCGGCGCCGGACTGAACAACCTGGCCCGGGCGGAAGCGGCTTATATGCGCGCGGACATGAACAATTGCGTTAAATTCGCCTTGCAAGCCATGTTTCGGGCCGCGGAAATGAAGCAGTACGAGATTGAAAACCGGGCTGTTTTTTTCCTCCTCGGCGCCGCCCTCTTCACGGGAGACTACGAGAGCATCCGCCTCAACCGGCTCCGGCTGCAGAAAATGCTGACCAACGAAGACTATGTGGAGCGGGCCGCGCATTATGACATCGTCGCCGGGTGGTACTACGCCCTGCTGGGCCAGACCGGGCATGTGGCCGACTGGTTAAAAATGAGTCCCACCGGGCAAAACTCCGCGCCGTCCGCCCGGCTGGAGTTTGCCAACCTGACCCGCTATATCTGTTATCTCGCCGACCAAAGGCACGACGAACTGCTCGCCTGCCTGCAAGCATACCGGGAAAATGACTGCCGGCGGCTTTGTCTGCCGGCGCGGCTGGAATTGCTGACCCTGGAAGCCGTCGTCCGTTTTCGGCTGAAACAGAAAAAAGCGGCGCTGGATCTGCTGCAAAAGGCTTATGAACTCGCCGCCCCGAACGCCATCGAAATATTTTTCATCAACAAAGGCGCGGACATGCGCGCCCTGACCGCCGCCGCCCTGAAAAACCCCCGGACTTCCATTCCCGCCGCCTGGCTGCAAAAAATCAATCGCAAAGCCTCTACTTTTTCCAAAAAAATCCAATTTATCAGCCAGGAATATAAAAAAGAGTACCACCTGGGGGACCGGATCAGCCTCAGCCCGCGCGAGACCGAATTGCTGCGCGCCTTGACCGATGGGCGCTCCCGCCTGCAAATAGCCGGGGCAATGAACATGTCCCTCTCTATGGTAAAGTCCGCCATCATATTGCTGGAGGAAAAAATCGGGGCGGAAAACCAGCGGGACGCGATCCGGATTGCGCTGGAGCAGAAACTTATATAATCAGTACACAGTTCACAGTTGGGAGAGGGATTAGGGCGGGACACAATGCACAATGCACAATGCACAATGCACAATGCACAATGCACAATGCACAATTGGGAGAGGGAGAGGGATTAGGGATTAGGGATTAGGGATGAGAGCTTATATGGCGCAAGACTTTTTTTCAAACCGCGAAAAGCGCGAAAAGCACGAAATTTGTTCAATTCCCCTCCTGTGGAGGGGTGCCGGCGAAGCCGGCGGGGTGGTACGGGCTAGGTAAAGAATGGAGACGTAAAATGGCAAAAGACTGGTATAGAAAAAACACTTGGACAAAAGACGACGAAATTGAATTTTTTGCCAAGTTAAAGAGATCTCAAAAACACAAGAAACCACAATATTTGCGAATACAAGCATTAACATTGTATGAAACAGGCGACGCTCAATTGTTAGATGTTGCATTAAATTTATTGCAAAAATATTTTGATGAATATCCCGATGATAAATTTGAAAGAAGCAGTGCATATAAAATATTGGGTGATATTTATTCTAAAATGGAAAAATTTGACATATCGCTTCAAAATTATAAGAGCGCACTGGATTATGAGGAAATATTTCCACAAGTATTATCAAACGCATATTTAAGTTATGCAAAATTAATTATTCAGTTAAATAAGACGGAACTCTTTGAAGGTGTGGAGAAATTATTATCGGATAGAACCATAGGATTAGATTTTCCAAAGGTTAAATATATTAAAAATGCAATTCTATCGATAATTAGTAAACAAAAAAATGACTTTGAAAAAGCAAATTACTATAAAAACATTGCAAATGAAGCAGCAAATGCAGAGGTCTCTGGGTTTAGATGGCATAAAAAATTAGGGCTTGTGCATGATAGGGATAAACTATTAGATGAATTAATGAATAATTAGAAAGGAGATTGTCGTATAGCATGGCCTACATTCCCGCAGCTCACGAAAAATACGATTTATTGCCGAGATGCCGGAAGCGTGGCGGCGAGGTGTTTAGTTATTCGTCAACGAAGGACATCGACGCCCTTTTGCCGGTGAGGACGCACATCACACCATACGGCTATAAGAGCTACGATGAGTATTATGCGCAGCTCAACGAGTACATTGAACTCTATGGTACCGACGGCGGC
>JAISWK010000127.1 GCA_031270805.1 Gracilibacteraceae bacterium
ACCCTGATAGCCGGCTTGGGCCACTTTCAAGCCGAAAATGTCCCAATAAGGCATCGTCAGACTGTGTGGAAAAGCATTGGCCGCACCCCCGGGTATCGTCGGGGCGCGCATTGCGCGCCCGTGGCCCCCATTTGGTTCTGCGGGCGCGCAATGCGCGCCCCTACGACTCCCTTTTCCACACAGTCTGACGGTACAATTTTGTCACATTGCTTTCTGACTTATTATGATATTATATTTATTGATTGAACAAAGTGCGGTTATACCGCCCGGCGGAACCGTTGTCAAGCGGTTGCAGAGCTATAAAAAGGTTTTAGATTGCCGAAACGGCAAAACCCGTGTATAATAAAGCACGTAAAGGGGACTGTCTGTTTTCTGTTTTTTCAGCCGTTTCAGGCTATTGACAGGGGATCGGCAATCTGATAGAATAATATATGTAATCATTTTTTAAATTTTTAAACCTAAGCGAGGTGGTAAGAAATGGCCGTTGGCAATTCCAGCTTGATTAGCATGTACAACAGCGCCCAATTCCTCTATGCCGGCAACGCGCTTAAAAACGGCGGCGCTCTGCGCCTTCTCGGCGAGATGAAAACATCCGCCCGGAACGGGACGACCGGCGCCTTGCCCCTTTATAACCGGAACCAGTCTGTGGATAATAAATCCGTCCAGAGTTCTCTGAAAAACTTGCTTGACTTGAAGAACGGCTCCACCCGCCTCGGCGCCGCCGCCGACACCTTGAGCCGGGCTGGGAGCGCCCGCACCGCCGTGTCCTCCGCTCCGGACAAGGTGGAGGTCAGCGCCCGTTCCGCCGGTACGGCCGCGCTGCTCAAACCGACCTCTGTTCAAGTCGGCCGCCTGGCCGCCGGCCAGGTGAATCAAGGGTACGGCCTCAGCGCCGGCGGCAAAAATTTCGCGACCGGCCGACAAAGCCTGAGCGTGGAGCATAAGGGCGCCTCCTTCGCTCTTTCCGTCGATGTGGCGGCCGATGATACAAATAAAACCGTGCAGGATAAAATAGCCGCAGCCGTTAACGCCCAGAAAACCGGCGTCACGGCCGCCGTGCAGACCGACCCGGAGAGCGGCGCTTCCGCCCTCGTTCTCTCCTCCGCCACCGGCGAGCAAAACAGTTTTACCGTGCGCGATACGGCCGGCGGCAATCTGGCGGCCACAGCCGGGATTGAGCGGACGACGCGGGAAGCTCAAGACGCGGCTTACTCGCTGAACGGCGGCCCGACGCGGACTTCCGCTTCCAATGATATTGATTTGGGTTTTGGCGTTACCGCCAGTCTGCGGCAGACGACGAGCGAACCGGTACGCGTCGCGCCGGGGCTGGATACCGGGAAGGCCAAACAGGCCCTGACCGAGCTGACGGAAGGGTTTAACACCCTCTCCGCGACGGCGAACGAAAACAGCGGCAGCATCGCCGCCACCCGCTTGGCCCAGCGCCTTAATTCCATATTTTCCGCCTCGGCCTCGGCCCTGGCCTCCGTCGGGATAACGGCCGACGAAAACGGCCGGATGGAAACGGACGCCGCCGCTCTGGATCAAGCGACAACCAACGGCCGGCTGGCCGACTTCCTTTCCAATTCCGCATCCGGCCTCTCCGCCCGTCTTTCCTCCACCGCCGATAGTGTGCGGCGTGATCCCGTGGCTTTCGCCGGCTTCAACCGCCTGGCCGACACAATGTACAATTACCTGACCGCCGCCGACCCCTTTACATTCGCCTCGCAGGATTTTGGCTACGCGGCGTCCTCGAACAAGGGATATTTCCTCAATACTCTGGCCTGAGGCCTTGTCCGCAAATAAATAAAAATTTATATGTCGATATTCCAACCGCAATGCCGCCTCTGTCAAAAGCCCCTGCCGCCGGAACGCCGGTGGCGGCAGGTTTGCGACGCTTGCGGCGGCGTTTATGAAGAATTGCTTGCGGAAATCCGGGCGGCGGACGCCGCGCCCAGCCGGGGGGCCGACCCGCGTAACGGTTATTTGCGTTGCGTCGGGGCGCTGGCGGCGGTGGAGCGCCTGGAACTGTACCGGCAGGCGGGGGTAAGCGTCCCCGGTCAGACAGAGCCGGAGACTATGCGCCGCCATTTCGCTGATCGGGCCCGTTCTTTCGCCATCGCCGTGGCGGCGGGCAACGAAAAGCTGCCCTACGGGCAAAAAACAGGTCTGCCGCCTCTGCGGCGGGGAGAGAGGGAGGCGGGCGTTCCCGTCGGCCGGACGACGGGCTGCCGGGCCTGCGGCGCGGTCGGCCCCGTGAATAGCGCCGGTTTTTGTCACGCCTGCATCCGCCGAGCCACCTCTTTTTCCCCCCGGGAGATGGATGAATACGCCCGGGGTCATTCCATCCGCGGCCTGTCCGAATACGAATGGCGGACGGCCACGCTGGACTGGAAGCTGGAACGGAGCAAGCAGCGGAAATAATGCCGCCAAGCGACTTGAAATATCGCGGCTGCCGGAGTATACTGAGCAAAAAGCATTTAACGGAGGACTCCGTGAAAAATACAGTCGTCTGGCCGGAGGCCCGCGTCGCCGCCGCCGTCAACATTTTCCTCGTCGGCACGGCTTTCATCGGTTTGGCGATGGGTTTCAGCGACGCTCTCTTAGCCAACTATTTCAAGGACGCTTATGATGTGAACGCCCAGCAGCGGGGTTTTATTGAATTCCCGCGCGAAATGCCGGGCGTGCTGGCTATTTTTGTCATTGCCGCCCTCTCTGCCCTGCGGGACATCCGCACGGCTCTGATCGCCCACGCCATGACCGCCGGCGCCCTCATCGTCCTCGGCTGCCTGCGCCCGTCTTTTCCGGTCATGCTCATATTCCTCTTTGTATACTCCATGGGCGTACATATGTATCTCGCTCTGGGCGACAGCATCGGCATCACGCTGGCCCGGGGGGAAAACATGGGCAGTATGCTCGGCCGGGTCAATAGCGTGCGCATGGCCCTGTTCATGCTGGCGGGCGTCGTCACCTTTTTCGGCTTCCGCTATGGGGTCTTTGATTTTGCCACGCCCGTCGCCGTGTTTTTTCTCGCCGCCGCCTGCCTGATCGTCGCTTGCCTGCTCTTTATTTTCCTCTACCGCTCCGTGCCGGCGGCAGCGGACGGCCCGGCGCGCTCCGCCCCCAAACTCGTGTTCCGCCGGGCTTATCTGCGCTACTATGTTATCTGCGCTCTGTTCGGCGGCCGCAAGCAGATCATGCTCGTCTACAGCCCCTGGGTTTTGATCGACCTGCTCAATTTCGGCGCCGATACGATGTCAATCCTCTCGGTCGTCGGCTCGTTCATCGGTATTTTTTTCATGCCCATGGTCGGCCGCTGGATCGACCGCTTCGGCGTGCGTAATGTCATGATGGTGGAAGCGCTCGCCTTTATCGCCATCTATATCGCCTACGGGTTTTTAAGCCGCTGGATCAGCCACAATGTCGTTGTGCTGACCGGGGTCGGCATGTTACTGGTCTACTTCCTGAACATTATCGATCGCATGTCGGCCCAGTTCGCGATGGTGCGCTCCATCTACCTGCGTTCCGTCGCCCTGACTCCGGACGACGTGACCCCTTCGCTTTCGCTCGGCATGAGCATCGACCATGTCGTCGGCGTGGTCGGTTCTTTCGTCTGCGGCACTATCTGGTATATCTGGGGGCCGGAATATGTTTTTCTCCTAGCCGGCCTCCTCTCTCTCGCCAATCTTTTTATTGCCCGGGGCATTGGCGATAGTAGTAGCGGGTGATGGTGAGGATGGGTGAAAAAATGAACGAAAAATTATGGCGCCGGGCGAAAAGCCTGCTGACGGCGACCGCTCCGCGGGTACGGGCCTGGCGGCGTGAATTGCATCGCATCCCGGAAGAATCGTTCCGGGAATACCGGACGACGGAATTCCTGGAAAAAACATTACGGGAATTGAGCGCGACGGCCGGCGCCGAGCTGACCCTGGCCCGCCCGGCGGCCACGGGACTGATCGCCGTCCTTTCCTCCGGCCCCGGCCCGACGGTCGCCCTGCGCGCCGATATCGACGCCCTGCGGCAAGAGGAACAGACCGGCTGCTCTTTCGCCTCCCTCCATCCGGGTTTGATGCACGCCTGCGGCCACGACGGCCATATGGCCATGCTGCTGGGGGTGGTGGCAGTCCTGCTGGGTCTCACCGGCGCCTGGGCCGGCGAAGTGCGTTTTATCTTTCAGCACGCGGAAGAAGTACACCCGGGCGGGGCGCGGGAAATCGCCGCCGGCGGTTGGCTGGACGGCTTGGACTTTGCGCTGGCCACCCATCTGTGGAGTACGCTGCCCGTGGGAACCATCGGGCTTAGGCCGGGCCCGTTCATGGCCGCGCCGGACAATTTTATCCTTCGTCTGCGCGGGCGCGGCGGTCACGCCGCCATGCCGGATAAAACTGCGGATCCGGTGACGACAGCGGCCCATGTAATCCTGGCCCTGCAGACCATGCTCACGCGCGAGGTCGATCCGCTGCAGAGCGTGGTGCTTTCTGTCACCGGCCTGAGCGGCAGCGACGCTTTTAACGTCATTCCGGACGAAGTGAGCCTGAAGGGGACGCTGCGCGTCCTGGACGAGGACTGGCGCCAGTTGTTGCAGGAAAAGACCGCCGCCACGGCGCGCGGCGTTTGTGCGGCTTTTGGCCTCGAGTGTACGGCGGAGTTTATCCCCGGCTACAATGTGGTGGATAACGACCCGGCCCTGACCGAAAAAATGGCGGCCGCACTTGCCCGCGCTTTACCGGAAGTGAAAATTCAGCGCGTCGAGCCGCTGATGTGCGGCGAGGATTTTTCCGTTTATCAAAAATACGCTCCGGGCCTGATCTTCCTGACCGGGGCGGGCAACCCGGCCCAAGGAGCGGTATATCCGCAGCACCACGCCCGGTTTCAGATTGACGAAGACAGCCTAGCCATCGGAACGCGGGCCTTGAGCGCGGGGGCCCTCAGCCTGCTGGACACCGCTGCCGGAGAAGCAGATCTTAGAGCTTAGTTTGGAGAGCTTAGAGAAGCAGGAGAAAGGCCGCCGGAGACAATTAGGGGCTGTTGATAAATAACTTGTGCAGTTGGCGCAGCAATTTTGTACTCTGGCAAGGCGCCAGGTTCCGCTAATACTGGTTGTATTTGTGGGTTCTGGCAACGCAGCCAGAGTGCAAAAGGGCAAGTCAAATGTATAAGTTATTTGAGAACAGTTCCTTATTTGAAGTTTTTCCTGCATATGTAGGGGGAAGTCGCCTGTAAGCCGAGTTCTGTTCCCCTCGCGGGGCGGTGATCATCTATCTGGGATCGACGTCTCCGCCGACCTCGTGCGACCATACCCAGGGACGGAACGGGCCGCTCCAACGCCCCCTATTCGGTCTTGCTCCGGGCGGGGTTTACAGGGCCGGCCGGTTACCCGACCGCCGGTGAGCTCTTACCTCGCCTTTCCACCCTTACCGCATAAGCGGCGGTATATTTCTGTTGCACTATCCTCAGGGTCACCCCTACCGGGCGTTACCCGGCGCCCTGCCCTCTGGAGCTCGGACTTTCCTCAGAAACGGCCTTTCGGCACATGTTTCCGCGATCACCCGGCTGACTTCCCCGGACTGTATTATACAGCGAAAAAGCGGAGCGGTCAAGAGCGCAAAATCCGGATGCTCAGCCGCTCAAAATCCCCGCTCAAAATCCGGATGCTCAGCCGAATGGGTAAATATAGCCCAGGATCATTGACAAGTGATAACTAATATGTTATCATGTATCAGCAGGGAGGATTATCATGTACGAGGTGAAGTTTTATCGTGATAAAAACGGAAAATCAGAAATTGTCGAATATCTTGACGATTTGAAAACAAAAGGCGCGACAAGTAAAAACGAGCGCGTCAACCGCGATAAAATCCTTGCGTATATCGGGGCGTTAGAGAAATACGGAACGCGCATAGGACAGCCGATAGTAAAACACATTGACGGGAGTATATGGGAACTGCGCCCCCTTGCGAACCGCATATTTTTCTTTTACTGGAAAGATAATAAGTTTGTGCTTTTACATCACTTTATCAAGAAAACGCAAAAGACGCCTCCGCGTGAAATCGACACGGCGCGGGCGAAACTGAAAGATTTTATAGAAAGGCATGGTGAATGATATGGCAAACGGTAAAGTCATTGATACGTTTTCCGATTATATAAACGATGATTCGCGGGTCAGCCCCGCAGAGCGTGAGCGTCTTAATTTTGAGGTCGCCTTAATCGGAAAGATGATTGAAGCGCGGGAGCAGAAAGGCATATCACAGAGGGAGCTAGCGGAAACCCCCTCGGCTACACGATAGAGATTGTGCCCGCTCAAAATCCGGACCCTCAGCCAAATGGGTAAATATAGCCCGGAATTTCCTGGGCGGCGGCGACGCCGGTCACTGTGATTTGCGGCTCAGGCCAGCCGTCGTATTCCGTAGCGTGAATGACACCCTCGATCGTGATCCAGGAGTTGGCTTCCAGCGCGGCCGCGCCATCGGAACGGCAGATCAAACCGTAAGGAACGAGGTCGGCGACGCAACAGGACATGCCCAGGCGGGAAGTCATGAACTCGTCGGCCTGAAAAACCTCCGGATCCTTGAAAACAAAACCCGTGAGGTAAATCCGCCAGCCTTCATACATATCCATATTGGCGTACAGTTCGTTCAACCAGGGGTAGAAATAGTCGTCGGCGACGACGATAGTTTTGTCCGTTGCGTCCGCGCCCGGCGGAGCGGCAGTCGAGTCCGCCGCCGCCGAAAAATCGGCGCTCCCGGACACGGCGTCCAGCGCCAAAGCGGGGGCCGGGACGGCGGAAGAGGGCAGAGCGGCGGCCGAGGCGCCGGGTACGTAACTCCAGGACAGATCGGCGGAAGTCAGCGGAGCGTGCGGCAGAAGAAAAAGCAGGAGCGGAGCGGCCAACACCAGACAATGCGCGCCCCGCGGGCGGCGGCGGGGGAGACGCAGGCGCAGGGCGCCGCCGATAGCCCAAATCAGCATGATCGCCGCCGCGAAATACAGGTACGGTTTCAGGCGGGGCGTGACATAGTTCAGATAAGCGCCGCTGCGGATCAGGTAAAGTAAGAGCAGAGCAAAGGCGGCGCTGCACAGGGTTTCCAGAAAAATCTGCGGGTTAAAACTTCCGCTTGGCCGCATACGCACCTCCAAGTTCTTAATTAATTAAATAGAAAAACCAGCCCGAAGCAGATGGCAAAGGCCGTGAGGGCCAGCCGGGCAATGAAGCGCCCGCTGAAAACGGAAGACAGGAGCAGGGCGTTTTTTATATCCATCATCGGACCGAAAACCATGAAGCCCATCAGGGCCTCCGCCGGGAACTGGGAGGCGAAGCTGCGGGCGATAACGGCGTCCGAGGAGGAACAGAGGGAGAGGACGAAGGCCATGAGCATCATGATCAGCAGGGAGAGAGCCAAGCCGGCCCCCTGACCGGACACGGCCGAGGCGCGCGGGGCGACCGCCTGGATCACGGCGGAGACAAAGGCCCCCAAGGCCAGGTATTTTCCCATGTGAAAGAATTCGGCTTGGGCGTGGCGAAAAAGCAAGGCGATTTTGCCCGCCAGATCGTCCGCTGTTTCCCCATCCTCCCGGCAGCCGCAGCTGCAGAGCAGGCGATCCAAGGCGCCGCCGGTCAGGATTTGTCGGCGCGGCGGGGCGAGGGCAAATGTCAGGCCGATGAGCAGAGCGGCCGTCAGGCCGAGAATTGCCCGCAGGGCGACGACGCGCATGTCGCCGTTGAAGGCGTAGTAGGTGGAAAAAATGACTATCGGGTTGATCACCGGGGCCGCAGTCAAAAAAGTCACGGCGGCCGGCAGCGGCACGCCCTTGCGCACGAGGCCGTGAAAAACAGGAATGGAGGCGCAGTCACAGACCGGCAGGCAAAAACCGGCGATCACGGCGGTGGCCATTCCGGCCAGGTTCGTTTTGGGAAAACGGCTCTCTATCGCCGCCCGGCTGACGAATATTTCGATGGCGCCGGAGATAAGCACCCCGATGAGTAAAAACGGGAGCGCCTGCAGGATGAGGCCGAGAAAAACAGTGACGGTTTTGTTGACCGGGAAGCCGGCGGCCGTCAGGGGCGGGGCGGCCAGGAGGTAGAGCAGGCTGAGCAGGATGGCGCCGGCGCTGAAAACGAGCCAGGCCGGCGGGGTGCGGCGGAGCAGCTGGCGGTAAAAATCATCGTAGGAATCGATGGCGTAGACCCGGAGGCCCGGATTAAGCGAACGGAGCAATTTGCGCAGCCGGGCCGCCCCGGCGGTGTCGCCGCCGCGCAGGAGGGCAAAATCGCTGCTGGCGATTTGCCCGGGCAGGGCCTGGCCGGTGCGGCCCAAAAGTTTTTCCAATTCCGCGCCGTCGGCGATATGGACGACGCGGCGCATTTGGCAGTGCCGGCGCAGCAGCGGATGCAGCAGCAGGGAGTGCAGACTGGCGAAGGGAGCGACGCCGTTCCATTCCACCCAGACTTCGTCGAACTCGCCGTCACGCAGCCGGCGGCGAATCCGGCGGGCCGCCTCTTCCGGGCGCAACTCCAGTTCGGCGATGGTAAATTGCAATTTTTGACAAAAATCGTCCGGCGGGGACAGTTCCGTCTCCCCGTTTTCAAACTGGAGAACCAGGATTTTGATATTGCGCCAGTCGCCGCGGCGGAGCAAATTGTTGAGAAAGGAGGTTTTGCCGGCGGAGAGAAACCCAGTCAGGACGTAGACGGGAGCGATCATGCCGGGATGTCGTCCACAAGGCGAACCAGCTCGCCGCGATCAAGACCGCGGCCGATGATGCAGAAGACGCCCCCTTCGGCCGCGCAGGGTTCAATCCGCCAGTCGCCGGGCAGGTACTGCAGGTTCCAGCCGCCCTCGGGGCCGCGCACCAACCCCTTGGCCCGGAGAACGGCGCCGGTGGCCCGGGATAAAGCCGCAGCCAGGGTTTGCAGTTCCTGGCGGCTGAAAAAACGATCGGTGCGGATTGTTACCGCTTCAAATATTTGCTCATGCATATGCTCATGCATATGCTCATGCTCATGCTCATGCTCATGCTGATGCTGATGCTCATGCTGATGCTCATGCTCATGTTCATGCATATGCTCATGCTCATGCGGGTAAAGCAGAGCGGTTGCGTCCAGGGTTTCCCAGGGCCGGCTCAGGATATCCGCGCGCCCGTTCAGGGAGCGGAGCAATTTGAGGGCGAACTCCGTCTTTTCCGGGTGTTCCGCCGCCCGGGACAGGAGGATGGTATCGGCGCCGGCGATCTGATCCGTGAAAAACTCCCCGAAATTATCATAATATAGCCGGCAGCGACCGGCGTCAACGACCGTGATTTTTCGCCGCAGCACGGCCCGAGCCTGAATGGCCGGATCGGCGCAGGCCTTAGCGACGTCCGACAGCTTGCCGACGCCGGACGGCTCAATTAGCACCACCTCCGGGCTGAAGCGGTTGAGGAGTTCGCGCAGCGCGCGGATAAAATCACCCGTGAGACTGCAGCAAATACAGCCGGCATTCAATTCCCGCACTTCTACTCCGCCCGCCCGGAGCAGAGCGGCGTCCACGCCAACCTCCCCGAAATCGTTCTCCACCAGGACGGTCTTTTTCCCCTGCAGGGCCTCCCGCAGTAATTTCTGGATCAAACTTGTTTTCCCCGCGCCCAAAAAACCTGAGACTATATATAATTCCGTTTGCACCGGTACCTCCTTAAAACGAAAGAGTGAGGAGAGCTTAGTGGTTAGTGGTTAGGGATTAGGGATTAGATTCCCCTCCTTTGGAGGGGTGCCGCGAAGCGGCGGGGTGGTTAGGGATTGAGTTAAATGCAGGACAAAATGGGGGCGCCCCCATCACAACAAGCACGAGCGATGCGACCATGTTGCAATGCCAGCGACTTGGCGCCTTGAGAAACTGATGGGTGCTAACCGGCGTAAGGCGCCTTAGTCGCAACGAGGCAAGGAAAGAGTGGGATGTAACGCATGGATACATTATTGCACAGGTTTGGGGATTAATCAATGGGCAAAAAGTAGTGGGGAGAACACTTTCTTCCCTCTTTTCTGCGCGGGCGTATTGGCGGGCTGGACGGTGGGGATGACGTCCCTCCGGGGCGGGTCGCCGGGGGCGGGCGGGGGCCTAAATATGTAACGGAGGGGGTTTTTGGAAAGAAAAGAATGAAAGAGAGGCGAAGGGGGACGCCGCCCACGCCCACGGCGTCCCGCAATGACCCTGGGCATATACTGCGCGGGCGTATTGGCGGCCAGCCGCGCCGGATGATTTCATGCAAGAGGTAGTGCCCCGCCCCTCGGGCGTATTGGCGGCCAGGATGGCCGCGCTCCCAGGTACACCTGAGCAAACCCAAGTATCGTAGGGGACGCAGAATCCCGGAACTGGTTCCACTCTTTCCTCTTTACTCCTCGCTCTTTCCTCCTCCAAAATTTTTTTGCCCGAGCGCCCGAGCGTCTCCGACAATTTTTTTCCTAAAGCGCTGGTAATTGAGAAAAAAATGTTGTATAATAGAAGGCAAACGACCAAACTCTAAGCATTTTTTCAGGAGTCGCGTAACGCCGAAGCCGGTCTGACGGTTCAAGCGCCGGGGATAGCGCGGAGGGGAGGATGGTATATTCTGGGGGAACATATAACCGGAAAGGGTCAGCGCGCTTTCAATGATTTTGTCGCCAGACAAAAGCTGCAAAGCAGAAGAAGATTTACGCCGCGGCGGAGGTTGTCGCTGCCACTTGTCTTGGCGACCATCGCTATGCTGGCTGTATCTTACGCGGCTGTTTATTACGGCACGACGGAGCAGACGGTGCGGGTCAGCATTAACGGGCAGGCTCTCGGCGTCGTAGCGGAGCAGGCGGAGGCGGAGGTCATGGTGGAGGCCGCATTGGCTCTGTACGGTGAGGGTTTGGGTTTTCCGGCTTTGACTAAGGATGAAATCTCTTACGAGAATTTGCGCATACCCATCAGCGAGCGGGTTCCGCTGACGCAGGAGAAAGTGACGGCGGCGATAACGCCATATGTCGCCGGTTACGCTCTGGCGGTGGGCGAGCAGGTGCTGGTGCGGGTCGCTTCGCTGGAAGTGCTGGACGAAGTGCTACAGGCTTATATGGAGCATTATACCCAGCCCGGCGGGCAAAAAACAATCGAGTCCGTTGATATTCAGGACAGTTACACAAAATTAGCGCTGGACCTGTCTCCGCCGGAAGTCATGAGCAAAGACGAGGCTTTGGATCGCCTTTTAATGGGGACGACCAGCGTTGTCCGGCACACGGTGCAGGCCGGGGAGTCGCTGTGGATTATCGCCCGGAAAAACGACGTGCTGGTAGAGGATATCCTGGCGGCGAACGAGGGCCTGACCGTGGATTCCATGATTCATCCGGGGCAGGAGCTGAATCTGAATGAAGATCACCCGTCCCTGACAGTGGTGGCCAGGGGCGTGAGCGTGGCGGAAGAAGTCATACCCTATACGGTGGTGACGCGGGAGGACAATAGCGTGAATCCCGGGGCCAGCGTAATCCGCCAGGCCGGGGTCACCGGCCGGAAGAATGTGACCTATTCCTTTGTCGAGAAAAACGGGCGCACCATCGAAAAAGAAGTGGTGGAGGAAACAGTCGTTTCCGAGCCGGTCGATCAAATCGTGGCCCGGGGCCCGGCGATCATAGCCGTTTCCGTCGTGGCCTCCCGGGGCAGCGGCAATGTCAGCGGCATCGGCTGGCCGCTCTCCGGGAATATCACTTCTTATTTCGGCGGCGGACGGCGCCACACCGGTATTGATATTGACGGTTACACCGGACAGCCGTTTTATGCCGCCGGAGCGGGCACGGTCTCCTCAGCCGGCTGGATGGGTACGTATGGATATTGTATCCTGGTTGACCACGGCGACGGAGTGACCACGCGTTACGCCCACGCCTCCCAATTGCTGGTCAAAGCCGGCGACAAAGTGACCAAGGGGCAGAATATCGGCTTGGTGGGTTCCACCGGCCGCTCGACCGGTTCGCACCTGCATTTTGAGATAATCATTAACGGCAACGCGGTCAATCCGCTGAATTATTTATAGCGGCTCACGGAGCGCAACCACCAGGAAACAGCGTTCGTGAGTCACTAAAGCGGACGTAGGGGACGATGGCAATCGTCCCGCGTCCCCCAAGGTATCGCATGGGGCACCTCCGACGCGGATTATGGGGAAAAAACGGGCGGATTACCATCCGCCCCTACGGAGAAACAGAGACGCCCACAACTGAGACTGGCCGCTTCGGAGACTTACCCGGCGAGCTCCGGGCCGCCGGTAAGTCACGTGCAACAGGCCGGTGTTTTTCGGGACGAAGCATGAGCAAAAAGGTTTTTATACAGGTATACGGCTGTCAAATGTCTGAACGGGACGGCGAATCGTTCCGGGCCCTGGCGGAAAATTGCGGCTATGTGCCGGCGCTCAGGCGCGAAGAGGCGGACTTGGTCGTCGTTACCACCTGTTGCGTGCGGGAGAGCGCGGAAAATCGCATCATGGGCAATATCGGCCAGCTCAGCCGCTGGAAAGCGGAGAGACCGGGGCGGCTTTTGGCGGTGGCGGGCTGTCTTGTTCAGCAGGAAGGCGCGCTGGAAAATCTGCGCCGCCGGGCCCCGCATGTGGATATCTGGATCGGGGCCTTCGAGCAGGAAAAGTTCACCGATTTGCTCCAGGCGGGCGGCGGTTCCGCCGTCTATCCGTCGCCGCTGCGGGCCGGGCCGGCGCGGGAACCGGCGCCGCTGGCGGAACTGGGAAAAATCAGCGCCGCCGTGAACATTATGTACGGCTGCGATAATCATTGCGCTTACTGCGTTGTGCCGCAGGTGCGCGGGCCGGAGCGCAGCCGGGCGCCGCAGGACGTGCTGGAGGAAATTACCTCTTTGGCGGCGGCCGGCGCCAGAGAGGTCGTGTTGCTGGGACAGAATGTCAATTCTTACGGGCGGGCGGAGGGCTGGCGGGAGGATTTTGCCTGGCTGCTCCGCGCGGCGGCCCGCGTGCCCGGCTTGTGGCGGGTGCGTTTTACCACTTCCCACCCCCGCGATCTGCCGGAGGCCCTCATCGCGGCGGCAGCGGAAGAAGCGGCGGTTTGCCCCCATTTTCACCTGCCGCTCCAATCCGGCTCCGATCGGGTGCTGCGGGCCATGAACCGGGGCTATACGGCGGCATACTACCTGGAGCGGGTGGGGGCGATTCGGCGGGCGTTGCCGGAAGCGCGGATTTCCACGGACATCATCGTCGGATTCCCGGGGGAAACGGAAGCGGATTTTGCCGAAACCCTGCGCCTTGTCCGGGAAGCGCGTTTTTCCCAGGCCTTTACCTTTATGTATTCGCGCCGTTCCGGCACGGCGGCGGCGGATATGCCGGGACAGGTGCCGCGCCCGGAGCGGCGGGAGCGTCTGCAGCGGCTGACGGAGGCGCAGGCGGAAATGAGCCTGGCTTGGCGCCGCTCCCTCGTGGGTTTCCGCCAGGAAGTCCTCGTCACCGGCCCGAGCAAAAAAAACGCCGCCCTGCTCAGCGGCCTGACCGCCGGCCGGGAAATCACGGTGTTTCCGGGGAGGGAGGCGGACGTGGGCACATTGGTTCCGGTGCTGATCAAAGAGGTGAATTCCTGGACTATGTTCGGGGAGATCATTAGATAATTTTTATAAGGACGGGAAGGAGAACGGATATGGACGCGGGTATTTATCTCAAAGCCAGCGAACTGGCGCATTCCATCGCGGAAAGTAAAGAGGGGCTGCGTTTCCGGGAGGCGGAAACCGCGGTGCGGGAAGACAGCGTGGCGCGTAACCTGGCCCAGCGCTGGCACAAGGTTTACAACCGGGTCAGCGCGCTTTTGGCCGAAGGGGATGATCTGCCGGAAGCCGACGCCAGAGCGGTGGAATTTATCGAGGCGAAGGTGGAAAACCACCCGCTGATGCTGGAGTATATCGACGCGCACAAAGCTTTCAGCGAGTTATTGTCCAATGTGGACGGAGTGCTGTCCGCCGCTTTTAATTTTGACATGGACGCCGCCGATGATACGGTCTGCGGCGGATGCCCGGGCCAGAACACCGCGGACGGCGCCGGGGACGGCGCGGCGCTGGAATAGACTGGCGCCGAGCATGAGCAAGACATTGCGCCGGCGGGCGGACATTGATGCCCGTTATCACTGGGATTTGAGCCCCATTTTTGCTTCGCAGGCGGAATGGGACGAACTGTATGCGGCGACGGAGGCCCTGCTCGCGGAGGGCGACAGCCGGCGCGGGCATTTGACGGAGAGTCCGCAAAATTTGCGGGACTGCCTGCTCTGGGCAGACAAACTGGACTCCAACCTGGAGGAATTATATACCTACGCCCGCATGAAGCGGGACGAGGATAACCGCGAAGCCTTCTACCAGGGGCTGACCGGGCGGGCTATGACCCTGGCCGTCCGGGCCGGCGGCGTCGTCTCCTTTGTCGAGCCGGAACTCTTGGCGGCCGAAGACGACGTGCTGGCCGCCCTCAGCGCCTCGCCCCTCTTAGCTGATTTCGCCCGGCTGCTGGATGAGATCATACGGCGCAAACCCCATGTCCTTTCGCCGGCGGAGGAAAAGTTGCTGGCCGAAAGCGGCGAAATGGCGCAAGGGCCGAGTACCGTTTTTTCCATGCTGAACGACGCCGATATTAAGTTCGGGGCCATCGAAGACGAGGACGGGCAAAAAGCGGAATTGACCAAAGCCTCCTACAGCCGCTTCCTGGAAAGCCCGCGCCGTTCCGTGCGCGAGGAGGCTTTCCGTACGCTCTACCGCGCTTACGCCGCCCAGAAGAACACGCTGGCCGCGCTTTATAACGCCAGCGTCAAGACCGACTGCTTCTATGCCCGCGCCCGCCGGCACCCCTCCGCCCTGGTGGCGGCCCTCTTTGCCGTCAACGTACCGCCGCCGGTTTACGACAACCTGATCGCTGTCGTCCACGAGTTTCTGCCGGCCTTTTACCGCTACGCCGCTCTGCGGCAAAAAGCCCTCGGCCTGGACGAATTGCGCATGTACGACCTCCACACGCCGCTCGTACCGGCGGCTCGCGCTTTCCACCCCTACGAAGAAGCCCGGACCATCGTGCTGGAGGCCCTCAAGCCCCTGGGCGAGGAATATCTGGCCGTGCTGCGCCGCGGATTCGAGGAAAACTGGATCGACGTCTATGAAAACGAGGGCAAGACGAGCGGGGCTTACTCCTGGGGCACTTACGCCTCGCATCCCTACGTGCTCCTGAACCATCAGGACACGCTGGATTCGCTCTTCACGCTGGCCCATGAGATGGGGCACGCCCTGCACACCTGGTATTCCAACTCCGCCCAGCCGCACCATTACGCCGGCTATAAGATTTTTGTCGCCGAAGTGGCCTCGACCCTGAACGAGACGCTCTTGATCCGGCATTTACTCAGTCGGGCGGCGGATAAAACCCAAAAAGCCTACTTGCTCAATCATTATTTGGATCAGTTTCGCGGCACCGTCTTTCGCCAGACGATGTTCGCCGAGTTTGAAAAACTGACGCACGCGGCGGTGGAACGCGGCGAGTCTCTGACCACGGAAATGCTCTGCCGGGAATACCGGGCCCTGAATGCGCTTTACTACGGCCCGGGCGTGACGCTGGATGAGGAAATAGACCTGGAATGGGCGCGGATCCCTCACTTTTACAACGCTTTTTATGTATACCAGTACGCGACGGGGTTCGCGGCGGCCACAGCCCTGGCGGACGGCATCCTCAGCGAGGGAGAGCCGGCGGCGCGCCGCTACCTGACTTTTTTGCGCGGCGGCAGCTCGGCTGATCCGCTGGAACTGCTGGCAATAGCCGGCGTGGATATGACCGGGCCCGAGCCCACCCGCCGCGCGCTCGAGGTGTTTGCCGCCATGACGGCGGAATTAGAGGCCTTGCTTTAAATTTCCACTACTTCGGCTTCATCCCTGTCCATGGAGCGGATGCAGGCGCGCAAGCGTTCCGCCAGACGGGGATCCGTCACCGCTTCCTTCATCTGGCGCAGCAAGTCGATCGTCCGCCGAAACAGGCTGATAATATCCCCCTCGTCCAGGTTGCACATTTTCTGCACCTCGGTAAAAGGCGTCCCGCTGCTCCAGGCGTGGGCGACATTGGCCACGCGGTGGTCAAAGCGCACGGCGTCAAAGCCGCAGACCTGCTCAATCGGAAACATGATCTGCTTGATCGGGCCGGCCTCCAGCAGGTCGGTGCGGAGAAAGTTGTCATTGCGTTTTTGCTCATAATCGATGCAAGCGATCAGGCCGCAGAGGGTGGGATCATCCAGATCGTCCGCCAGTCCGGAAAAGAGGAACTCCGTGACAAAAAGCTCCTGGACGTAGATGCTGCGGGCCAGGCGACCCCGAGGGGCCAGGACGTCTCCCTCAAGATAACCCAGCTTTTGCAGCTCCTTTTTTTTGCGGGCGAATTCCGCCGGAAAATCGTGACCGTCCGCCAAAAAGGCTGTTTTTTTCGTCACCGCCGCCAGCGCGGACTCGTTCTCTCTCTGCTGAGGCCTGGCGGCGCGGCAGCGTTCCTCCCGCTCCGGCCCGCAGTCCGACGGCGCGACGGCAAGTTCGGCCTCCCATTTCCCGATCCGCCTTTTCAACTCCCGCGCATTTATTTTGCGCCGTTGTCTGGCATTATATTTGCCGTAAGTTTTTTTCATCCGGGCCAGTTCCTTCAGCTTCGGGCGGCGCGGCAGCGGGCAGCGGTAAGTCTTCGCCAGTTCGCACCCGATCCGGTTCAGGCGGTCGCGTTCTTCTTCCAGCCGGGCTTTTTCCTGGAGCAAGTCGCGAAAAATCACGGTTCCCGCATAGGCGGCGAAGCTTTTTTGAAAAAAGGTCTTGATCTGTTCGGGGTTCAACGTGGCGACCAGGTTCAGCACCGTGTTGTAGGAAAGGCGAAAACGGCTGAACAACGGTTCCAGCCACTTGATATCGAACTCGAGCGGCGGCTCCCTATCCATCCGGTTCAGATCGACCAGGGCAAAGGAAAAGCCTCGCGCGTCCAGCCCGCGCCGACCGGCCCGGCCCGACATCTGAAAGAACTCGTGGTTGGCCAGCGGACGGAAGCGGCGACCATCGTACTTGTAGAGCGCGTCGAAACACACGGCCCGGACGGGGTAATTGATGCCGACGCTGAATGTCTCCGTGCAGTACATCACGTGAATCAGCCGGGCGAAAAACAAGTCTTCCACGAGGGCTTTCTGCAGCGGGAGCAGCCCGGCGTGATGGTAACCGATCCCGCGCTCGCACACCCGGTACAAGGCGCGGGTCGAGGCGGACCATTCCGACTCCGGGCCCAGGCGGTGGCGGAACATGTCACAGACGTCGGCGCTCTCATCCGGTTGGAGATAGGTGCGCCGCTCCGAGAGGGCGAGGGCCTTTTCGCCGCAGCCCTTACGGCTGAACACGAAGTACAGACAGGGCAGGTAGTTCCTTTCGATCGCCGTGATGAGGTCGATATGGGTGCTGGGGGGAAAAAGCTGCGTCCGGCCGTCGATCGGGGCTTCCCGGCGGCGGGTGCGGTAATGGGCTTCCAGGCGGCGCAGGTCGGTAAAGCCGGTTTCCCGGGTATAATAGTAATAACTGAGCGGGACGACGCGCTGGTGTTCCTCGATCAGGGCGACGGGGCCGGAGCGGATTTCTTCAATCCAGCGGGCCAGTTCGCTGGCGTTGGCGATCGTGGCGCTCAAGCCCAGAAAACGGATATGGGCCGGAGCAAGGATGATCGCTTCCTCCCAGACCGTGCCCCGCTCCTCGTCGCTCAACCAGTGTATTTCGTCAAAAATAACCCAGGCAATCTCCCGTAGCTTGGGATCGTCTTCCAGTACCTGGTTGCGGAACACTTCCGTCGTCATCAGCAAAAGTGGCGCTTCCGGATTCATGACCACGTCGCCCGTCATAATGCCCACCTGCTCAGAGCCGAACTGAGCGGTGAAATCCTTGAATTTCTGATTGCTCAAGGCCTTGATCGGCGCGGTGTATATGACGCGGCGGCCTGAGCCCAGCATTTTTTCCGCCAGGTAATCCGCGACAAGGGTTTTACCGGTGCCGGTGGGCGCCGAGACGATGACCGATTCCCCGCGCTCGAGGGCGGCGACGGCCTCAGCCTGAAATTTGTCCAGGGTGAATCCATGAAATTCCATGGGGCGCCTCCAGTATACAGTTCACAGTTCACAGTTCACAGTGTACAGTTCACAGTTGGGAGAGGGCGATTTAGTGATTAGTGGTTAGGGGTTAGGGGTTAGGGAGTAGGGATTAGGGATTAGGGATTAGGGATTAGGGATTAGGGACGGGCACCGCGAAGCGGCGGGGTGGTTGGGAACTTATCGGAAGTCGTAGGGGCGCGCATTGCGCGCCCGCAGAACAAAATGGGGGACACGGGCGCGCAATGCGCGCCCGTGCGCGCAATGCGCGCCCCTACGATACCCGGGGATTGCTGCCAATGCTTTTCCACACAGTCTGACGGTTCTATACAATGCACAATTCACAATTCACAATTGGGAGAGCGTAGGGGACGATGGCAGTTCGGCTCCAACGGCTCGGAGACTCGCCGGGAGCCTGTTGCAGAGGGCTTACCAACAGCTCGGAGACTCGCTGGGTAAGT
>JAISWK010000170.1 GCA_031270805.1 Gracilibacteraceae bacterium
TGCACTCTGGCTGCGTTGCCAGAACCCGCAAATACAGCCAGTATTAGCGGAACCTGGCGCCTTGCCAGAGCACAAAATTTCTGCGTCAACTGCACAAGTTATTTGAGGGCAGTCCCTTAAATTATACTCACTTCAAATATAATAGCATATTCAATCATGGTTTTTCAAGCAGTTTATTTCCGCTGTTTAAGGAATCTTGCTCAGGGATCAGAGGAACGCCGCAGCAACGGTGTTTCCGCGGCGGCGTTCCCTGTTTCGATAGTATCAGTTAGTCATTCGTTTCTTCGCGCTCCAGGCCCAGACGCCGGCGCACCCGGGACATCAGCGCCGAAGTCAAAGCGGCCAGCGGGGCGAACATACTCAGGCCGCCACTCGCTGCGGCGGCGCCGGTCTTGGGGTTGGGCACAATGCTGCCCTCGTCGTCGTCGTCCCCCGACCAGACCGGGTTAAGGGGCTGAGCAGGCGGCAGGGCCGGCCGCTGGGGACTCGGGGCCGGTTGCGGCGTCCGATCCGCGCTGCCCGTATTGTCCGAGCCACTTGAGCCGCCCGAGCCACTTGAGCCGCCCGAGCCACCTGAGCCACCCGAACCGGCTCCGCCTCCCGCGCCGGCGCCGGGGATCAAGTCGGCCTCGGATTCGGAATCAATGCTGACGGCCGTCTCAGAATACAGGACGGCAAAAGTAGAAAAATGATTCGTTTCAAATTGCAGCTGCGTCCCGTTCGAGACGAGGCGGGTCGTCAGCTTGGTCAGGCGGGGCGAGGCGGTGGGATCGTCAAGCCGGACCGCCAAGTAGTTAGGTTTGCCCTGCAAGTTCGGCGGCAGATCGAGGAGGATCTTGACGCTGTCCCGACCGGGCAGTGTGATCAGGCGTTCCGGCGGCAGATTGGACACGCTTTTCCAGATTTCGGCGTCGAAGATCATGCCGACTTCCCGCCCGCCTTTTTTCGCCTGCACCAGCGGCGCGGCGCCGGCGGCGGGGGCGGAGAGGATCAAGTCAATTCGCACATCGAAACCGTTCGCCAGCTGCGTCCGCTCCCCTGTGGTCAGTACAGCGCCGGCCAGTTGCTGATCCGTCATCGGCGTCGGCCTGGCCGGCGGCGGGTACGGATAGGAGGCGTCTTCCTTTTCCACTGTGAGTACGCCATTGGCAATACAGATAAACATGCTGCGCGGCGGCTCGTCTCCGAACGTGATCTGAAATTCGTGTTCACCCGGGGGCAGCGTGTCGAGGAATGTTTCGGTCAGGATAATCTGCCCGCCGCTCACGGTGTAATCCTGATCCGCAGTCAAGGGGCGGTTCGCCATCCCCGGTTTCCGCGGGGTATAGACGACTTTGATCGCCGTATTGGGGTCGGCGGGCAGCAAAGTGGACGCATCCACGGCCAGGTCGCTATCCGGGGTTTTGCTGTAAGAGGCGGAAGGCGGCGCGTCCGGTGCTACATCCGGTTTCGAGAGGGGGCGTTCTTTTTTCGTCACACTGAAGTCGACTTCGCGCGTCTCCGTCAGTCCGGTGGGCGCGTGGGTTATGGTTACCCGGACTTTCACCTTTTTGCCGGCCGCCTTGTCGTTGACCGTCAGGGAAACATTGCCCGGGTACGAACCGCTGATCACCGCTCCCGTGTCGTCGCCGACCAGCTCATACTGTACGGTGAAAATATAGCCGTGGACGGCGCAGGGGGTGAAATCCCACTCCGCGGCCAGCGGGCGCGATTCCTGCATATTGTAGTAATTGAGATCTATGGTTCCGCCCGCGAAACGCACCGCGTCGATCGAGCAGTCGCAAGGATTGATGGTAAAATCAGTCGTCACGCTCGCGGCCAGGTAATTGACCGTGGCGGCGGAAGCAAGGGTCAGGCGGTAATCCCCCACCGCCGTGGGTGGCGCGGACGAGGGCCCGTAGACAGTGGCGCCGCGTCCCTGCCAGGTGTAAGTGAGTACGCCGCCGCTCTCGTTTTCCGTTACCAGCGGAACGACCGGCAGGCCGAATTCCACATCGTTCACCTGTACGGCCAGCGCGTTGGGTTTTTGTAATACCTTGATGGTCAGAAAAGCCGCGGCGGGATTATGATTGGCGTCGCCTTCCTTGAAAGCGCGCAGGACAGCTGTGCCGGCCTGGAGGATTTCCACGTCGTGAGCCACCGTGTAATAAGAAACGACGGTGTCCCCGGCCACCAGGTAGTAAGAAACGGCGCCGGTGCTGTTGTTCCCGCCCAAAACCGCGTCCAGGGGGGAACGCGGATCGCCGTAGGTAAAGACGACGGTGTCCGGTTCAAAACGGAAGTCTTTCAGATCGGCTTTCAGGATATCATAGCCGGGAACGGCCCCATTGCCGCCGGCGGGATCCATTATATAGTTATCGGAGGCGGCCGGTATATACTCGGCCAGCAAATTGTGCAAGCCGGCGTCCACATCCGTCCAGGCGTTCGTAACGGCGACCCAAGCGTCGCCTTGCCGTTTAAGCGCCACGCCGTTTTCGACGATCACGCCGTCCCGGGTAAATTTCATCGTGCCCGGCGGCGTATCCGCGGCGAGGAAGTTGAGGACCGTAACCGTCAGTTCCACATCCTCATGGGCCTGGTGTACGCCGGAGGGAACATCCGTTTCCAGCAGTACCGCCAGTTTTCGCCGGTAAAGCTCAAACGGCTGGGCGGCGCTCTTGACAATGTAGTGCGGGTCGGTGGTCGTGACGACGACATTATAGCGGCCCGCGTTCACCGGCGCCGTCTGACTGCGCGGATAGACCGTGCCGGCCCGGCCTTCGTATTCGATCTTGTAGCTGGTGGCGCCCGTCACGCTTATATCCGAGGGCGTGTAAGGCTGTCCGTCGTAGTAACGGCTCGTCTGCGCTCCGACGCTGACGGTGGCCGCGCCGCTCTGGGTAATAGTATAAGGAAGATTGCCGACGCTGCCCTTATGGGCGCTGTCGCCCTCAAACTCCGCCTTGTAGTTGAAGCTTTTTACGTCTTCCGGCGTGTAAAGCAGAATGGCCGTATGGCCCGAGATAAGGACGCTGCCGATAGGTTTTTCTCCTTCGTAGAAATGAACGCGGCTGTTCGCGTCATAAGCCGGCGTCGGGGTCAGTTCGGCGGTCAGGCGCACCTGTCCCCCGAAGGCTTGGCTGCCGGCGGGTTCCGCGCTCAGGGTCAGCGTGGACAGCGCCTTGTTCAGGCTGTAGGGGCCGAAAACGCCGGCGCCTTTATTGCCGCCGTAGTCCCACGCTTCCCAGTGGATATAGTAAACGCCGTCCTCCTTGAGGTACTGCGAGCGGGAGGAAGTGTGGAAAATATCAAGCCATTTGCCCGGCTCAGTGGCGGAATTGGACAGCGCGACCCGCTGTTCCTTGAAGCCGCTGCCGCCGGTGTCGCTGAAACTCAGGGACACCGTGCCTTCGGCCGTAAAAGCGTGGCCGGAGGCCGGCGAGGCCGCAGCGGTCGGGGCGATCTTATCCTCGATGATTTCAAACATGCGCGTAAAGGCTTCCGAGGTTCCATGGTTGCTCGTCACCGTGAGCGTAACGCGGTAAACGCCGACCGGCAAAGCGGCCACGGAGTGCGCGCCCGTGCCGTCGCCGCTCAGGCTCAGGCCGCTGTAAGGCGCACCGTCCTTGGTCACGGTAAAATTATAGGCGGTAATCGGGGCGCCGTACAGGTCGTAGCTGCCGTTGGCCAGCTTGATCTCCTGTGTCCCGGCCCCCTTGATGATGAGCGGCGGTTCCAGGGTAAAATAAGCGAAAGGTTTGTTCGCGCCTGTCCCGCCGCTGATCTGCCGGGCCACGGAGGCGGAAGCCCCCAGAACGTCGGTCACAGTCAGAGTGACGAGGTAGGTGTGACCATCCGCTATCTTGGCGGGCGTACCGGACTGCGGCACGATCATGGCGCTGTCGCTCAGGTCGATCCAGGTAAAGGCGGCGGTCTTAATCCCGTTCGCCCTGTGATCCGGGTCGTAGGAAGCGGCGGCGCTGAACACCGGCGCGTTCGGATTGGATATATTCGCGTCCAGGATCGCGATCGGGGCCCGGTGGACGACGACGGAGTTGATCAGGGCGTTGCGGTAGTAAATATCGTATTCGCCGGGCAGGTAAAAACGGAAATCCAAATCCGACATGAGTTCCCCGCTTGAGGGGTGAGTGCCCTCGTCCCCGTCGTCCCAACCGAGCAGATTCGTGTCGCGGTGGACTATTTTCCACTTGCCCTGCGGCCAGTCGGCGTCGGCGGTGTTATTTTTCGGCACGCCGGTCACGTCAAGGTAAACATTGTCCGTGACGAGAAAAGCCGTCGCCGCGTTAGCTTGCCAGTAACGGGCATAGATTTCGGCGGCGATTTTGTCGATCTGCTCCTGGTAAGTGTCTGTGGCCGGGTCGTTCACATTCACGATCGCGCCCTTCAGATTGTGTTTTTGGAGAAAATCGGCGGAGGCTCCGGCGTTCGTCGTGCCGCACCAGCCGAGGTAGTAGATGTCGTCCGCAGTCAGGCGGGCCAGCAATTCCGCCGTGATGCTCGCGCTGGAAAAATCTTCTATGGGGTCTTCGTTCAGGTTAACCAGGTACTTGAGCGTATCCTGATGCCATTCCGGCTCGCGCACGACTTCCGGCAGCGTGCGCACTTTTTCCACGATCGTGGAGAGGTTTTCCAGCTTGATGCTGGTCAGCTGGTCGCAGCTGTGCGCGCGGGCCGAGCCGAGAGGGCCGTAGCCGAAGGTGGCCGGTCTGTCCGGGGCCGGCTTGCTGGCGGTGCGGTCGAGTTTCACCTGCGCCTGGCCGGACATGCTTTGCTGCCCGGGTTCCGCGGCGGCCGTCGTCGTCCATTCGACCGGACTGGCGTTGGCGGCGATGGGGGTGGTCAGCACCGCGCTGTTATTGGCGGTACCGCTGCCGTTGTACCAGACCCGGATGGCGTTCGGGCGGGCTTCGACCTTGATCCGCCGGGATTTGTCCGTGCCGCTGTACGGGGCGCTGGCGATCAGCGTTACCCCGGTGAAAGAAGCAAGGAGGGCGCTGGTATGATGCAGATTTTTTGTGTCCACATCCTTCAGCTTGTAGAGCTTCATGGCGGAACCCGCGCCGCTGCCGGTGTATTCGAGGAACAGCAGGTAACCGTTTATCTTCTGATCCGTGCCGTAGACGCCGGAGATATCCGTGTTAAAGAGGAAGCCGACGCCATCCAGGGCGTCATAGGCCACGAGTTCCCGGATGGCGAACTCAAAGGTCTTCTTCGTCTGCTGATCGTTGAGCAGGTAGCGGAAATCCGTGTAGCCGGGAGCGCCGTAACCGTAAAAAGTCACGGCTGCGCCGCCCGGTTCCTCCACCAGGTGGTAATCGTAGTTGTAATAACCGTGGGTGGTGCGATCCCCGGATGTTTCTTCCACGTAGATATGATTGGCGTGGTCGATCATCAGCGTGCTGCCGCCCGGTTTGGTGTGGTCGTAGACCCACCACTGGAATTGGGATTGCGTGTTCGTGTTCACGGAGCGGGCCGCCGTGATATAGAGATCTTCCGCCGGGATGGGATGCGGTTTGGCCGCGAGAGCCGCGCGCAGATCGGCTTCAAAAGTCGAGTAATCCACGTCGGTCGGGCCTACAGCCAGGGCCACGTCCACTTTGCTGGCCACATGGACGCCGACGACCGGCGTGCCTTCCGCCGCGGCGGGAATCGTGACGGCAAAGGAAGTCAGCAGCATGGCTATTGCTGTAAACAGGGACATAAATTTCTTTTTTGATTCCATTTTTTTCTTTAAACTCCTTTTATATATGTCAGACACATTACCGCCGAATCCGCCTGAGAGCCGGCTGCATCCTCCGTCCGGCGCGGCCTCGGGATGCAGTACGCAGTAATAATGTCGCTAAAGATAATTATATGTAATTTACGGCGGTGCGTCAAGGAATATTCTATAAAATTTTTTACTTTATGTCCGACATACCAGAAATAGAATATATTTATTTAACATTTGGTGGAATTAAATGTTAATATCTTGATAAAGTTGTTAATATTTTGATAAAGTTGTCAATTTCTTGATAATGATGTCAATATTTTGATAAAGTTGTTAATATATTGATAAAGATGTCAATAAAAAGCAAATTAAGGATTAAGATACATTTTTGTAGGAGGAAAGAGTGGAGCTGCGTTGCCAGAACCCGCAAATACAACCAGTATTAGCGGAACCTGGCGCCTTGCCAGAGCACAAAATTGCTGCGCCAACTGCACAAGTTATTTATCGACAAATCCTAAGCGGGCTTCGCCCGCAACCCAGATGAAAAGGGAGGGAGTGGATAGGAAAAGAGTAAAGAGTGAGACGAGAACTCTCTTTACTCTTTACTCTTTACTCTTTACTCTTTACTCTTTACTCTTTACTCTTTACTCTTTACTCTTTACTCTTTACTCTTTACTCTTTACTCTTTACTCTTCT
>JAISWK010000180.1 GCA_031270805.1 Gracilibacteraceae bacterium
GGCGCGCATTGCGCGCCCGTGTCCCCCATTTTGTTCTGCGGGCGCGCAATGCGCGCCCCTACGACTCCCTTTCTCACACAGTCTGCCGTCCCTAATCCCTAATCCCTAATCCCTAATCCCTAATCCCTAATCCCTAATCCCTAATCCCTAACCACCCCGCCGCTTCGCGGCACCCCTCCAAAGGAGGGGAATCACTAATCCCTAAATCACCTCTCCCAATTGTGAATTATGAATTGTGAATTGTGAATTGTGTCCATAACATAGCCGCGAAGCGTATAGTCGCGCAAAACGCCGGTCGCCCACTGCCGGAAAGTCGTCGCGGTTTGGAGTTGACGCGATAGCCGACAGCGATAATCGCGTCGAGATTATAGTGCGTGATAATGCGATATACGTTGCGTATTGGCGGCCAGGATGGCCGCGCTCCCAGAAGACCTCGTCCCTAACCACCCCGCCGCTTCGCGGCACCCCTCCAAAGGAGGGGAATCCCTAATCCCTAGACTTGAGCCGACGGAGGAGCAGACGGTACGCTCCATAGCTGCGGTTGAATTCTGCCGCCGTGGGGGCGATGTCCGCGAAGGCCGCTTTTTCATAAACGCCGGTCAAAGGAGAGATGTCCAGGCCGTAAGCTTGCTCAAGCAAAGCGGCCAATTCCCTGGGCGTAACCCTGCCGGCCGGCTGCGCCAGGGCGCGTTCCGCCTGTACGAGCGTTCGCTCGTACAGGCGGAAGACGCCCTGAGGGCGGGGGCAGCGGCGCAGGCGTAGTCGGAAGAGGAGTTCTTCGGCGGGGCGGGCGGCCAGCCGCGCGCCCCAGCCGAGCGCCGCCCCCGCCAGCGCGGCCGGAAGCAGGGCGCGCGCGCAGCCGGCCGGCAGGGTCCAAGGCGCCGCAGCCGGGGCGGTGTAGCCGGGGGTCGGCTCGAATAGCATCCAACCGCCGCCCGGAATAAAAACCTCGACCCAGGCGTGGGCGTTGGCGGCCCGCACGCGGTAAACCCCGTCCGCGTCCGCCTCCCCGGTGTAAAACCCCGATACATAGCGGGCCTGCAACCCGACCGCCCGGGCCATAATCGTCATGGCGGCGGCGAAATCGGCGCAAAGCCCTCTTTTATGCTCCAGCACAAAAGAAGCGAGATCATCCTGCCCCCGCGGTGGGTTATAATCCGTGTCGTAGATGAACCCGTTCGTGTGAAAATATTCTTCCAGCGCCCGGGCTTTGAGCCAGTCGCCTTCCTGGCCGGCCGTTATCCGGGCGGCCAGAGCGGTCAGCGCGGCCGGCGGGGTATAGTCCGCCCCGGCGGCCGCGGCGCAGAAAACGCGCGCCGTTTCCGCCTCCGCCTGAAAAAGCCCGAGTCTCGCCGCCTCCGACATCGCCGCCTCGTCCGCCGCCGCGGTTAAGACGGCCGCCGCTTCGTCCAGCAGGGCGGCGTAAGCGGCGGCCGTTGTGCCGCTCAGGCGCTCGGCCAGCCATAGCTCCCCCTCTTCCCGGAAATAGACGGCGCTGTATTCTTCCGCCGCGAAAAGCGGCGCCGCGCCCGGCAGCCAGGTCACGCCGAGGGCGTCCCGGACGACGGCCCGGTAGTACGGCTCCAGGCCTTCCAGGCGGAAAGTCCGGCCGGGCAGCAGCAGCGTGCGCGTGACGAAATCCACATGGCGGACGACCGCCGTCGCGACCGCCGGGGCCGGGGCCGCTTCGGCCGGATCCAGCGGGAGGCGGGCGGCAAAACCCGGTTCCCGCGCCGCGGCGGTTTGGAGCAGAGCGTACAGGGCGGATCCCGTCAGCCGGGCCTGGTTTTCCGCCCAGTCCGCCGTCGCCCCCGGGGAAAAAGGCGAACTCTGCACCGGCTGGCCCGGGGCCGGCAGGCGCCAGTCAACCCCGTCAAAAGAAGCGAACACCTGGCGGCGGAGGTAGAGGGGCTCGGGGGCCTCCACTTCCAGGACCAGGCGGCTGTCCGGCAGGGAAAGGCGCGGGCCGCTCCGGTCGCCGGAATCGCCCAGGTCGCTCAGCCCGTAACTGTAAAGCGCCCGAAAAAAATCGCCGGGGGTGGAGTCGGGGCGCGGCGCGGCGACCAGCAACAGGGCGGCGGCGGCCAGAGCCAAGAGGAGCGGGAGCGGGGGCGGCGGGGGAAAGGGCGGAGCGGCGGCCCCCCAGGTTCGCCAGCGCCCGCTCCAGGCGGCGACCAAAAAGGAAAGGGCCAAAAGCGCCGCTTCGGCCGCGGTGAGGGCGCGCAGCTGCGAGGCGGCCAGCAGACAGGGGATGAGGGCGGTGAGCAGCAGAGCGGGGAAGCGGAAACGCACAAAAGTGAAATAAAAGAGCAAGGAAGAAAAGAGGAAACAGGTCAGGGCGAAAAGAAAGAGAAGAAAAACCGTGGTGGAAGCGCCGTTTAAGGCGGACAGGCTCCCGCTTTTCACGGCCACGGCCCAGTCGCGCTTGGCGGCAAAAGTCGGATAACAGAACTGGAACAGCAACAAAACCGCCGCCAGCACGAGCCGATAATAAATCCAGCCCATCCCGGCCTCCCGCAGGCGGGGATCGGCCTCTCGCCGCCGCGCCAGCAGGCGGAGCAGGAAAGGCGGCCAGGGGCTGCTCTCCATCCGGCGCAGCATGGCAAATATTACCAGGCAAAACAAAAACGCGCCCGCCCAGACCAGGCCTGAGCCCCACCAGGGGAAACGAGCGCGAAACGGCTGCAAAAAGGCAAAGGTTAAAGCCGCGCCGTAAAGGGCCGGCGGGCATAACTCCGCTTTCCGGGCCGGGAAACTCACAGGCGGCTTTTCCTCAACTTTCCTCTCCCGGCGGTTCCCGGTCGTAAGCGCGGACCATTTCCGCAGCGTGGAGCAGGGGGATCCCGGCTGCGGCCGCCAACCGGCGGCAATCTTCGAACTCCGGCTTGGCCCTGGTTTCCCCGCCCGGGAGGGTGCAGACTTTCAGCCGCGCCTCTCCCCAGGGCGTGCGGACGGAGCGGCCGGAGCGGGGGAGCATGATTTTTTCTACCGGATAGAGACGGAGGCCGATGGCCGTCGTTTCGCGAAAAATAATATCGCGCAGGGCCGGTACATCCGCCTCGCGGGCCAGCAGGCCCAGCATAACGCCGAGGCGGCCTTTTTTCATCTGACAGGCCACGCGCCAGACGTCAAGGGCGCCGGCCCGGAGCAGCAGTTCTTCCGCATGGGCCAGGACTTCCCCGCTCAGATCGTCGATATTGGTCTCCAGCACATATTGGGTCGCGTACTCGAACTCCGGCGCCGTCGCCGGCAGCGGACTCGCCTCCGCCAGCGTGACGCGCAGGGCGTTGGGGATTGGCAATTCGCGGGCGCCGAGACCATAAGCCGTTCGCAGGGGCGTGAAAGCCGGCCGCGGCGGAAAACGGCGGACAAAAGTCCTGATGAAGGCCGCGCCGGTCGGGGTGGTTGTTTCCGCTTCCACCCGCCCCAGCGTGACCGGGACGCCGCGGAGCAGATTTTGCACCGCCGGCGCGGGTACGGGCAAGAGACCGTGGGCGCAGGCGACAAAACCGCCGCCCAGCTCGACCGGTGAGGACCAGATTTCATCCGCGCCCAGGTATTCCAGGGCCAGGGCGGCGCCGACCAGGTCGATAATCGTGTCCAGGCCGCTCACTTCGTGCAGGGTCACGGAGTAAAGATCCGTGCCATGGATGGCGGCCTCGGCCGCGGCCAAAGTGCGCAGGGCCTCCAAGCTGCGGGCCCTCACCCGGGGCGGCAGGTCGGCCGCCTGAATGAGGGCTTCCATTTCCCGCAGCTGCCGGCGCGGGGGAGCATGGCTATGGTCGTGGTCGTGGCTATGGTCGTGGTCATGCTCTTCTACGGTGACGGCCAAGCCGGCGATGCCGGAGCGCTGCTGCGGTTTGACGCGGAGCGCCCAGGGCCCGAGGTCCAGTTTGGCCAATTGCCCGCGCAGCCAGTCTTCATCCACCCCCAGGCCGAGCAGGGCGGCCAGGTTCATGTCGCCGCTGATTCCGGCAAAACATTCATAATAAAGGATTTTCATTCCGCGCCCGCCTCGAAAGCCGCCCGGATTTCCTCCGCCTGGGCGGACACCACCAGCAAGGCGTACCGGCCCTTGCTCAGGCAAACGGCGTTTTCCAGCAAGAACTCCTGTTCCGGCAGGTAGCCGGCGAAATTTTTCTCCTGATCGGCCAAACGCCGCTCCAACACGGGCAGGACGGCCCGGGCCGCCTCCGCGTCCGCCAGGGCCACTACCATCAACTCGTCCGCCTGGATATTTGTCGCGGCCAGGTAAAGCACCGCGTCCGCCGGTTCCTCTTCCCAGGCGTAAAAACGGCGCAGCGCTTCCGGCTCCGCCAGGCGCCAGTTGGTCATGTCGGCCTGCTCCGTGATCCGCGCCGCCAGTTCCGCGGCGGTCGGCCCGGCCGGCGGCTCCGGTTTGGCTGGCTCCTGTTCGGCCGGCTCCTGCTCCGCGGCCGGGGGCTGGGCGGGAGAGGCCGGGGCCGGGGCCTGGGCGTTCGGGGCGCAGGCGGTAAGGGCGGAGAAAACGGCGCCCAGCAGCACCGTTATGATCAGTTTGCGCAACGGATAAGCCACGGCAGTCAATCCTCCCGATTTTTCTTCGTCTGTTCCATCAGGTAGTCGAGCCAGTAGCGGTCGAAGAGGGAGCGAAAATGCAGACCGTCCGGCTCGTACAAATCCTCGTCCGCGTGGATTTGCAATACTTTACGTATATTTACATAATTGGCCTCTTCTTCCAGCGTCATTTGATAAAGACTGCGGTTGAGTTCGTCCAGGCGTCCCGCACTCAGGTAAGGACGGGATTTCGCTTCCCGGGTCGTGACCGGCATGACGGACTGGGCGAATATGCGCGCCTGCGGGGCGGCCGCGTGCAAAGCGGTGATCAGGGCGCGGTAGTTTTCGACAAATGTCTCGTCGCTCACATTCGGGCCCAAGTCGTTGGCCCCGAACAGCAGGTATATGTTTTCCGGCTGGTTTTCTCGCACCCAGTCCAGTTCGGTGGCCGCTTTCCCCAGGGTAAAGCCGAGATGGGAGATCACCTGTTCCTCCCGCAGCAAGCCGTAATAGGACAGCCCCCCCGTGATGGAATCCCCGATAAAACAATCGCGGGCGAAAACCGTGCCGTAGTCCACGGGCCGGGCGGCGACGACGGCGATTTGCTCAGACACGGCATCCATGACCGCCGGCTCCTCCACTATGCCCTGCTGCAGGGAAGCGGCCAGCGCGATGCTCAAGACGACAATGCTTTTTAACATGACCCGATCTCCCTCCGGGGATTGGCGCAACTCGTGAAAAACAGGGGTTCAGCGGCCCTCAGTTCCCGGCGCCCTATTTGTGGTACTTTTCATGGTTATTGATTTTACAGGCACGGTAAATTTGCTCCAACAGGATGAGGCGCGTCAATTGGTGCGGAAAAGTGAGCGGGGAGAGGGAAAGGCGAAAATCCGCTCTTTCCAGTACGGCCGGGCTGAGGCCGAGAGAACCGCCGACGACAAAAGCCAGCCCGCCGGGCCCTCTTTGGGCCACGAAAGCGGCCAGGCCCGGGGAATCCAGCATCTGACCGCCCGGATCAAGCGCCGTGACGTATTCCCCGGCTTTCAGCCGCCGCAAGAGCCGCAGCCCTTCGGCGGCTCGGGCGCCGGGTTCCGCCGCCGCCTGGTCCGGACAAGGCCCGTCCTCCACCTCGCGGGTTTCCAACCGGACAAAACGGCGCAGCCGCTTCTCATACTCTTTCAGCCCGGCCAGCAGGTACGGCTCTTTGACCCGCCCCGCGCAAACGACGCCGATACGGAGAATAATATCACCAACTTAATTTTCACTGTCCGGCGGCAAATCTGTCCGCCGGTCGCTGGAGCCGATAATAAAATATTATACTAATCGGGCGGGTGTTGCAAGGGTTTTTTCCGCATTTCCAGGGAAAAATCTTGTTCAGGAAAGAGTGGGGCTTTATTTTTTTCGCTTGACAACAGGCGTAAGCTGAGATATAGTGAGCAAGTGGTAAAACCTCTTAATCCCTTGCAAACACGTCGATTGCCATTGCGCATTTTCATAAGGATTTTACATTATCAAATAAAAGCTGGAGGAAATTCAATGCAAGGTGTGATAATTGATAGGAAAATACTGCCGGAGCCAATATTATCCTATATTCATTCCGAGAAAATAAGAGTTTTTGAAGAAATCGGCAATATAATACTGTCTCCGCTAAAAATAAAACCAAATATAAATGAATTGTTTGGCATGTTTAGTGATGGAAAATTATCCTCTGCGGATTTTATAAGAGAAAAAGCATTTGAAACAGTTCATAGTTCATAGTTCATAGTTCATAGTTAGGGATTAGGGACGGGCGCCGCGAAGCGGCGGGGTGGTTCCCCTTCAAAGGAGGAAAGAGTGAATAGGAAAGAGTAAAGATTGTATTGCATACTACGCCTCCATTGGCCTTTCGGCACATATTTTTTGTGGTTTAATCAAGAAACCAATTTAACGCACGCGAGGGTCGTTCAAAATAGTACCATGCTTTTCAAG
>JAISWK010000071.1 GCA_031270805.1 Gracilibacteraceae bacterium
GGATTTCAAGAAATATTTAGTTGTCTATACAATATTTCGCAAAAAAATAGCTCTCAAACGCCTTGGCTGTGCATGTTTCAGAGATTATGATATGCCAAAATGTAGGAAACTCACGCTAGGTCGCTGCACAAGTTCGACTAACCATTCGGCCTCTGCCGAATGGAGTCTCCTATGCGCGCCCCTAAGACTAATTCCCCTCCTTTGGAGGGGACTTGAACCCCCCGCCGGACACGCTCCCCCACTCTTTACTCTTTCCTCTGCACTCTTTCCTCTCTAGCGAAATAAACATAGCCTTTCCGGGCAGGTTGTAGTATAATAGACAAAGGGCCGGGCAGGAAGCGCGTTCCCTAAAGATATGCGAGGAGTGAATTGAGCCATAATGAAAAAACGATTCGTGTCCGTCTGCGCCGCGCTGCTCATCGCGCTGCCGCTCTGTCTCCCTGTTTACGCGGCGGGGGAGGATTTTTCCATCACCAATTATAACATAATCGGCCAAACGCGGGTTAGCGCCGGTTCCTCATTTGAAATCCACCTGACGCTCTCCCAGATGGAGGACGGAGCTAACAAAAGCGAAATAGACACCCACTGGAACGATATTCGTTTTTATATTGACGAGGCGGCCTGCAGCTTTTACCTGACCGACGGCAACGAAGACGCCCAGCTGCCTAAGATGCGCTGGTTTGAAAACAGAATATCGGGGGAAGTGACCATACCGCTCACCTATGACGGCGGCACGCGCAACACTATCCCCATCAAGGCCAAAATCAGATCGACCGGGCAGGAACTCACATTTATTCAGGACAGTATCAAAGTGCCCGTCGCTTCTTCCGCCACGACTGACGACCCGGATCCGACGCCGGACAGCAGCGACACGCCGTACCTCCGCCTCAAGCCGCGGGCCACGCCGAGCGGTAACGCGGGGGAACGGGTTTACCTCTCCCTCACGGTGGAAAATCTCGGCTGGGAAAACGCGAAAACCGTGCAGATCATGCCGGTTTTTGAGGAAAACAGCGTGTTTACCCCGGACGGAGTCAACATGATTCAGGACTTGGGGGATATCGAATACGACAGTTCCCGCAATGTCTCCTACTCTTTCCTCATCAGCCCGGCGGCCGAAACAAAGGTCTACACGCTGACCTTCGCCTTCATCTACCTGGACCCGGAGGGCAATATCTACGGCCGCGACACGCCAATCACGGATAAAGTCTACGTCAGCGTCACCGGGGGCGGCGTCGTAAGCAATCTCATCCTGACCGACCTGAAGTTCGCCCCGGAAGGCGCGCTGATCGCCGCCGCGCTGCAGGTGCGGAACACCGGGGCTTTCGCGGCGAAAAACCTCGTTTTCACCCTGACCGATCTCAGCGCCGAGACGCTGACCCTGACCGCCGATACGAATGTGCGCAAGCTGGGCGACCTGGCCGGCGGCGCCGCCATACCCGTCGACTTCATGCTGCGACCGGCCCGGGAACTGACGCGCGGCAGTTATCCCCTCACGGTGAAATTAAATTATAAGGACGCCGACGACAAGGCTTTTGAAGAAACGCAGCAGATTTTCGTCCCGGTCGAAACCAACCAGGGCGGCAGCACCGTGCCGAAAATCATTCTCGACAGCTACCGCTGCGAGCCGGTCATCGCCCGGGCCGGCGAAAATTTTACCCTGAACATGACCTACCTGAATACGAGTTCCACGAACGCCGTGCGTAATATCAAGATATTCCTCACCGTGCCGCAGGGCGACAGCGACAGTTCCAACAGCGCCGCGGCCAAAGGCAATGTGTTCTCGCCCGTGAGTTCCAGCAATACCTTTTTTATCGACTATATCGCCCCCAAGGCCACCTCGGCCAAGACGCTGCAATTTTACACCATACCGGACGCCAGTCCGCGGACTTACACGCTGACGGCCAATATCGAGTACGAGGACGAAACGGGCCAGAAATACGCCTCGGAGGAATTGATCGGCATCCCGGTCAGTCAGATGGTCAAAATAGACGTGAGCGAACTCATCCTGCCCTCGGAAGCCTATGCCGGCGACCTAATCACTGTTTCCACCAATTTTTACAATACGGGGCGGGCCAATGTCAGCAACCTGATGCTCAATCTGGAAGGGGATTTTCAGACGGACAACGCCCGTTACTATGTCGGCAATTTCAACACGGGCGCGAGCGATTACTATGAAGGCGGCGTTATCGCGAACGAACCCGGCTCGCTCGAAGGCAGCCTCCTTGTGACTTACGACGATCCTTCGGGGGAACAGGTGGCGGAACGCTATCCCTTCTCGCTCAACGTGCTGGAGATGGAGGAATTCATCCCGGACGACAATATGCCGGTCACGCCGCCCCCCTCCACCCCCTGGTGGAAAAAACCGGTTCTCTGGATCGGCGTCGCCGCCGCAATCATACTTTTCTTCCTCCTGCGCAAGCGCGGGCCGGTGCGGAAATTCCTCCGGCGGCGGAAGGAAGGGGCGGAGGGCAGCGATGAAACTGTCTGATATTGTCGGCATGGCCTGCGGCAACCTTTTTCGCCGCAAACTGCGTACCTTTCTCACCGTCCTCGGCGTTATCATCGGCGCGGCTTCCATCGTCACGATGCTCTCCCTCGGCTTCGGCCTGAAAGCTTCGCTGCGCGACCAGTTGGGCGGCACGGCCAGCCTGACCACGATCCAGGTGAACGAGAGTTATGAGAACGTGGACGCCAGAGGCGGAGTGGCCGCTGTTTCGTCGATCTCAGCTTCGTCTTCGTCTTCCCGCAATCAGAGGCCGACCCTGAACGCCGAGGCCTTGAAAAACTTTGCCGTCCTCGACCATGTCGTCGCCGTCTCCCCGGAAAAAAACACCTATCTGCGCCTGGTCTGCGGTAAAATGGTCGCCGACCTCCCGCTCGTCGGCATCGACCCCGCCCAGATGGAGCATTTCGGTTTCGAACTGGCGGAAGGCGAGCTCCTCAAGCCGGGCGGGGACGGGTTGGTTTTTGGCAGCCGCACCCTCTACAGTTTTTTCGACCCCCGGCGGCAGGAATGGCCGGATTACGACGATTCAAAGCCCCCGCCCGTCGATATGCTCGAGGTGGAGAAGATTTCCCTGACCTTTGATTTTTCTTACGGCAACCGCCGCCAGTATAACGATAGCGCCGCGAGCACCGCCAAGCCCAAGCTCTACAAAGCCCGGGCCGTCGGCCTTCTGGGCGGCGACAACTGGAATCACGCCTATAATGTTTACATGGACATCGAGACTCTGAGCAATATGATCAAGGACAACGAAAAAATCCAGGCTCAAAGCGGGCAAGGCGGCCAGGCCGCTCAGAGCGGGCGGAAGACGGAGGAAAAATACGACCTCATCCGGGTCAAGGTAGATGAAGTGGAAAACGTACTCGCGGTGCAGGACTTGATCACCTCTATGGGCTACCAGCCCTACAGCGACGCCGAATACCTGAAATCGGTCGAAGGCACTTTCAATACCATCCAGCTGGTGCTAGGCGGCATCGGCGCCGTTTCCCTCCTGGTCGCGGCCATCGGCATCACGAACACCATGATCATGTCCATTTATGAGCGCACGCGGGAAATAGGGGTGATGAAGGTTCTCGGCGCGGCTCTCTACGATATCCGCTCCCTCTTTTTGCTGGAATCGGCCGTGATCGGGCTTTTGGGCGGCGCGGTCGGAGCGGGCCTCAGCTACCTGCTCTCCCATATTATCAATATTGTGGCGGCCGCCAGCGGGGAAATGAGTGGTATGGAAAAAATATCCATTATACCGCCCTGGCTCGTGCTGGCCGCGCTGGCCATGAGCGCGCTCGTCGGGCTCGTCTCCGGTTACTTGCCGGCCCGGCGGGCCATGCGCCTGAGCGCGCTGGACGCGATCCGCTCGGAGTAAGGATTTTTTCAAGAAAGGCAGCGAAAAAAATGAGTCATATGCCTGACCGGGCGGAGGCCTGGGCGGTGCTTACGCGCTACAACAAGGAGGAGTTCCATTTACGCCACGCCCTGACGGAAGAAAGTGTGATGCGCTGGTTTGCCACGGAACTGGGCTATGAAGCCGAAGCGGATTTCTGGGCCTTGGCCGGGCTTTTACACGATCTGGATTTTGAACGCTGGCCCGGGGAACATTGCCGCCGTACAGAGGCCCTCATGCGGGAGCTGGATTGGGAGGAACGCCTGATTCACGCCGCTGTTTCCCACGGCTACGGCATTGTAACCGACGTCCGGCCGGAACATGAGATGGAAAAGGTGCTATTCGCCACGGACGAGCTGACGGGCCTGATCGGCGCGGTGGCTATAGTGCGCCCCTCCCGCAGCGTCATGGACCTGGAGCTCAAATCGGTGAAAAAAAAGTTCAAGAGCGAGAGTTTCGCGGCCGGCTGCTCGCGCTCCGTGATTGAGCGCGGGGCCGCTATGCTGGGCTGGGAGCTGGACTTTCTGATCGAACGCACCATCCTGGCTCTGCGCGCCGGGGAAGCGGAGATCAACGAGTTTTTTAGCGCTCCAGCACCGTGATAATGCGCAATTCGTCTGTCAAAAAATAGGATATAGAGGAATTATTGGTTACTTGGAATATACTTTGATTGTCGAATAAATCGTCGATCGCCCGTTCGTATTCGGCGGTGGAGGAAAAACGGACGGCCGCCAGACCGGCGGCAGCGAGATCTTCCCGCATGGCCCGAATCGTGACGATCCGGTCGTAGCGGTCAAACTGCCGGTTCATGACCTGGAAATAATTAAGCCGCGTGGCCGTACATTCCGGCAGGGAAAATACCACGTTCGCATGATGGGTGGCTGCCAGATCCTGGCCGGTGACAAGAAAATAGTCGTAGGAGGCGTAGCTGTTCCGGGCCAGGTCCGGGTCGCCCCAGGTTGTGTCCAAGTAGTAGTAATCGCCTTCCGCCTCCACCAGGTTCCAGGCGTGCAGGCCGATGCCGGCGGCGGCCCCGGAAATCGTGGCGCAGGTGAAGCCCAATCGCTGCAACAGGTACTGGGTCGCCTTGGTATAGCCCATGCAGACGGAACGGCCGGAGAGAAAGACGCTGACAATATCCTGGTTATATTGAGCGGAGGCGTCGTAGGCCGTGTTCCGGATTATATATTCATAAACATATAATATTTTATCAAAATCACTGGCATCGGCGCTGAGCCCGTTCAGACAGGCGGTCGTGTAAGCGGCGATTTTTTGCTCTGCCGCGTCGCGCTCCGCTGCGGACATCGTGTAGGTAAAGGTGACGCTCAGGCCGGACTCGCCGGCCCGGGTCACGGCGCCGGTGTAAATATAGTTGTCCGACCAGAAAATTTCCGGGTAATCGCAGAGGACGGCGTAATAAAGGTCGATGAGTTCAAATGGCGCGATGGCCCGCGCTTCGGCCCGGGAAATCAAAATCCCGGAGTCCATGCCCTGGAGAGCGGCGCGGAAGCGTTCGTACACCGTTTGCTGCGCCGGGGAGAGCCGGCCAAAAATGTAACGCACCGGCTCGGTTTCACCCTGGGCCGGGGGGGAAGGGTAGGAGGAAAGCGGCGCTGCCGGTTGAGCGGCCGGCGGGATGGTCTGGACGGTCGGCGGGGCGGTTCGGACGTCCGGCGGATTGGTCGGGACGTCCGGCGGAGTGGTCTGGACGTCCGGCGGAGTAGTCTGGACGTCCGGCGGATTGGTCGGGACAGTCGGCGGGCCTGAATTGAAGCCGGCGAAGGGAAAAAAGAAGACGGCGAAGACAAAGGCCAAGAGCATGACCGGCAGGATGATAATAAAAGCTTTTTTCACCTGTTTTTACTGTTCTATATAGGCTAGAGCCGCCGCTCCCGGCCCGGTATGGGTCGCGATCACAGCGCCGATAACCACGGTCAGCGGGTCGCTAAAGGCAATACCGCTTAAGCCGAGCTGCCGAATCAGGGAGTCCAGGGCTTGGGGGGCGTTGCTGTGCCCGAAACAGACGGGATAATCGCGGTTTAGGCCCGTGGAGTGGATCTTGGCGGCCGTCCACTCAAAGGCCTTGGTCAGGCTGCGTTTTTTCTCCATGAGCGTAACTTTGCCGTTTTCCAGCGTCAGAATCGGCTTGATATTAAGCAGTTCGCCGATGAAGGCGGAGGACGCGGGCAACCGGCCGCCGAGCTTCAGATAGTGCAGGGTGTCCAGGCTGATCCACATGCGCAGTTTGGGGCGGAGGCTTTCCAGCCGGGCCAGGATCTCCGCCGCCGGGAGTCCTTCATCCCGCAGCTGAACCGCGATTCGCGCCATCAGAGCGAGGCCGCAGGTGGCGGAATAAGAGTCAAACAGATGGATCCGCTCGCTGCCCAGCGCGTTTTTGGCGAATTCCGCCGACTGAAATGTTCCGCTGATATGAGCCGAGAGGGAGAGAAAAACAATGTCGTCGCCGGCGCTGAGTATAGCGGCGAAGAGGTCGTTGAATTCGCCGGGCGCCACCTGGCTGGTCGTCGGCAGGACTTTGCCGGAAGTCAGTTTTTCGTAAAATTGCTCCTTGGAAAGAGTAACTCCGTCCGCGTATTGTTCCGTGCCGAAAACTACTTTCAGCGGGACGATAATAAGTCCGTGCGCTTCCGTCCATGATTTGTCCAGGTCGCAGGTGCTGTCGCAAACGATTTTTACGGCCATTAGTACCTTGCCTTTCCGCGTTGATATAGGAAAGAGGAAAGAGAGAAGAGGAAAGAGGAAAGAGTAAAGAGTAAAGAGTAAAGAGTAAAGAGTAAAGAGTAAAGAGTAAAGAGTAAAGAGTAAAGAGTAAAGAGTAAAGGGAGAAGGGAGAAGGGAGAAGGGAGAAGGGAGAAGGGAGAAGGGTAAAGAGTCCTGATTAAGCGCAAACCGCTCCCGTCAAAAGAAGCAGGGCCTGCTCCACGGTCTGGCGGCGCACCGCCTCCCGGTCGCCGGCAAAGCGATATTCGCGGAGCAAATTTACTCCGGGGCCGGTCGCCGCGATCCAGACCAGTCCCACCGGTTTGGCGGCGGAACCGCCCGCCGGCCCTGCCACTCCGGTCACGGCGATGCTCCAGTCGCTGCCGGTCAGGCGGCGGACGCCTTCGCTCATTTCCCGCGCCACCTCCCCGCTCACGGCGCCGTAAAGCTCCAGGCTCTCCGCCCGCACCCCGAGCAGCTTTTCTTTTACCGCGTCCGCGTAGCTGACCACACCGCCCAAGTAGTAGGCGCTGCTACCGGGCCAATCCGTGATCCGACCGCCCAAAAGACCGCCCGTGCAGGACTCGGCGGTGCTGAGCGTCTGTCCGCGCCGGGTCAATCCGGCCGCCAACCGAACCCGTAGGGGCGCGCATTGCGCGTCCGGCTGATCCGTCATAATAGCAGCTCGTCCAGGATATTCAGCACTCCGCTCACATAACGGGCCGGCAAATCCCGGGGCGAAACGGCGCCGACCGGATCGCCGTCATACCAGTAGAAGCCGTCGTCTTCCGTCAGGCGGCAGAAGGCGGCCGACCCCAGGACGACCGTCTCGCCCGGCTCAATGCCCATGTACATCGTGTCAAAAGCGATAGCGGCGCGATACCCCAGCCAGGGGTCGTCGAGAAACATACAGGTGTAGGCGCCGGCGTCCAAAACCTCGCCGCGACGCAGATCGTGCCGGTTCAGCAGGCCGAGCAGTCTGCCGGCCGTCGTTCTGGTATTCTGATAACGCGTAACCAGGCAGCCGGATAATTCCTCCGCCGCCGGCAAGTTGATCCGCGCATTCAACTGCGGGATCGGCTGCCTGATCTCGTAGTCCGCGAACTGCGTCGCCCAGCGTTCCGTCAGGGCCGGCCCCATTTCCGCCGGATGGGCCAGACTGAGGCGGGCCTCCTCCGGCGGCAAAAACCCGTTTTCCTCCGCGTCGCAAAAAGTCCCGTCGTCCAAGTAGCGGAAGGAGGCCTCCAATCCGTCCGGGCCGTACAGCCCCCAGACCAGGCCGACGGCAAAGCGGTACATGATCGGATTTTCCACAAACAGCTGCTTCCAGGCCGGCGTCATCCAGGTGCGCCCGTTGCGGAGGATGGCGGTCAGACGACGGCTTTGATTTTGGGTCACCGCCTTGAGCGATTTTTTTAATTCCGTCAGCTCTTTTTTGGCCGCCGCCGCTTTATCCGCGTCTTCCCCGGCCTTGGGCGCGGGCAAAGATTTGAGCTGTTTGCCCGTGGCCTCGTCGCGCAGGGCGATGGCCAAGTCCGGCGTGAGCGTGAGCTGAAAACGGCGCTCGCCCCCGTAGTCCATGGTTTTGAGGCCGCGGCGGTCGAAGCCGAAGTCCGGCACGATGCGATCGGACAGCTCATCGGCCGTAACGCCGAATTCCCGGGCCGCCAGGGTGAAAGCCTCCCGGGCGGCGTTTTTGACCTGGTTGGTCGGCGCTTTTTCCCGATAGCCGTCCACGGTGACTAAGGCCAGTTCGCCGCCGTTCAGGGCCAGGGCCAGCACGGCAAAAGCGGCGAGGGCCCCGCGGGAATGGACGGCCCATTCGCCGATGAGGTTTTTTATTTCCAGGACCAGGCTGTCCGAGCCGTAAATGGCGCAAGGGAGCAGGATCATCTTTTTCTTCGCCTCCGCGCCCTCCCGGAGCCAGAACTCCCAAAAACGCCGCATCGCCGCGCGCAGGTCTTCGCGGTACAATTGCTCGGCGATCCGGTCGCCCAGGGCGAGGCGGGCCGGTTCATCCAGGAGCAGGTATTCGCTGAGCAAGACGGTGAGCAGCGCCGGCTCCGCTTCCCCGGAAAGATCGGCCCAGCGAACCCCGCTGAATAAAGCGGCGGGAATCCAGGCCACGGCAGCGGTGTTTTCCGCGTCCAGGTCGGCCCGGCAAAAATCCCGGGCGGCTTCCGGGCTGGCGAAAACAAAGTCCGCTCCGAACCGGCGCGCGCTATCCCACTGTTTGAGCAGGCGCCGGGCGGCAAGAGCCCCGCTGCCTTTCAGCTTCGGCCGTTTTTGCTCCAAGGCCGCGCGCGCCTCGGCTTCCCGCTGGGCCAGGATTTTTTCCGCCGCTTTTTGCACTTGCTTGGAACTGTGGGCCAACAGTTCCACCAGGGGATCGGGCGGCAGGAGCCCGGAACCGCCGGCCGGCGGCAGCCAATTGAGCAGCATATTTATTTCCTCGCCCTTGAAATCCGCCGTCCGCCGCCGCAGCTCGGGGGCAAAAGCGGCCGCCGCTTCCGGGTAACGGGCGATCAGGCTGAGCAGGTCGCCGTTTTCCATAATACGGGGATTCAGGCTCCAAGCGAAGAAGATATCGCTCGCCTCCGCCCCGCCCCCCTCCGTCAGGAGCAGAGAGGATTCGGCCCGGGAGCGCCCGCACCAGGCCGGGTCGTGGCCGGCGATGAAACTCTGGAGCAATTTATAATAATCAGCCGGGGCGCTCCGGCGTTTCTGGGCCAGCAAATCCAGGATGAGCGCCTCCGCGGCGGGCAGATGCTCAAAGAGCAGCATCAGCTGGCGGATAGACTCCCGGTGTCGCCGCTCGCCGGCGAGTTGGCGGGCCAGCTTCGCCCAAAACTTCAGGCTGCCGTCCAGTTCCGCCGCTTCCCCTTCTCCCTCCCCGGCGGCCCGCAAAAGTGAGAGGAGAGGAAAGGCGGCGGCGGCGGTCTGGCGGTCTGGCTGGGCCAGCAGGGCTCGGTAGGTCGCGCGGTAAAGCTGCGGGTCGTTCCGGAGCAGATCCCGCATATAGCTCGGCGCGTCCACATCGCGGCAATCGCAGCCGGCACAGATGAGCATGGGGTAAAAATGCTCCGGCAAGGCCAATTTGGCCGCCAATTCCCGGAATTCCGCCGTGGCGCGCAATTGACCCCGAACCCAGGTGGCCGTACGACCGCAGCGCATCAGTTCGGCCGCTAAAATTGCTTTCAGTTCGGGAATAAACTCCCAATACCGGTAGAGGAGCGTCAGGAATTCCTCACAGTCGTCGCCGGGTTTGGCCAGCTTGAGCCTGATTAATTCCCCTATCCCCTGTTCCCATTCGGGGTGGGCGCCGGGCGCTCGGCGGATGAGTTCGCCCGCCATGAACAAAACGGAGATATAGGCCGGATTTTCCCGCCGGGCAATCCGCGGCCACTGCTCAAGTACGTATTCCGCGGCCTGAGCCGGAAAAAGCTCGGCCATGGTCGTACCGAACTGCTCATGCCGGCAGGAAAAAATATTTTTGCTCCGTCCTTCCTGCCAGCGCATGAGCTCGGTAAAGGTCTTGCCCATGCCGAGCAGGGCTTTTTTATCCGTGTCCGTGTAATCCACGAAATGGCAATCCGACAGCTGTTCCCAGGCCAGGAGCATCCGGACGGCCATTTCCCGCCCTTCCCCCGTCAGGGCGTCGACAAGAAACTGCGGGTATGATTGCAGAATGTGGCAATTAACATCCCGCGGCCATGTCGCCCTTTCTCCGCGGAAATAGGCCAGCGCAGCCGCAGACATGGCCTTCGCCCGGGTCCAGGTCGACCGGGTCGGCGGTCCGTCATACAGTTGGGGTAAAATTTCCTTGTCCCAGGTCTCCAGCAATTTTTCCGGCGTCATCTTTGTTCCTCCCGCTCCGGCGAACATATGTTCGATAATAGTGTACCACCGTTTTTCACCGCTGTCAAGTTTTTTTTTCTAAAAGGAGGAACCCCTGTCCACCGGCGCCGACAGGGGTTCTGGGCAGTCTGGGGACGGAAGCTGCGCGCTCCCGTCCCTTTTTTTCACGCCGGCACGAATTGATCCTTGCCTACGCCGCAGGTCGGACATACCCAATCGGCGGGAATGTCCTCGAACTCCGTCCCGGGAGCGATTCCGCCGTCCGGATCGCCGACCTCCGGGTTGTACTCGTAGCCGCACAACTCACAGATATAGATCATGCCGTTTTCACTCCCTCCTCCAGCCAGGCGGGCTCTTCCATTCCGTCGGCCAGCGCTTCGTCCATCAGCTTTATCATTTCAAGCACACTGCGAAAACGCTGGGTTTTCTTGGCGTCCAGCCAATCGATCGTACCTTGCCACGTGGCGTTTTGCTGAAATTGCACTTGTATGACAAAAGTCGCGACGCCTTTATCCTGTTCCACAATCAATCCCCTCGCTGTTTTTAATCATGGCGACATTGCCGCCGCCCTACTATTATACCACAAAACAGTCTCACGAAAGTCACAAAATGAGTCAAACACCGTATTTTTTTTGCTTTTTTTTTATTATTAGGAAAGAGTGAAGAGTGAAGAGGAAAGAGTGAGACGCGAACTCTCTTTTCTCTTTCCTCTTCTCTTTCCCAAAGTGGGCTATGCCCGCAACCCAAGAGGTTCCATTTTGAAAAATGGAGCAGAAACTTTTTTTGTTCTTTTGTCGCGGCAAAAGAACCAAAACCGCCCGGGGGACTCGGCCGTCCCCCATTCTGCCTCGTTGCGACTAAGGTGCCTTACGCCAGTTAACACCCGTCAGTTTTTCTCAAGGCGCCAAGTCGCTGCCGATAGGAGCGCTTCCCTTCATCGCTTCGCGCGGTCGCGCCCCTATCCCCTGCAATTTCACGCATAGAATCTTGGTATAAGTTGCTCGGCGCGGAATGTCGCCGTGTGGTTTCGTCTCCTGGTGTCGCGGCGAACCTCCGCGCTTTCAACACCCGTCCACATCCCAATCCCAACACCCCCCATTGCAACCTCTACCCCCGTCATTGCGCCGCCCAGAAATACGTCCCGAGTATCGTAGGGGATAGCGGCGCGAACTCTCTTTTCTCTTTCCTCTCTTTCCTAAAAGTATGTAAGGGGCTGTGTCGCGAGACGCAGCCCCTGGCCCCGGCGGAAAACCGCAGGTTATGGATTGAGGGTGACGTAGTAGACGGGATTGGTCTTGAATGTCCCTCCGTCCAAATAGGCGTAGTTCGAGGCCGCAATGGTTATCGCGTAAGTCTTATCCGGGATCAGGGCCGTCGTGTCAATCTGGTACGGGCTGCCGGCGGCGCCGGGGCGTACGATCACCGCAGTGGCTGCCGGCAAAATCACGCCGGTGTCCGGCGGAACAAGCGCAATGGAACTGCCTCGACCGCCGACAGTGATGGCCGCGGCGAAGTCCTGCTCGTCAAATGTGATAATATCGCCCTGATTGACGAGAAGGGCAGTGCCGGTGTCCGCTGCCACAACATAGGTCGAGCCATCGCTGCTGATCTCAGGTCGGGCGTCCAGGGCGGCGTTGATGCTGAAGCTCAGCGTCTTGTAGACAGTGCCGGGGCTGGGGTTGATGGTGAACGTGTAGGCGCCCCGGTAAGCCGTGGCGAAGAAAGAATCCTCAAACGCGATTTCCACTTCGCTGTTGTCGTTGACCAGCCCGACATGGTAGGCCGTACCGATGCCCGTCACCACGACATTGCCTCGCTTGAGGTCGCCGCCATTAGCCGCGAAATCGGCCAGCGCCGCCGGGCTGAGGTTCACGATATGCAGCTTATTCCCCTCGCCGAGCAACTCGTTGTTCACGTTTAAGAGGTCGTCGCCGCCGCCCGTGACATAGAAGGCTGTGCCCTGCTCGATCGATGCCTCGCTGACTTCGTAATCCGAAAGATGGAATCTGTCCACAACCACGTCCGGCAGTCCCTTGGCGAAAATAACGAACTTGAAGTCGCCGTTGCCGGTCAGGGCGTTCATGCGGGAGATACCGGCCCGGTTCAGCGCCACTTCAAAATTCATGTGGCCGCGATGGGAGAACAGGTTCTGCAGCCAGACCAGGGGTTCTCTCTGGCCGGTGGTCAGATCCTCGACGTAACCGCCGTAGAGCTGTTCAAAATAAGTGTTCCAAAGTACTTGGCTGGTGGGTCCGCTGTAAGTGAGGGACAGCACCCGATCGGCCCAGGTGCCGCCGTAAGAGGCGGTGACGGTCGGAGCCGACGGCCAGGCGGAGGCGGCGGCGGCGGTCACGGTATCCCGCGCTCCCCAGGAGGCGTCGGGGAAGAGGTACTTGGCCTTGTAGACGGCGCTCGCCGCTTTCAGCGTCAGGGCCTGGGCCTTAGCCAGCACGGCCGCGCTCTGGGCTGTCGCCAGGCCGGCGGCGTCCAGCAGCCAGGCGTTGGCGTAGAGGTCAAAATCCACGCCCGCTTCCACGGCCTTGATCCCGGTGATCTTGTTATTGGCGTCGGTTTTGCTTTGGGGATCGGCGTAATTCAGCGTCAAATTGCCCGTAGGCGGAAAATGCGGGTTGTCGCCGTAAGTGGCGCTGGAAACCGCGTCCACCGCCGGCTGGCTGTCCGCCTCCGTATAGGTGGGAAGCGTGCCGTTACCGTCCGGGCCGTTGCCCGTGCGGGTGCCGGCGTTGATGAAATATTCCGGCTCGGCCACCACACCGCCCGTGGCGAAAGAAGTCGCGGCCGGATGGACGGCGGTGATATCCGCCGTGATATCATGGTAGAACTCGCTGAAAGCCATCGGCGTCTCGCCGTAGAGTACGGCCGGCGCCGCCACTCCCGCCGTCAGGCCGCTGAAAGCCTGCGTGTAGCCGCCCAGGGCGAGGGTGGCGCTCGTCGCGCCGTCCGGTACTTTCACCTTGACCAGGTTCGTTCCCAGCACCGGCGTCGCTGTGACGGCGGCGCTATTGAGCTTGATGTCGCTTATGCCGTTCTTGTTGAAGAGGATATAATTGGTCACGCCGCTGCCGTCGAGATTGGGCACGGCAAAATTTTGAGCCCCGGTCGTGATATAGTAGTCGATCGCCGTGGTTTTGTATTCGCTTCCGTCAAGGTAAGCGTGGTTGGCGGCGACGATACTGAGTTTGTAAACCGTGCCGGGGGTGAGAGCGGAGGGATCGATAATATAGGGGCTGGTATTGTTGCCGGAGCGTTTCAGCACGTCGCCGATCGCCGGCGCCGCCCCGTCGCCGCTTACCACGCTGATGGAACTGACGGAACCGCGCCCGCTGGCTGTGATGGCCGCGGCATAGGCGCTGTCGCTGAAGCCGATGGTTCCGCCGCCCAGGTCAACCGACAAGGGAGAGTCCGCCGTCGCGCTGTAGCTGGAGCTGTCGTAAGTCAGATCCGGGCGATTCACGGCGCGGTAGACCGTGAAACTCGGCATTTGATAGATAGTGGCGGCATTGATGGAGGCAGTGTAAGCGCCTTGGAATCCGGCGCCGAAGAACGGGGCGAGCAGTTCGATTTGCAGTTCGCCGCCGCCGCCGACCAGGCTGAGCGCATAGGCGTTAGCCGGAACTTCCGCCGTTCCCTTCATGAGCTTGCCGCCGCCTGAGGCAAAGTCGGCCAGGGCTTCCCGGCTCAGGCCCACGATATGCAGTTTGTCGCCTTCAGCCAACGGCTGCGTGTTCGCGCCCAAGAGATGATCGGCGTTGACAAAGAAGGCTGTGCCCTGCTCGATTTCCGCGTCGCTGACCGCGTATTCCACGAGCGAATAATCAAATGTTACATCCGGCAGTCCCTTGGCGAAAACAACGAAACGGAAATCGCCGGCGCCGGTCAGGGCGTTCATGCGGGAGATGCCTTCCCGGTTCAGCGCCACTTCAAAATTCGTGTGGCCGCGATGGGAGAACAAGTTCTGCAGCCAGACCAGGGGTTCTCTCTGGCCGGTGGTCAGGTCCTCGACATAGCCGCCGTAGATCTGCTCAAAGTAGGTGTTCCAGAGATCGGCGCTTGTCAGATCGCCTGGCAGCGGGGCATAGTTAATGGAAATAACGCGGTTAGCCCAAGTGCCGCCGTAGGAGGCGCTGATAGCCGGATTTGTCGGCCAGGCGGAGGCGACGGAGGCAGTCACGGTATCCCGCGCTCCCCAGGAGGCGTCGGGGAAGAGGTACTTGGCCTTGTAGACGGCGCTCGCCGCTTTCGGCGTCAGCGCCTCGGCCTTGCTCAGCACGGCCGCGCTCTGGGCTGTCGCTCTCTGCGCGGCGTTCAGCAGCCAGGCATTGGCGTAGAGGTCAAAATCCACGCCCACTTCCACGGCCTTGACCCCGGTGATCTTGTTATTGGCGTCGGTTTTGCTTGTGGGATCGGCGTAATTCAGCGTCAAGTTGCCCGTAGGCGGAAAATGGACACTGTCGCCGTAAGTGGCGCTGGAAACCGCGTCCACCGCCGGCTGGCTGTCCGCATCCGCATAAGTGGGAAGCGTGCCGTTACCGGCCGGGCCGTTGCCCGTGCGGGTGCCGGCGTTGATGAAATATTCCGGCTTGGCCACCGCTCCGCCCGCGGCGAAGGAAGTCACGGCCGGTTGCACGGCGGTGATGTCCGCCGTGACATCATGGTAGAACTCGCTGAAAGCCATCGGCGTCTCACCGTAGAACACGGCCGGCGCCGCCGCTCCCGCGCTTGGTAAAGTGAATTCCCGCGTCAGGCGCGTCGACCCGTTCTGGACCACGGTCAGCGTCCCGGCGGTCAGGCCGGCCGGAACCTCGACTTTGACCAGGGAGGCCAAGCTGCCGCTCGTCAGCACCGGGGTGGCGGTCACGGTCGTAGCGTTGATGTCATAGGCGCCGTTGCTGTAGTCGCCGCCGGAGATATTGAGCAAGAGATAATTGGTCACCGCAGACGATCCGGGCTGCGGGACGGAGTAATCCCCGGCGGAGCTGACATTGATCCGGCCGGGTATAGGCAGGGAATTACCGCCCGAACCGCCGGGAATCGGCGCCGGCGCGGGGCTTTCACCGCCGCCGCCCGCCGGCAGCGTCCCGGAAGCGGCCTGGTTCACCGTCGTGAGCGAGGCGGAGGAAACAGCGCCCGTGCCGCCGATGGCGGTGATGGTCGTCGTTTTCGCTCCGATTACTTTTTCCAGCACGGCGGCCGCAGCCGAGCCGGCCGTGACGGAGGAGGGGGCCAGGAAAAGGGGCGCCCCGCTCAGGTAAGCGGAAGCCGTGACAGCGTCCACGAGATGAGCGGATTCACCGCTGGAAACAAAGAGGCCGCGGCTGTAATCGAAGTCATTGGCAAAATGCTCGAGAATAGCCGCGTTGTTCGTGTAAGGGTCGGCGGCCCCGATGCGGGTCACGGCGGGCAGAGCCGCCACAGCCGCGTCACTCAGCAATTCGCTGTTGCCGATCACATAGGTTTTCGTTATGCTTTGGCCGCCCAGCCAGGCGGTAACGGCCGGGGACAAGGCATCCCGCTCGGCGGGCAAAAGCACCCAGCCGTTCGCCGCCGCCAGCGAGGCCATGGAAAGGGCGTCGGCGTCGTTCCGGGTGGAAGTAAAGACGACCGTGGTCACGGGCGCGTGTTTGGCGATCTCGCCGGCGATATTGACGGCGGTCTCAAAGCGGTTCGCCCCGCCGAGAGCCACGGGCGCCAGACCCCGATCGCGCAGGGCTTCGTGTACGGCCGGCGTAATAACGCCCGTGCCGCTGATAATATAGACGTTTTTCGCGCCCAGACGGCTGATCTCAGCTGCGGTGGCGGCATTCAGCGTCTTGCCGTCCGTCAGCAAGATCGGGGCGGCGAGCACTTTGGCCAACGGCGCCGCGCTCAGGGTATCCGTGCGGTTGGCGTCGGCGGCGGGCGCGAGTACTACGTTCGCCGCCGCAGACCAGCCGGTCTGCGAAATGGCGATGGCCGTAGCGTAACGGTCAAGCCCCGCGATGCGGTTTTCATCCGCTGCGATGGCCGCAGCCGGGAATATGGTCGCCAGCATAAGGGCAAGGCAGACCAAAGAAACGATTTTACGTTTTCTCAACTCGGGCTTCCTCCTTGATAAATAAGGGCTCTGTTCGGTAGACTTTTCTCAACCTGTTTTGGCGCGCCAAAACCTTGGATATCCTTTAGCAATTGCTAATCTTAAATTAGCACAATCTAACGGATTTGGCAAGAGGAAAATTGCCTTGTGAGAAAATTTTTTTGTTCCCTATTTGCGTCCCGCCTGCCAGCGAAAACCAAAGCCGTAATGCTGATCCACTTCCCGGTGGCCCTGGAAAAATTTTTCTTCCCGTTTTACTTCCAATTGGTCGCCGAGGCTGCGCAGACCGGCGATCACGCAAAAACGCTCCCGGCTGTTCGAGTTGTCGATATGGATAACGATGTCCGGCGCGCCCTGCTGCTTGATCGTAACAATGGCATCCGTGCTGCGCCAATTGGCGACGCCCTCATAAATGTAGGCAAATACTACAGCAAATTCCACTAATTCCGGTTTATGGAAAATCATATTTTCTCCGCCCTGGCTGGCGCCGGAACGGTCGTCCTGATCCAATCTGATAAAAGGCGAGCTGTTTTCACTGCCGAAAGAATTGCCCAAAGCCTGGATCACGCCCTGCTGGCCGCCTTTGAGCCGGTACATGCAGGCCAGATCCAGATCGATGCCGCCACCGCCGAAAAACGATTTTTTCCCGGCGTTCCAATTGAGGTTGAAATGCAGGCGGGAGGCGTTCTTGCTCAAATTGATCTTGTGCGAGTCGCCGCTCTTTTTCAGGTTGATCGGCCCCGTAGACAGAGCGGGCGCGGGTGGCGGCGTAGGCACAGGCGGCGGTACGGGCGCGGGCGGCGGAGCGGGGGCGGGCCGGTTCGGGGCAGGAGGCGGCGGAGCGGGGCGGGCCGGGGCGACTTCTTCGCCGCCAAAATGGGCGAGCAGAGCGGAGAGACCGCCGTTGAAACCGTCGGCGACCACGGCGAGACGCCAAATATTGTCTTTTCGGTACAGTTCACAGATGATAATCGCCTTTTCCGCCTGGAAATTCGAGCCGGCAAAAGAAAAACCGCATAATTCTGCCGAGCCGGCGGACAGAGTCAGGCGAGCCGCGCCCAAATCCCGGACAGCGGCGCCGTCTTCGGCGGCGACGGCAAAAACGAGCTTGCTGATGAACGCCGGAACCTGGCCCGTATCAAGGGAAAACACCGTGCGAGCGCCCTGGGTTTTGGCGCGGATGGCCTGTTCCGGACTGGCTTCCTGGTTGTAAAAGATAAAGTAACGATCGTCGGACAGACGATTATTGGCGTCCACAGCAAAACAGACGACGTCGGCCGTCCCTTTGCCCATCGGAGCGTCAACCGCGAGTTCCAACTGCCGGGCCTGCGTCAGGTCGGCGATTTTGGTTTTTTGGCCTTTCTGCAGTTCCATCACTGTGATCCTCCCTTTCTCTCGATCCTATTTACCTGCTGCTGCTCCCCAGTGGTAGATTTGTTCTATACAGGCGTCGCCTTGCAAAATTTCGAACTGAAACCCATTCAGTTCCGGGCGGGCGCCAATTTTCTCAAAGCCTTTGTATCCGCGGCTTTCGGTTAATTTGACCTCATATCCTCTTTTGGCGTCCATATCCAGCAGATCTATTTCAGCAACCTCATCTGAGCCGGGCGGGCAATGTGTTCTGGCAAAACAGGTTTTCGCGTCCGGATGGGCAAGCCGGTATTCGCTGACGACAGCCGCTTCCAACAAATTTCCAAAAAGAGGCGTGTTCTCATTGACAGTCGCTCCGCCGGCCAGACTTTGCAGCTTGTCGGTAAAATGGAAACGCAGGAATGGCGTCTGTACATAGCACCGATAAGGCTCGGTGTCGTCGAAAAGGTTCGGCAAAACGGTAATCACGCCGCAGTGAGTCAAAAAATCCAGCAACGCCACCGTTTCCGTCCGCTTCATCCGAAAACTGCGGTCACGGGGCGACAGGCTGAAGTATTGTCTGAAGTCCCGCAGCACCTTGCGGGTAATGTCCGCGTTTATCGCCTGAATATCATCCCGTATGCTCGGCGGAACCTGGAAGGATCTGTTGCTGACGTAGTTGCTGGACAAGAGCAGAATCGAGTTGACGTATCCGTTCCAGTCCACATCTTCCGATTCCGGTTTCAGCCAAGGAAAGATATCGGATTCCGGCTCCGTTTCGAACAACTCTGTAATGGAATTTGTGATGCTGGTCTGCACATAATCAGCAATATCCGTCGGCGGTTGAAAAAGTCCCCCGTTTTGTAAGTATTGGGTAAAATATTTCTTCGTCAGTTCAGCACCCGGCACAAAGAAGCAGTGTTCGTAAAAGCTGAGGTATGGCACGTGCAAAATGCCATACCTGTCGTATAAAGTGCCTTTCCCGGCCAAGTACAGGGCCAGCAGGTTTGTTCCGGCGATCACCACTTTTTTGTCATACAGGCGCACCAGCGTATCGTATAGGTAATTGCCGTTTTTGAGGAAGTTGGCGTAAAAGCCGATCTCATCAATAAAGATGTATTTCAGCTTTTTCCGGGCTTCCATTTCTATGATCAGATCGTCAAAGTCGTCACCTTTTTGACCGATGAAATAAGCGACGGTTTCCGGAGGGACGCCTTGTCCGATCAATGCCCGCACCGCCTGGAGGATGAGCGTCGTTTTGCCGGTTCGCCGCAAGCCGTACAAGGCGCACACCGATTGTCTGGCCGGCGCCTGTTCCCGCAGGTAGGCCACTAGGTCGTGAAGCTGCCGGCGCGAGTGTTCCGGAACCTTGAGATATTCCAGTTCCTCGCCGGTGATAATATTCATGGCGCTTTTACATCCACATTGTATGTCTTCTCAATTTCACTCATGTATGATTGCCCTAAATATTTTGGCGGAAGCGGTGGGATTCGAACCCACGAGCCCTTGCGGGCTACCTGATTTCGAGTCAGGCTCGTTATGACCACTTCGATACGCTTCCAAGTAATAAAAATTCAGTTCCGGGGCTGTTTCGTCGCCAACGCGGAGTTCGCTCGCAACGGGACGCCGTAGGCAGGCGGCGTCCCCTACGATACCCGGATCTAAGGGTTCCTTTTGTCGCGGAAAAAATCCCTTAACGCTTGAGCACATTCTTCTTCCCTCACGCCGGCCGTCACTTCCACCTGATGATTCCAGATTCCCGGGGCCAGGATCCGCATGACGGAATCCACTCCGCCGCCTTTTTCGTCCCGGGCCCCATAGACCAATTGGCGCAGCCGGGCCGCCACTATCGCTCCGGCACACATCGGGCATGGTTCCAAAGTCACATAGAGGACGGCGTCGTCCAAACGCCAGCGGCCCAAGGCGGCGGCCGCTCTCCGGATGGCGATTATTTCCGCGTGGGCGGTCGGATCGCCTGTGGTTTCCCTCTCGTTGTGCGCCCGGGCCAGAAGGGTTCCCGCCCGCACAATCACGGCCCCCACCGGCGCTTCTCCGGCTTGGGCGGCCGCCCGGGCTTCGGTCAGCGCCATTTGCATCCAATCGCGATGGCGCATAAGTTTGCCCTCCGGGAAAACGCTCCCACAGCTTAACACAAACTACCCGGCCTGTCAAAAAAGTTTTCACTCATAGTAGCGTTCGGCCTGAAAACGCCACATTTCCACTTCTTCTTCCGGCCAGATCCCGGCTTTCTGTCTGGCTATATCCACTTGTTGCCGCGCATCCTCTATTCCCTCCAGGTGCGGCAGCAAAAGGCCGACTTTGCCGCGGCTGCGGACGACGACTCCGTAGACAAAGGGATCCAGTTCGGCCATGTCGGCGATCCTTTCCAGCGGGCCCAGTACGTCGACCGAAACGGAAATCAGGGGAAGCTCATCGGCGGCGACCGGCCAGAAGCGCGGATCCTGCGTCGCGGCCGCCACGGTGTTATGCCTTATTTCCGCAGCCAAATCCGCGCGCGTGGGGTTGACGGTACCGATGCAGCCGCGCAAGTCCCCCTCTTTTTTCAAGGTGACAAAACAGCCGGCCGGCTCATGCAAGAGCGGTTCGCCCGGCACAGGCAGCTCGTCGATGGAATGTTCGGCCAGAAAGCGCGTGAGGCAGGCGCGGGCAAAACCGGCTACCGGCGAGGAACGGTATATTTCCGCCGCCACATAACCGATGCCGGCCAAAACCTCGTAAGCCAGCAGGCGCGGAGCGCCTTCCCGCGCACTCAAGGCAACGAGAAGCGCGTTATGGATATTTTGCCCCCCGAGCAGGTGGGGCGGAATGCCGTGGAGCAGGACGGTATCCCGTTTCAGTCCTTGCAAAAGAAGCTCGGCAAAGCGCCGAGCGGACGCGGCCTCGCCGCCTTCAGCCTCCAATCCGCCGGCCAAGCGGCCGTAAGCCAAAAGAGCGCAGGGTTCCGCGTCGTCGTTCAGGGCGGCGCCGATCGCGCAGCCCAGTGACTCCGCCCCCTCAGACGGGGCGGGGGTCGTATAGCCTTCTCCCTGCCAGCCGGCTTGACGCAACGCGGCAAAAAGCAGAGCGGCGGCGCCATCCGCCGCAGGCGGGCACGGGACGACCATAGGCAGAGACGGCCAGCGCGAGGGCGCGGGCGGATATTGCCCCGGGGGCAGGATTTCCGGGTCGGCGATGGCCAGCACATGTTTTACGCCCAAAGCGGCGACGACGTCCGCCGTCTCAGCGACGGCCCGTTCCATGAGTTTTCCCATCGCAGGCAGGGGCAATTGCGGGAATATTCCGACATAAACCAAGCTCAAAAAAACCGCCTCCCAGGGGAAAAATCCTTTGCGCTTTTCATTATATCGCCATCCGCCGGCGGTTTCAAGTATGAATTAGAACTTTTCTATCCAGCACGCCTCTCAGAGCGCAGAGGCTGCTGCAATGGACGCGTTCCACCGGGATATTGCGGCGCTCCGCTTCATGGATCGCGCCGTAGACCATTTGATGCGATACGGTATGGGTAAAGAGTATCACTAAATCAGGGCGGCCGATATGCCCTTTCATTTTGCCTGCCATCTGGGTGAACACCTTGGCCTGGCAGCCGTGTTCCGCACAAATTTCCTTATACCGGCAAATCAAGCGATCATTGCCGCCGATAATTACGACTCGCATTGCTGTTTCCTTAATATATTAAATATATATGATAACAATGTTATTTTAGCATGGGAGGCCCCTGCCTGTCAACAGGTTTTCCCATTTTTTTCTCGGAAAAAATTCTACCTGTGCGGATGGCCTGATTGGATGTCAGAAAAGGAAGCGGAAGGTAGAAAATTTTCTGTTTGCTTTCGTCAAGAAAGTGTGCAGATCATCGCTTGCTTTCCCCATGAAAACGTGTAATTCGTCGCTTGCTTTCCCCATGAAAACGTGGTATTCTGTTTGTGGCAAAGGAGGCGGCGGAAGTGGAAAGAACAATTCTCGGGAATCTTGAAGCGTGGCGCCGGAGCGCGGAGCGAAAACCGTTGATCCTCACCGGCGCGCGCCAGATCGGGAAGACGTGGATCATCAGGGAATTTGGCAAGAGATATTTTCCGCACACGGCCTATGTGTCCTTCGAAGACGCTCCTGCGCTGGCGGGCCAATTTGAAAAAACCCTTGATCCCAAGCGCTTGATCCGTGCGATTAGCGCGGAAACGGGCGTCCGCGTCACGCCAGCGACCCTGATCGTCTTTGACGAAGTACAGGAGGCGCCGCGCGCTATCACCTCTTTGAAATACTTTTGCGAAGAGGCGCGGGAATACCCGATCATCGCCGCGGGATCCGCGCTTGGAATCGCGTTGCACAAAGGACTTTCGTTCCCGGTGGGCAAGGTGGATTT
>JAISWK010000080.1 GCA_031270805.1 Gracilibacteraceae bacterium
AGAGTAAAGAGGAAAGAGAGTTCTCGTCTCACTCTTTACTCTTTCCTATTCACTCTTTCCTCCTTTGAAGGGGAACCACCCCGCCGCTTCGCGGCACCCCTCCAAAGGAGGGGAATTGATTTTTTGTCTTTACGAATCGGGCCCGATTGGTTATAATGGGTATAATTGCCGCGAATGTGGCGAAAAAAAGAAAGGGGTATATCCTATGAAGAAGAAAGCTGCCTCCCTGCTTCTGTGTACGCTGCTCCTGCTGGCTCTCCTTCTGTCGGCCTGTTCCGCCCCGCCTCAACAGGCGCCGCCGGCACAGCCGGGCAACACGGAAACTGAGGCGGAGGGCGAGGGAACTGCGCCGGAAGGCGAGGCGACCGCAGCCACTCCCGTAGAACTGCGGATTCACTGCGACTATACCGAAGACCATCCGACCGGCCTGCTCCTGGCGGAATTCATTGAGCGGGTCAAAAACGACAGCGGCGGAACGGTTATTATCAAACCCTACTATTCCGGCGTACTCGGCGACTACACCACTGTTTTTGACGAAGTGGCCCAGGGCACGATTGACATGACCTTTGGCGCGCCGTCAGTCTCCTATGGGGAAAAATACAATATGGTTGTTTTTCCCTATATCGCCAGTTCATGGAACAGCGCCGCCGATATATACGCCAAGGGTAAATTCATCTACGAATCGTACGAGCAGATGTGCGCGGACATCAATATCAAGCTGCTGACCCTGCACGTCGTCGGCGCCGGCGGTCTGGCCTCGGCCAAAATGCCGGTGAACTGGGAGCAGTGGGGCGTTCCCCATGACATTCTGCTGCGCGTGCCGAATACGGCCCTTTTCTCCGTGGTGATGAAAGAAATGGGCTACAACTGTCAAAGCGTCAACTGGTCGGAGCTTTTCACCTCCATGCAGACCGGCGTCATCGACGCTTTTGTCGGCGGCCATCCCCCGGCCTGTTACGACCAGTTCCGCGACGTGATCAAGTACTATATCCAGATAAACAATTTCTTTGAGGTTTCCACCATCAGCGTCAACTTGGATACATTCAACCGCCTGACGCCGGAACAGCAGAACGCCCTGACCGTCAACGCCGACTGGGTCTTCGAGCAAAGCCTGGAGCGGGGCGAGTCCGTCGAAGCGGAATACCTGCAAAAGATGAGGGATTACGGCATTGAAGTGATCGTACCCGAGCAGGCGGTACTGGACGAGTTCGCGGCCAAGTGCCGGGAGATAGTGTGGCCTCAGCTGAAAGACGTCATCGGTGAGGAACTGTACGACGGCTTGGTGGCGGCTTCCGCCAGCGCCTGATGAAACCGCTGCGTTTCCTCTGGAACGGGTTGCTCTGGCTGGAGCGTTTCGTCCTCGTCGTCAGCGCCGCGGCCATCATCCTCCTCGTCTTTGCCACCGTGATCCTGCGCTATTTTTTCAAATACAGTTTTCTCGGCATGGAAGAAGTCGTCATGTTATGCGCCGTTCTCCTCTACTTTATCGGCAGCGGTTACGGCAGCTATGAGGAACACCAGATCTCGGCCGACCTTTCCTCCATGTTTATCAAAAACGAGAAAACCCTCCTGGCCCTGAAAAGCGCGCGCGGCGCGGCAGAAACGATCCTGATGGCCATCAGCGTCTACCTGGCCGCCCAGTTGGTCGTCCGCACGGCGGGCATCGGCAAAGCGACGCTGACGCTGCATATCCCGTTCGCCCTCCTCTATTCCGTCGTCCTGGCCGGGCTGGCCCTCATGACCCTGTACTCGGCCTGGCACACGATCCGTTACCTCCGCCTCCTTACACGCGGCCTGCCCGGGGGGCGGGCCGCCTCACCGCCGGAAGGAGGGGAAGTATGAGCGCCATCGTTCCCATTTCGGTGCTGCTGTTGATTGTGCTGCTCATTCTCGGCATTTCTGTGCCGGCCTCTTTCTTCGCCGCAGTTTTATACCTGCTGGCGGCCGGACACTACGACCCTTCGGCCCTCATGCCCTATTCCTATTCCCGCCTGAGCAGCTACGTGCTTCTGGCCATCCCGCTCTTTGTCATCGCCGGCGGCGTGATTGAAAAAAGCGGCATCGGCGCCCGCCTGGTTGATTTTGTCAACCTGCTGATCGGGCGGATCAAAGGTTCGCTCGGGATTGTGGCCGTGGCTTCCTGCGCTCTTTTCGGCTCGGTGACCGGCAGCGCGACAGCCACCATGACGGTGATCGGCTCCATTATGTGGCCGCGGATGGACGCCGCCGGCTACAATAAAGGTAAGTCGGCCGCGCTCATTGCCAGCAGCTGTTTGCTTGGCGGCCTGATACCGCCGAGTTCGCTCATGATCGTTTACGCCTGGATCGCCCAGCAGTCGGTGATAGCCTGTTTTCTCGCGGTTTTTGTCCCGGGGGTGCTGATGACGTTCATGTTCGCCATCGCCTACTTTTTTATGGTGCGGCATGACACGGGCATGACCGTGATGGAAAAATTACCCAAGCCGGAATACAGGGCCAAACTCAAGCGGGCGGGCATTTCTTTTATCCCGGCCGCCATCTTTCCGGTCATCATTCTGGGCGGTATTTATTCCGGCATTATGACGCCGACGGAATCCGCCTCCGTCTCCCTGATCTACGCCCTGCTCATCGGCTTTATCGTCTACCGCTCCCTCAACCTGAAAAACCTGGGCCCGATGCTGGTCAATAGCGCCGGCACCATCGGCGTGGTCATGGTCATGATTTTCATGGTCATGATGCTGAGCCGCATCTATATCACGGAAAACCTGCCGGATTCCATGCTCGGCCTGATCAATTCCGTTTCCCAAAACAAATATATCGTTTTATGCCTCGTCAATCTTTTTATGATCGTCGTCGGGATGCTGATGGACGACGTCAGCGCCATGCTGCTGGCTGTGCCCCTCTTGCTGCCGATTGTGGACGCCGTCGGCGTGGATCGCATCCATTTTGCCGCGATCGTGGCCGTCAATATCAGTCTTGGCTGCGTCACCCCACCCTGCGCCCCGCTTACTTACCTGGCCGCCCGGCTCAGCAACACGCCGGTGGCGGCGATGATGAAACCGACTTTTTTCCTGATCCTCGTGGTCTGGATCCCGGCCCTGGTCATTGTTACCTACGTCCCGCAGCTCTCCACCTTCCTGCCCCACCTGGCCGGCCGTTAGCGACTCACTCTCCCGTAGGGCAAATAGCGCCGCGCAATCTGTTTTTCGACAGGCGGACGCCTCTATTTTGAGCGGTGTTCATGTAACATTTTAATAAAAATGTTACATGGTTTTTCAAAATGCTGATTCTCCGGCCTTTCCCGCCCTCGTTTTCCCCGCTATTTTCCCGGCGGCGCTCTCCGCGCCGCCTTTTTGTTGCGCTGTTTTCAGGGGTTTCCGCGTTCATGTAACATTTTTATTAAAATGTTACATGGGGATTGCCGCCCGGGAGGGGCCAAGCCCCCTCTTTTGGGAAGATTCAGGCGAAACCATGTATGATATGATGCGAGCCTCTGAAAATACTATTTGCGCGGGTTGTGATATTGAGTGATGACGGAGTATACGCGAGAATTTGAAAACTTGAGCGCCGCCGGCAACCCCCGGAATTTTCAGCCCGGTGAAATTCTCTTCCGGCAAGGCGCGGAGAACGTGGGTTTATACATCGTCAGTCAAGGTGTCGTCCGGACTTTCACCATGACGCGCGGCGGCAGCGAACTCAACTCCCGTATTTATTCCGCTCCCTCTATCATCGGAGAAACATCAGTCATTGACAATCTGCCCAGCGTCTGCACAGCCATGGCTATGACCGCTCTCAAGACATCGGTTCTTGACCGGCGGATTGCCGGACAAACAATTGAAAACACCCCTGCGGTCATGCTTGCGCTCCTGCACAAATACGCCGCTCTGATCAGGAGTTTTAATTTTCAGCTGGAAAATATAACGCTGACGAATCGCCAAAAATTGGCGCGGATGCTGGCTGACTCACATATTCTCGGGCTTGTTTTTGACGGGCGCTCTGAAATCCGTGTCACTCACGAAATGATAGCCAATTTTCTGGGCGCGACACGTTCCAAAGTGACCGAGTACCTCAATCAATTCGAAGCTCAGGGGTTAATCGTTAAATCTTACGGCAATATCGTCGTCATAAACCGGGATGGATTGCGCGAATTGTATGAATGAAAATTTAATTCTGGAATGTTCCGACCGGAACATTCTGCGGCGCTTATTCCTGATATCATTGGTTGGCGTACGACGTGTACGGCGACTGCGAAATCAATGTTGCAAGGAGGGCTGTTCTATGAATGAGAGGATCCGCTTCCCTATCCCGCAGCGGGAACTTGACCGGCGCTGGCAAGCGATTCGGGAGAGCATGACCAGGAAAGGCATCGACGCTCTGATCGCCCAGGACGGCAATCAGTGGCTCGGAGGGTATGTCCGCTACCTGACGGATATCCCGGGGGAAACACAATATATCAAGACGGTGTATTTCCCGGCGAACGATGAAATGACATTTATTTCTAGTGGCGGTGATCCTTTGCCGCCCGGCCCTCCGGACTGGGCGGTTCGCGGCGTCAAAGCCAAGATCAGCCGTCCGTATTTCCGCTCGCTGAATTATACCGATCCCTTTGATGCGGAAGAAATCGTCAAAGTCATCAGAGCGCGCGGCGATAAGACCGTCGGTTGGATTGGCTTGGGTCACTTCTCCGCCTATTTTTACCAGTATCTGTTGGATAAGCTGCCGGAGGTCACTTTTGTGGACGCCACTGATATGGTGGACGAAATCAAGGCGGTAAAAAGTGAAGACGAACTGGTCTATGTGCGCAAATGTATCCGGATTCAGGACATCGTCTGCGCCGCAGTGCCCAGTATTCTCATCCCCGGCAAGTACGAGTACTCCGTGCGCGGCGAGATCATCAAAATCCTTGAAGAACTGGGCAGCGAGGAACAGCTGATAATGCTCGGTTCGGCTCCGCCCGGACAACAGACGGGTCATTTCGATCCCTTTTACCACAATCGCCGCATCGACAAGGGCGATCAGTTCTTCCTGATGGTGGAAGTCAACGGGCCCGGCGGCTATTACGGAGAGTTTGGCCGCACATGGGTTTTGGGCGAACCTCCCCGCCTGCTGCTGGAATACTACAGGGACGCCTTCGAGGCTCAACGCCTGGCGGCTTCGCTGATCAAGCCGGGCGCGGAACCGGGGGCTATCCTTGACGCCAACAACAGCTTTATGGTGAGCAAGGGACACCAGGAAGAAACCCGTCTGTTCGCCCACGGTCAGGGCTACGACCTGGTCGAGCGCCCGGCCCTGCGCCACGAAGAAACGATCAAGCTGCAGGCCGGCATGGTACTGGCCGTGCATCCTATCGTCTACACGCAGGAAGCATACGCCTTTGCCTGCGACAACTTCCTGGTCACCGAGACCGGATGCGAGCGTATGCACACGTCGCCGCAGGAAGTATTCGTGATTGACTGCTGACATGGACTACTGAACATTGACTGCTGACATTAAGTTGAGTACCCGGCGGAAAAGGAAAGGAAGAGGAAGGCAATGAAGAAAATCTTATGTATTCTGACATCGCTCATGGTGCTTCTGGTTTTCACAGCTTGCGGCGGCGGCGCCACAAGTCCGGCTGGTGGCGGCGCGGCTGACGGCGGCGCAGCTGACGCCGGCAAAGTATACACCTTAAAACTGGGTCATCAGGCCAACGAAGCCCATCCCTGGGTTCCTACCGTCAACGAAATCAGCGACTTGGTCAAAGAACGGACGGACGGACGCGTCGTCATCGAGCAGTATATCGGCGGTTCTCTCGGTCAGGATCGCGATCTGATTGAAGGCATGCAGGCCGGCACCATGGAACTGGCCTTCGTGACCACCGCCCCAATCGCCGGGTTTGTGCCGGAGGTCGGCGTGCTTGATCTACCATATCTTTTCCGTGATTGGGATCACTTGCAGGCGCTCATGGGCTCGGCTCCGGCCGAGGAACTGGCGGCCAAAATGGCGGAGGTAGGGCTGACTACGTATTCGTTCTTCCCGGGCGGTTTCCGCAACGCGACAAACAACAAGGGCCCCATCGGCACGCTGGCTGATATCAAGGGTATGAAAATCCGGGTGATGCAGAGCGATGTTTTTATCGACACGTTTACAGCGCTGGGAGCGTCTCCGGTGCCGATGGCCTGGGGTGAAGTTCCCACATCCCTGCAGCAGGGAACCATCGACGGCCAGGAGAACCCGAACCTGGTCAATGTGCAGAACAACATCTGGGAGTATCAGAAATATTATTCGCTGACCCAGCATACCGCCTACATGTCCGTCTTGTTGGGCAGTCAAAAGCTGATCGGCGAGCTGCCGCAGGAGTATCAGGATATCCTGATGGAGACGGCCATTGAGGTCTGTGCGAAACACGTGCAGCAGGCGCGTGATGACGACCCCTTCCTGCAGCAGCAGATGAGCGACAACGGCATGAACGTGAACGAGGTGAATCTCGAGGAATTCCAGGCGGCCACCGCTTCTGTCCGCGACAAGTTCACGGCGAACTACGGTTCCGGGATCATGGACGAAATTCTGGCGCTGGCCAAGTAATCAGTCTTCGGGAGGTGGGGCCATGGTGAGGCTTCTCGGCCGTATCGGCGACGCGTTGAATAAGTTGTGTCAAGTCCTGATGGTGGCGGCCATCACTGCGCTCATCGCTGTGATGTTCATACAAGTTCTGCGCCGGGTGTTTCTGGGCAGCACGTTCAGCTGGGCAGACGGCTTGGCGCGTTACATGCTGGTTTGGAGCGCCTTCCTCGGCGCGACGGTTGCGGCCAGGGAATCCGACCACATTGCCCTGACCTTTATCATTGAGAAACTGTCCGGCAAGGCCAAAATGGCTTTTGAAATCTTTCTCATGCTTTGTTTCGCTGTGCTGGCCGCTTTTGTCGTTTATGCCGGCGTCCGCACCTTGGTTTTGGTGGCGCCTCAAAAATCCGACTCGCTGCCGATTTCCGTAGCATGGGTCTACGGCGCTATCCCCTTTTGCCAGGCGGTCATCCTCTATCATCTGGCCGTCAATATCCTGAACCGCGTCCTGAGTATTCGGGGCAGCGCCAAGGATAGGGAGGCGGTATAATAATGGCGTTGCTACTGATTTCACTCCTGGTTTTCATGGTGGCCGGGATTCCCATTGCCGCGTCTGTCGGCTTGTCCAGCCTGCTTTATATCTTTGTCAACGATATCAATATCATCGTGCTGGTGCAGCGCATGTTCACCGGCATCGACTCCATCGTCCTGGTAGCGATCCCCTGTTTTATCGTGGCGGGGGCGGTCATGGAAGTCGGCGGTCTGGCCTCGCGCCTTGTGAAGATGGCGGACTCGTTCGTCGGCTTTATCACCGGCGGCCTGAGTATTGTCACGATTATCACCAGCGCCTTTTT
>JAISWK010000110.1 GCA_031270805.1 Gracilibacteraceae bacterium
CCAGTCTCAGTTGCAGAGGGCTTACCAACAGCTCGGAGACTCGCTGGGTAAGTCTCTCGCAATCCGCCCGTTGGTTTTCGGGACGATTGCCATCGTCCCCTACGGCAATACCGCCCGATCCGGCGTATACAGGACGATTACCATCGTCCCCTACGCTCTCCCAATTGTGAATTGTGAATTGTGAATTGTGCATTGTATAGAACCGTCAGACTGTGTGAAAAAGGGAGTCGTAGGGGCGCGCAATGCGCGCCCGCAGAACAAAATGGGGGACACGGGCGCGCAATGCGCGCCCCTACGATACCCGGGGGTTGCTGCCAATGCTTTTTCACACAGTCTGCCGTCCCCATTTTGTCCCGTCCCTAATCCCTAATCCCTACTTGGACTCCCCATCCGGGTTGCGGGCGCAACCCGCTTTTAGATAAAAAGCCCAAGCATCCCGGCACATGTCCTCCGCTGTTTTTTCCGCTTTCCAGCCCAGTTCCCGCTCCGCTTTGGCCGGCGAAGAATAATACTCGGCCAGGTCTCCGGCCCGGCGCGGACAGGCCGTCCAGGGCGCCGCGATCCCGACGGCCGCCTGAAAAGCGGCGATCAGCTCCAGCACGCTCAGCCCGGTTCCCGTGCCCAGGTTGTAAGTATGCACCCCCGCCGCCTGCTCCAGGCGCTCCACGGCCCGCAGATGGCCCAGGGCCAGGTCCGTCACATGCAGGTAATCGCGGACGCCGCTGCCGTCCCGGGTCGGGTAATCCGTGCCAAAAACAGTGAGGGGCGGCGTCGCTCCGGCGGCTGCCGCGCAAAGGCGGGGCATGAGATTGTTGGGCTCGCCCTGCGGTTTTTCTCCCAGCAGACCGCTGGCGTGAGCGCCCACCGGGTTGAAATAGCGCAAGAGCGCCACCCGCCAGCTCGGATCCCCGGCGGCCAGGTCGAGCAGCACCCGCTCCACCGTGTACTTTGTCCGGCCATAGGGATTGTAGGGGCCGAGCGGCGATTCTTCCGTCAGGGGCATCACCGCGTCGGGCGCGTAGACCGTGGCGGAGGAACTGAAGACAAAACGGCGGATGCCGTACCGTTGCAAAACCCGGAGCAGCGTGATTGTGCCGCCGACATTGACGTCATAGTAGGCCAGCGGATTCCGCCCGGATTCCCCCACCGCTTTCAACCCGGCAAAATGCAGTACATATTCCGGTTTATGCGCCGAGACGATCTCCGCCAGCCGGGCGGCGTCGCGCACGTCGCCGCAGTAAAACAGCGGTTTGCGCCCGCTGATGCTTTCCAGCCGCTCAGGCACGTCGGCGGAACTATTGGATAAATCATCCAAGATAACGACGTCCCGGCCCGCGGCCAGGAGCAGGGCGCAGACATGAGAACCGATATATCCCGTACCGCCCGTGACTAAAAAACATTCACTCATCACTCACCGGGCGTCCGCCAGAGCGTCCAGGCGAACACTGCCTCCAATCGCTCGCGCAAATCCCCTTCCGCCGCCATTTTTCCCAATTCTTTCCTGACGGCGGCGCCGGCCTCCGCGTCGCTCGCGCCCAAGACCCGTTCCGCGTAGTATTCCACCCGCTCCGGCGTGACAGCGACGAGGTCCTCGCTTTCTTCCCGGTAGTAATTTATCGCCGGCTGGCAGCCCATCAGCCAGAGGATATTAAAGAGGGCGTAAGTAGACTCCCCCGGCTCGCCGGCCTCCGGCGCCTCTCCCCGCAGCCGCCGGGTTAATTCGCTGATCAGAGAGTTGCTCCGGCTGATCCAGCCGGTGTGAAAACAATAGCCCCGGCTCATGCGGTGTACCTGGCGCAGCGCTTCCGGGCCGGCAAAAGCCGGCGTCGTCGAGGTAAAGACCAGGTCAAAACTTTTTTCCCAGCCCAGAGCCGCTATATCCACCTGGCCCGGGAAATCCGCTATTTGCCAGGAGACGTTTTCCACGCCCTCCTGACGGGCGTGGGCCTGCGCGTAATCAAGCATCCGGTCGGAGATGTCCACCCCGAGGACATGCCCGGCCGTGCGGGCGAATTCCGTCACATAAAAACCGGGGCCGCAGCCGATATCCACCACGCGATGGATCGGGCGCAACTGGCCCCACTGGCGCAGATGCGCGGCCACGGACGCCAGGCGCCGCCGGTTTTTGCTCTCGCCGTTGGGCCGGTCAAAATTCCGCACCCAGGAGTCGGATTTTTTATTCCACAGCTCCCGGCCGGAGAGAGCGGCGGGTTTTTTCCGCTCCGCCCAGCGGCGCAGGAAATAGTCCAGGTTCGGGTTCTCCATGAAAAACCTCCGTTCAATCGTTCAGTCGTTCAAGCCGCCGATCTCCCAGCGGGCCGCGCAGACGTCCCGCTCGCTCCAGGTGAGGCGCAGCCGGGAATAACCGTCCGGGGCCGGGACAAAAACCGCCGCCCCCGCGCCCCACTCTCCCGCCGGCCCGTCGCTCGGCCCCGTCCATTCCGCCGCCGCGGCTTCCGCGGCCGGGAGCGGGGTCACGCCCCGATCGTCAACGCGCCAGACCGGCGCCGCCGCCCCGGGTTCCGGTTCGGAGCGGATATAGACGGCGTCCCCGGCGGGAGAAAAAGCGAATAGCGCGCCCGGGGGGAGAGCCGGCAGGACGGCGCGGTGTATTTCCCGCGCCGCGCAGCCCGCGCGCCCCAGGTCGCTCAACTCCAGCGTGACCAGGATCGCCTCCGTCCCCTCGCTTTTTACCGCCAACAAGGCGTCCCGATCCGGCAGCCAGCAGGCCGCCGTCGCCGCCGTGACGAGGGGCTGGCGCGCGCCGAGGCGAAAAACGCGCAGTTCCCCGTCGCCGAGGGCGAAGAGAAATTTGCTGTTGTGCGACAATTGTAAGCTGTCCGCGGCGGTAAAGGGCAGCTCCAGGGCGAAGGGGCGATCGTTCTTGAGGCTGGGCAGGAGCCATTGCCGGGCCTGGGCGTCCAGGAGCAGCCAAACCAGAGCCTGGCAGAGGCAAAGGCCGAGGAACAAGGCGAGCCGTTTCCGCCAGGCCGGCGGTCGCCGCTCTTTACCCCCCACCGTCCCCCTCTTTCAATCCACCGCCGCCGCCACGAGCCAGGCCGTGGGCAGACGGCGTTCGCCCAGCACGTTCCACAAGCGGTTGACGACCTGAGCGCCGTAGACCATTTCCGCCGAGGAGCCGCCGTCCAGATTGGCGGCTTGAACCGCGCCATATTCCACGAAAACATTCATCAGGTCGCGCAGCGTCGCGCCCATGCTCCAGCCCGGCTGCCGCCCGTCCAGTACGACCAGGATAACCGTCCCGTCGGCCCGCTGGCCGATACCCGCGCGCGGGGCCAGGCCCCAGCCGCCGTCGCCCGTGATCAGGGCCTGCCCGTCCCGGATGAGGAAAGGCGTAAAACTGACCGCTTGGCGGACGCCGCGTTCCAAGGCTTCGGCGGCGGTCATATGCGCCAGCACCATGGTTCCCGCCGCGTCCAGCCCTATTAGTTCCGCCCCCGCTTCCCCCACCGTATCCCGCAGGATCCGGCCGTCGGCGATCACGAGGCCGTCCGCCTGCAGGCTGCCGTCCGGCGCGAGCGCATAGCCCCCGCCGCCGATGCCCGCCGCGGCCCCGTATTCCGCCGTCAGGCCCGTCAGGGTTTGCCCGGGGGGAGAGGGCATTACCACCCGGACGGAGAGCGGATCGGCGACCAGCAGAACCCGGCCGCGGAAAGAGCGCCCGCTGACGCTTTCAATCCGCAGACCGTTCGCCTGATCAAGGAATACGCTCTCCCGCTCCTTAAGCACCGGCTCCACCACGACGCTCCCCCCTCCGTAAGCGGCGACCGCCGCCCGCGCCTGCTCCGCCGACAGGAACATTTCCGCCGCCTGCGGATGGCGGGAGGTCAGAATGGCGCCGACGGCCAAGGCCTTGATCGCGGGAAAGGGGCCGTAAAAAAGAATAAAGGGGCCGCTCAGGACGAATACCGCCGCGTTCAGAAGGAGAAAGAGGGCGCCTCTGCGGGCCGGGCCGCCTCTCATACGCGGACGCCCCGCCCTTCCCGCTCCGCGCTCAATTGCAGGCGGATATCCGTAGCCGCCGTGAGGCGAAACGGGCGGCACAGCTGGGAGAGGCGGGAGACGGCCCGGTCGCCCAGGTATTCCTCAATCTCGGCCAAGGTCAAATTTGTCGTCACCACGGTAGGCAATTGCTCGTTCAAGCGATAGTTGAGGATGGCATACAGGCGATTGCCCACCCATTCCGTGTAATTATGGGCCCCGAGGTCGTCCAGGATAAGCACGGGCATGGAGCGGGCCAGGTCGAGGATATCCTGTTCCCGCACCTTGCTGTTTTCTTCAAACGAAGCGCGCAGCTGGTCGAGCAAATCCGGCACGATCAGAAAAAGCACGCGGCAGTTATAAGCTATGAGTTCATTGGCGATGCAGGCGGCGAGAAAAGTTTTGCCCGTTCCCACCGCTCCCGCAAGCATCAGGCCGACGGCGGCCGGATCGGCGCGCACTTGAGCGGCAAACTCGCGCGCGGCCTGGAAAGCCTTACGGGCCCGGGCCAGGTGTTCCCCGGCGTAAAAATCAAAACGAAAACTGTCGAAGGAACAGGAGCGCATGGCTTTGGGCAGCCCGGCCCGCCGAAATTCCAATTCCGCCCGTTTTTGGGCCATACAGGCGCAGGGCGCGGCCGTGTCCCCCTGCAGTATGATCCCCCGCCCGCCGCAAAGCGGGCAGTCCGCGCTCTGTTGCTCAGCTTTCGCCTCATGTTCCGCCATATTTCCTCCATCTCAGACTTTCTGCCGCAGGAGCAGTTCGGCTCTCAGTTCAGGTATAAATTGTCGTACTTGGTTTTGTCCGGCGGCTGATGGCGCGAGCGCGGCTTCCTGGCGTTCTTTTTGCTGCGGCGATATTTCTCATCTTCGGCCTCGACTTCCAACACAGTACGCAATCCCTTTTTTTCCCATTCGCGTAAAATACTGTCCAAGTAGCGGGGCACCCGGATTTCGCCCTCCACGCCCTTGCGCAAGGCATGGCGCAACAGTTCCTCGGAATGCCCCTTTATCAGCCAATCCCGCACAATCTCACATTCCATCATGGTCAGTCCGCGGCCCAGTTCTTTTTCGTAAAGCTCGATAAATGATTCTTCCCCCCGAACCAGCCCCGTCGCCGGCGCGGCAGGTTCCCCTTCCTTTTCGCGCTCGGCGCGCTTCATGTTGAAATAGCGCCGGATACCCCATATTTCAAACAATTGCTCCGGCAAGCCGCTGAAGTCCAATCCCGTTGCCCCAGACCCCTTGCCCGGTTTCAGCACGAGTTTTTTCTCCAGCCCCCGGATTAAGCGGTCAAGAGCGGCCAGCTCCAAACCCATTTTTTTGCGGATAAGTTCCAGGTCAATATCGCCCTGCCAGGCGCCGGTCTGAATGGCGTGAATGATAAAAAGCATCTCCTCGGCGTCCAAACCCATTTCGGCGTAGCTGTCCAGCAACATGACCGGGACGGCTACCGCGCCGGAAAAAAAGAGCGAGGGGATAAATTCGTTACAGATATTCTCCTGCATACTGCTGCACCTCTGAACCCGGTCTGCCGGTTGATCCCGCTTATTATAGCATAGCGGAGCGATTAATGCCACCGGGTATTTCGCGATTTTTTCAGGGGTGAATTGCAAAAGTAACGGGGGCTGGAAATATCGCGAAGTCTGAAAACGGCGTTGAATCTCCGGGGTGGCTATGATATACTCGAAGGGCGAGAGGGGGCGAAAGTATGCGCAGACTGCCGATTGGGGTTCAGGATTTTGAGAAACTCCGGACAGAGAATTATCTTTATGTGGACAAAACAGATTTGGTTTATAAATTAGCCACAGAAAGCGCCGCGTATTTTCTGGGCCGGCCGCGCCGGTTCGGGAAAAGTTTGCTCGTATCGACGCTGAAAGCGTATTTTCAGGGGAAACGGGAACTTTTCCGGGGGCTGGCGCTAGAGGAACTGGAAAAAGAATGGAAACCGTATCCGGTTATACACTTGGACATGACCAGAGCTGGTGTTGACTTTGATAATTTTGAGTATCGTCTGATTGATAGATTAAAATTCCATGAAAAGCTATGGGATTTGCCCGGCGATGAAAAAAACGACGCGGCGACCAGGTTTTACAATCTCATTGCTAACGCTTGTGAAAAATCAGGCGAAAGAGTCGTGGTGCTAGTCGACGAGTACGATAAACAATTGGTGGATCATATAGCCGACCAAGACTTATGTGATTTATTCCGGGCGAAGTTAAAAGATTTCTACGGCGTCTTAAAAAGCGCAGACGAGTATTTGCGCTTTTCCTTTCTGACCGGCGTGACTAAGTTCTCCCAAGTCAGCGTATTCAGCGATTTGAACCATCTGGATGACATTAGTATGAACTATAAATATG
>JAISWK010000058.1 GCA_031270805.1 Gracilibacteraceae bacterium
CGCCGGCAGTCTCGCCATTTGTACTGTTTTCTGTACTGGTTGGGAATGGGGCGGGGGGGGGAAGCCGCCGCCGCAATAGTACGGCAACCCCCGGCGGCTTCGCCGCCACCTCTTCTGAGAAGGGGGCTCTTTCCCCGGTTTCGCCGCCCACCTCCTGAGAGGGAACCTCATGCGGGTTACAGCGGGTTGGTTGCTGCCTACGATACCCAGGTTCTTAATCCCTCGTCCCGAATCTCTTCTCCCCATTTTCCATTTTCCATTTTCCATTTTCCATTGCCCTAAACATATTCTTTCTTTTCGTCACACAAAAAATGGTACAACTTGACAATTCTGACTGCAAACTCAAAACCCTTCTCCAGAATGATGCTCTTATCCGCCATCGGTTTTCTCCAAACTGTGAACTGTAAACTCCAAACTGTGAACTGATCGTAGCCGATCCAAAATAACGGAAACGGCCGAGCGCACCGACAGGTGGTTGTATGAACCCGGGCCGTTGAGCGGCGGCAGCAAATAGTCGGCTTCTTCCATCGTCTGAGCGGTCAACCCCCAGCCCGTGCCAAAAAGCAGGAGCCAGGCGGCGTCCTCATCGCTCTCCAGGCGGGAGCGCAGAGCGGCGTAGGCCAGAGCGGCAGGATGCCCGGCCGGGTGGGCGGCGGTGGCGACGGTATAAAGGCGGCGGCCCTTTTCCCGGGTGCGGATTTCCGCCGCTGCCTGCGGGAGCGTATCGACGAGGCGCACGCAGGCCAGCGCTTCCGTCCTGTGCGGGTTATAGGCCGCTCCGGCCCCCTCCTGCCAAAAGCGCATGACGCGCCGGGCGATGTCCTGCTGGGCCGGCGCCGGGTGGACGATATAGAATTGTTCTACGCCATAGGTGGCGGAAGCGCGGGCAATATCGTGGATATCCATATTCGTGATTGAGGTGGCCACCAATTCCCGGTTTTTATTGTAAACCGGCGCGTGAACCAGGGCCAGGTAAAGTTTAGCCATCCCGCCGCCTCCGCCGCCTCCCCCGCCGCTCCCGCGGCCGCAGATGCGCCCATAGCGGGCGGCAGAGGCGGATGCCTTCTTCTTCCGCCGCCAGTTCTTCCAGGAGGGCGTAATCCCCCTCCTGCCAAACAAACGCTTGTTCGGCAGAACCATCCCTCCCCCCGCCGCCCAGAAAGGCCAGGGCGCCGGGAATAAGGTCGGGCCGGCGCAAAAAAGTACGGCGCAGACTTTCCTTGCGCCGCCAGCGGGCAATGGCGGCGTGGTGGCCGGAGAGCAGGATCTCCGGCACTTTTTGCCCGGCGAAAACCGGCGGGCGCGTGTAATGCGGGTGTTCCAGCAGGCCGGTGGCGTGGGAGTCCGAGCAAACCGCCCCGCTTTGCCCCAGCACGCCCGGTACCAGGCGGGCGACGGCGTCAACTAGCACGAGCGCGGCCACCTCGCCGCCGGTCAGTACATAATCACCGACGGATATTTCTTCGTCCGCCAGAGCGCGAATTCGCTCGTCAAATCCTTCATAATGCCCGCAAAAAAGAACCAGTTCATCATAGGCGGCAAGGGCGGCGGCTCGGCGCTGGCTGAACAGCTCGCCCTGCGGGGTGAGGAGTACCTTGCGCCGGGAACCGGCGGGCGGCGGCAGAGAGGCCACGGCGGCGTAAAGCGGCTCCGGTTTCAGCACCATGCCCCCTCCGCCGCCATAAGGCGTATCGTCCGCGTTTTTATGCCGGCTGCCGGAAAAATCCCGGAAGTCGACGAGGTCAAAAAACAGGAGGCCGGCTTCCCGTCCCCGTTTCAGCATACTGACCTCCAGCGGAGCGAACATTTCCGGGAAGAGGGTGAAAATCGTAAATTTCATGGCCATCCTTTCAAATCAGGCCGGGCGGCAATTCCACGTCCATGCGCCGGCCTGGCACGTCCACCCGGCGCACCACGGTTTTCAGGGCCGGGACGCACACCTCGCCCGCCTCTCCCCGCACTATGTAGACATCGTTAGCCCCGGTGGCCAAAATCCGCTCCAGTTTGCCCAGCCAAACGCCGCGATCGAATACGTCCATGCCCTCCAGTTCATAATAATACCAGCGACCGGCCGGCAGCGGCGCCGCCTCATCCCGCCGGATCCGCACCTCGAAGCCGCGAAAGCGCCCCGCCGCTTCCGCGCTCTCTATCCCGGCCAGGGTCAGGCCGACCGTTTTGCCCCCGTCCAGACGTACCCGCCGCACGGGCCAGACGCCTTCCGTCCCGCCCCTGCGCAGAATTACCTCGTCCAGGGCCTGAAAACGGCGCGGATCGTCCGTCAGCGGGTACACTTTCAGTTCCCCGCTCAATCCCCGCGGTTTTAGTACCTCGCCCACCAGTATCGTTTCCGGTTGATTCTTATCCTGCACCTGACCGCCTTCCGGCGAACGCGGCAAACCCGGCGCCGGGCGCCGGGTTTGCTGTTTGCACTCCGTTTGTCTGTTCGTTTACAGGTCGAAAATTTTCGTCGGGTTCATCCGGTTGATCGGATCGAATGCCCGCTTGATTTTGCGGAAAGCGTCTATCGTCACCGGCGCGTACTCGTTGGGCAAGAGCGGCTTTTTCAAAAGACCGACGCCATGCTCTCCGCTCATCGTGCCGCCCAGGTCCAGGGCCAGCTTGACCAGAGCGGCTTCCGCCTTGTGTACCCGCTCGCTCTGTTCCGCGTTCCTCTGATCGAAAAGAACCAGCGGGTGGAAATTACCGTCGCCGGCGTGGGCCAGGATACCGATGTCCAGATCATAGTCTTTGGAGGTTTGGACAATACCGGCCACTGCCTGCGGGAACTCGGAGCGAGGCACCGTGATGTCCTGCATGGAATAGGACGGGGCGCGGTGAGCCACGGAACCGATAGCCACGCGGCGGGCCAGCCAGCAGGCGTCCACCTCGGCCGCCGTCGTCGCGATCTTGAACTGTTTCGGGTTGGCTTTTTTTACGACTTCCGTGATGGTTTTCACCTGATCGTCCAAATCGCCGTAGGCCGGCCCGTCCACCTCGATGATGAGCATGGCGCCGGCGTCGCGCGGCAGTCCGGCCCCCGTGGCGTCCTCGGCCGTGTTGATGATCAGGTTGTCCATCATCTCCAGCGTCGTCGGCACAATGCCCGCCGCCACGATATCGGCCACAGACTGGGCCGCATCAACCGGCTCGTTGTAAAAAGCCAGCATCGTGCGTTTTGCCGCCGGAATCGGCTCAATCCGGATAGCGAACTTGGTCATATAGCCAAGCGTGCCCTCGGAGCCGCACATCATGCGCGTAATGTCGTAGAACGGCTCGCTGCAATAATCGCGACCGCCGACCCAGCGCACTTTGCCGTCGGAAGTGACGAATTCCATCCCATAGATATAGTCGCGCGTCACGCCGTATTTGAAGCACTTGGGTCCGCCGGAGCACTCGCCCACATTGCCGCCCATCGTCGAGGCCTTATAGCTGGCCGGATCCGGAGGGTAATAATAACCGTACTTGGCCAGCATTTCCTGGATGTCGTAATTGACGACGCCCGGCTCGATGATGGCCACATAGTTGTCCAGGTCCACTTCGAGAATTTTCTTCATGCGGCAGCAGTTCATTATGATGCAGTTATCCACGGGAATCGTGCCGCCGCTCTCATTCGTGCCCGCGCCGCGCGGCACGATGTTCACGCCCGTGGAGCGGCAATAGTTGACGATGTCCACGACTTCCTGCGTCGATTCCGGGAATACCACGGCCCGCGGCACGCCAAAAAGCAAGGTCGCGTCATATCCGTAGGCGTACATGGCTACCCGACCGGTGACTACGTCCTGTTCGCCGGCAATGTTGATCAACGCTTCCACGAGTGTGTTTTGATCGGTTTTCTGTGCAACCGTCATGCCAATCCCTCCTTCAATCAATAGTTGAAAACCAAGTCCGGGTCAATAGCTAAAACATGGTTAAAACTGGATACCGGGAGCCAGAATTCCTTTCGGGTCAAACTCCTTACGTATATTATGCAGCAATTGCGTGATATTGTCAAACATCGCCTGATCGCTGTATTCGTCACAACGCAGTTTGCTGCCCAAAAGGCCGGACACGTTGCCGCCCAGCGGCATAGCCGCCTTGTTCAGTTTGACGGCGTCCGCTTCCGGGTTGGCGGAGGCGACCGTCACCTTGCCCAGCTGAGCCTCGATGAGAGCAAATTCCCCGTCCTCAAGCGCGCCGACCACGCCCTTGGCCGCGTCCAAGCCCTTGACCACATTGGAGGCGCCCACCGTAAAGCGCACTTTCTTGTCGGTCAGGTTCACCGCCTCGCGCGCTTTGAGCCAGCCCAGCTCCGCACTCGCGTATTCCTTCTCATCGCTGATGATCTTGGTCGCCGTCGCGCCGGCGATCTTCAGCTCCGCCTCGACTATTTTGGCGTATTCCACATTCGCCTTGGGGAATTCCTCAATGTCCACAAAAGCCACCGCGCCTTTGGCCCCGCTCCAGATATGCTGGCCGAGCTTGTTCGTGATGGCGTTTTCCCGCGATACGAACAGACGGCGTTTCTGGATGGAGAGAAAAGCTTTTGCCGCAGTGGTAATATTGGGCAGATCCGCCAGGACGATGCTCCGGCAAACGGGCGCCGGCTGGAGTTTGACCAAAATCTTCGTAAAAATGCCGAGCGTCGCCCGCGTCCCCGCGATAAAGTGGATGAGGTCGAGACCGGAGACGCATTTAATGCACTTGCTGCCGATTTTCATCGGCTCGCCCGTGGGCAGCACCATCTCATAAGCGATGATATACGTGCGCGGCGGCATATACTTGAACGCCTTGGAATCCGGGTCGCCAATGCCGATACAACCGGCGACGGAACTTGTGCTTACGGCGTAAGGCTCCGGCGGAAAATACAGGCCTTCCTTCAGCAGAGCGTCGCAAAACTCCTTGTGCGGCATGCCGGGCTGCACCCAGCAGGTCAGGTTGTTGCGGTCGATCTCCAGAATTTTGTTCATGCGTTTCATAACGACGGCGATCCCGCCGCTCAAACCGGTCGTATCGACCACGGCGCCGCCGACGTTGACCTTGACTCCGGCGTCCGCGGCGGCTTTCACCAGGGCGGCCACTTCCTCCCCGGTGCCCGGACACGCCACAGCGGCCGGTTGCTCGCCCCCGCGCAGATATTTCGTCATATCTTTGGTGATCACATTATCGGCGCCGAGCAGACTTTTCAATTGCTCCACGATTTGACTCATTTACTACCCGCCTTTCGTTTATAGATTATGGGTCTGAATGCCGGAGGCCTGCTAGTCGCGCAGGGCTTCCGCCAGGACATCCGCAACATGTTTCACGGGAACCTTCGATCCTTTCAGCTTCAGGCCGCTGTTGATTTTCAGCATACAGGCCGGGCAGCTGGTCGCGACTGTTTCCGCACCGCTGTTGATGATATTGGCGGCTTTGTCCGCCGTGATCTTGGTCGAAAGTTCCTGATAGAACACCATGACCAGACCGGCGGCGCCGCAACAGCGGTTCGCCTCGAACATTTCGTTGTACTGGAGGCGGGGTACGCTTTTCAGCAGCTTGCGCGGCTGATCGGTCACTTTCAAATAGCGGACGAGATGGCAGGGGTCGTGGTAGGTGACGATCTGGGGCGAGTCGCTATGCAGTTTTTCCTCGATCCCGAGGGTGCTGACCAGTTCCGAGAACTCAAACACTTTGGCCGAGAAAGCCTTCACGGTCGGCAGGTAGCTCGGATCGTCCTGGAAAAGCTCCAGCATTTCTTTTTTCAGCATGGAGGCGCAGGAACCGCAAGCCGTGACAATCGTGTCGTACTTGCCGAATGTGGCGATGGTTTTCTTGGCCTGGGCCCGCGCCGACTCAAAATCGCCGTAGACGTACTGCGGCAAGCCGCAACATGGCTGCTCCCGCGGAATCGTCACCTCGCAGCCCGCTTTGGTCAGGACTTTGACGACGGAATGCGCCGTGGAAACGAAGGCGTAGTTCATAAAACATCCGACAAAAAAGGCCACTCTCTTTTTGGGCGCGGAGACCGAAACGACTTCCGGCGCTTGGGCCACGAACGGGTTGCTGGAACTGGGCATCGTATAGACGTCAATGCCCCGGAAGAATTGCATGCCATCCAGCCGGCGCATCGCATTTTTGCCGAAACCGTCAAAGAAGTTGAATCCGAATTTCAAACGGCCGGGCTTGGTCATACTGCTCAGGATCAGCGATTTCAGGAACGGGCGGATTCCCTTTTTCAGTTTGTAATCGCGGCGGGCCGCCAGCACCAATTCATGGGTTTTCACCCCGCTCGGGCAGGCGATGGCACATTCGCCGCACAGCAGGCAACTGTTGATCACATTCTCATAATCATGATCCGAGTCGATCTTGCCGTCTGCCAGCGCCTTGATCAACTGAACCCTGCCTCGGGCCACATAGAATTCCGCCCCGTCCTTCTTGTAGGTTTTACAAGCGCCGTGACAGAAACCGCAGCGTCCGCAGGTATTCAGCTTTTCATAGATTTCGGCTAAAATATCCCCCACTTAAATTCCTCCTTCTCGCCTTCTTCTCAGGTCGATTTTGTTGTAACAGAAAGTTACCTCCTCTTATTATAGACCACAAGTATCTCCCATTACAAGACTTTTTTCTACAAAATTTTCGGAAAAGTATTCGCAGAATATCGGCCCCGCAGCCCGTGATTGCGCGGAAAACAGGCCGGCAGGGCCCTTTCGACAAATTTCGCGATTTTTCGCGACGATATGCAAGGGGGAGAGGGATTAGGGATTAGGAATCAAATAGGGAAACTCAATAATGAGATGTCGTCGAATTGCGAATCGTGATTGAACCTGGGCATGATTATAGGGAAAAACGGGTGTATTGCGGGAACCGGGGGACGCGGGACGGGCGAACCCGTCCCGCGTCCCCACTCTTTCCTCTTTCCTCTCCTCTCTTTCCTTGCCTCGTTGCGACTAAGGCGCCTTACGCCGGTGAGTACCCATCAGTTTTTCTCAAGGCGCCAAGTCGCTGCCGATAGCCGCGCTCCCTGTTTCACTTCGTGCGGTCGCGCGTCTATCCCCCGAAAGCATATACCCTGGTCTCGGCGGTGATCCCACCGAAGTCTACGCCCGCGGGATCATTCCCCGGCACGAGGACTATGGCGGCCTTGGTCTTGGCGGCCAGGGCCGAGCCGGTCAGGGCGTCCACGAGCGTGGCCCCGTCCGCCGTGTAAATATTCGTGTACTCAAAGGTCAGGGCCTCGCGCACAGCCTTATTTGTCTCGTAGCGCGTGGCGCCGTAAAGTCTGGTCGCTCCCGGAATGTCGCCCACGAGGGCCGGCCCGCCTAAGATATAGTGGTCAGTGGGCAGTGGGTAGTGATCAGTCGCCAGAGTACCATCCGGTTGAGCTATCTGGATCAAGTAGCCGTGGGCGGCGGCGTAAGAAGCCACGCTGACCGCATCGGCCACGGCGTTATAACCGACGATGAACGTCCCTTTCGGGTTTTCCACTTTGGCGTTAATCAGGGCAGCCGTCTCAAAGCGGCTCGCGCCGCGCAAAGTCTCAACCGTGAGAGTGGGCAGCGCGGTCTTGAGGGCCTCAATCACCGTCTCGCTCAGGGCGCCGACGGCGTAGACCCGCTTCGCCCCCAGGCGCTCTATTTCCGCAACGACGGCCGGATCAAGTCCGCCGACGCTGAGTAAGATCGGGGCGTCCTCCTGCCCGGCCAGCGGGGCCACGGCCAGGGCGTCAATCAAATTGTTCGCTCCCCCCGGGGCCAGAACTACCGTGTCGGCGCTCGTCCAACCCTGGCGGGAAATGGCGACGGAGGTCAGCACCCGATCCGCGCCGCTGATATAGCTGAGGCTCTCCCGCGTGACCGTGACCGCCGGCGTTTGCGGATCATAGGCGACGGTCAGGCCGCTGCCGCCACTGGGCGTGGGCCGCTTCGGCACTACAGGCGGCTCTTCCGGTGGTACGGGCGGCTCTTCCGGTGGCACGGGCGGTTCTTCCGGTTCAACCGCCGTTGTATAACCGACTGCGTAATAAGAGAAATGAGCGGCGGTGAATACGGCTCTCCGCCCGGTCGGGTCATAAAAGGCGTCTGCCACCCTGTCGCCGTCGCCAGCCGGAATTCCGGGCTGCACATGCCAGACGACGATAGTTTCCCCTGCCGGCAGGTCATAGGGCAGCGATATTTTCACCCTTCCATTGCCAAAACTTGTTACTTGCGTATCGTCCGTC
>JAISWK010000059.1 GCA_031270805.1 Gracilibacteraceae bacterium
TGCACCCTGGCTGCGTTGCCAGAACCCGCAAATACAGCCAGTATTAGCGGAACCTGGCGCCTTGCCAGAGCACAAAATTGCTGCGCCAACTGCACAAGTTATTTATCGACAGTTCCTTAAGGCCATCATACCATATAATTACAATTAAGTCAACCTCTGCCTGCGAATATTTTTCAGTCCATCTACCAGATTTTCTGGGGTACGGACAGCCCTGGAATATTATTTTTTTATTATCTAATAGTTGTGTTATTGCGCCAATTGTAATATAATTAATTATAACCATTATAAGAAAGTGGAGGAAAGCCATGCCGTTAATATCGGTCAAATGTTCGCAATGCGGTGTCATCGGCCAGGTGGACTCCGAAAAAGAAGCGTATGTCTGCGAACGCTGCGGTGAGCCGGTCAGTACGGAAAAAGCCGCCCGGCTGTTCCAGACGCAGCAGGCCGCAGAGTTTGCCGCTCCGGCGGAAATGGATGAATACGACCGGCGCAAGTTCCGGATTGAGAACGGCGTTTTGCTTAAATATTTCGGCGCCGACCGCCAGGTACAGGTACCTTTCGGCACGCGGCGCATTGACGAGGCGTTTTCTGATAACCCGGCTTTGCTGGAGGTAATTCTGCCGCCCACCGTTGAGGAAATCGGCCCCAACGCTTTTTCCAACTGCGTTAATCTCACGACGATCACGCTGGGGGATGGCGTGCGCGTCATCGGGGCCAGAGCTTTTCATGAATGCATCAGCCTCACGGCGATCAATTTGCCGGACAGCGTGACGGATGTTGAGCCTTGGGCTTTTTTTGGTTGCAAAAGTTTGCGGGATATACATTTGTCTGCGGCGATCACCATGCTGAAAGAGAACTCTTTTTCCGGCTGCGCCATGAAGACTGTCGCTCTGCCTGCTTCGCTGCGGGAAATAGGGGACTGGGTCTTTTTCGGCTGCCGTTCCCTGGAAAGCCTGACCATCCCGACCGGAGTGCATACGATTGGGGCCCGCGCGTTTTTTGGCTGCCTCAGCCTCGCCAAAATCGTTATCCCGGACTCTGTGACGACGATCAGGGAAGCGGCTTTTCAGGACTGCATGGAACTGGCCGAATTGACCATACCAGCTCACCTGGCCACGCGGACAGATGAAAATAATAACCGAGTCAGTATCGTGCATTACGCCTTCAAAGGCTGCAGTAACCTGACCAAAGCCGCGCTGGCGCCGGGGACGGAAGAAGCGCCTGTCTGCGCCTTCCTGTCCTGCACGGCTCTGGTTACGATAGAATTACCTCCCGAATTGAAAATAATCAGGCAGTTCGCTTTCCAGGGCTGCTCCAAACTGAAACGGATCGAAATACCGCCGGGGGTGACGGAAATAGAAGCTTATGCTTTTGCCGGCTGTACGGCTCTGATGACGGTCGCCCTGCCCGAAGGGATCACCCGCGTGGCGGACAGCGCTTTTGCCGGCTGCCAAACGCTGAAAAACGTCGACCTGCCCGCCTCACTCCGATTTATCGGCGCCGACGCTTTTTCCGGCTGCGGGAAACTGACCGGTCTGTTCCTGCCGGAAGACTTGAGCGGGATAGGAACGAGGGCCTTCGCCAGTTGCGCCGCGCTGACCGGGGTCAGACTGGGGCCGGCGCTGCAAGAGCTGGGAGAAAGGGCGTTCGAGGGATGTATTTCCTTGGAAACCGTGGATATGACGGAAGAATTGGCGAAAGAGTCGGCGCTATTGGAAAAAGCGTTCCGCGGCACACCCTTCTTCCTGGAATATACGAATGAGATTTCGCGGGTTCAATGGCGCAAGCAAGGCCGCTGCATTTATTGCGGCGGACAGATGAATTTTTTTGGCAAAACGTGTAAATCCTGCGGCCGCAAGAATTAACCCGTAACCGATGCGATACAAACTGATCATCATTTGCGGCGCGCTTTTTGTGGCGGCGGTATTCGGATTCCAATTCCGGGAAACATGGCTGACCCGCGGCCTGACCTACACGGAGGCGCGCGAGGGGTATGTAACCCACGACGAAACGGCGCCGGCCATTTTTGCCCGGACGGAAACCGTGCTCTACGCCGCCGGTTCGGGTTCCCTCTCCTTTATCGTCCCCGATGGGACACGGGCGCAAAAAGGGGAAGCGGTCGTGCGCATCGACGACCGGGAGAGCCAGGCGCCGGTCGCCGGCCTCATCAGTTCCCACTTGGACGGACTGGAAGAAATTCTCATTCCAACGGCTTTGCTGGAGGACGATCTGGGAGAATTATTCACTCGCTGCGGCGGAGAAGCGGAAGCCGTCTTCAGCGGACGACCGGGGAGCGCGGCGCCGGAGCCGGTTGGCCCAGAGGCCGCAAGCGGGGGAGAGGCGCGAACATATGTCCGGGCGGGCGACGCGGCGGCCAAAATCGTCAATAATTTGCAACCGGTCTGGGCCTATATCGCCACAGGCGACACCCAAGGGATCCTGAAAGGAGACAAACTCTCCATCAGCGTGGACGGAACGCTCCGCTCCTGTACGGTGGAGCGCGTGGCCGGGCCGGGCCGAGGTCTGGTCGTTTCCTTTCCTCAATATATCAGCACTGTGACAAATACACGGCTCAAACAGGTGCAGTGGCAAAAACAGGCGCCGCGTTACGGCGTGGTCGTGCCGGCGGAAGCGCTGTTCGCCCGGGGGGAAGAAGTCGGGATCTATGTGGTGGAAAGCGGGATCATCAATTTCCGTCGCGTCAAAGTGCTGGATCGGAACGAGACTTTGGTTTGCGTCGATAACCTCCCCGCCGGTTATTACGTAGTAACAAGCCCGGCGGACGGACTACAGGGACTGGCGGCCGCCGGTATTTGAAAAGCGCGGCCGGCTATTCTTCGGCCGTGTCCGCCGCCTCGCCGTAAACGCCCGTATCGGCGTCCACCCCGTAAGCCCCAGAGCCGGTCGTCAGGTCGTTGAAAAGCATGTAGGCGAAAATAAAACCCATCACGAGCAAGACCAGCGCTACCACGCGCACGCGCCGGTTCAGCTTGAGTACGCGCGGCTCATCCCGCAAGAGGGCCTCATTGCGCTTGGCCAGGTACTCCACGAAAGTTATGGGGCGGAGCATCAGGAGGGCGCCGGAGCCGAGATAGGTGGCCAGAGTCACCCAGGAATGGATCGGCACGCCCATTTGCTGGGTCAGCAAAAAGGCCAGAACCCAGGCCGCCACAAGGCTGATCATCATGATTTCAAAAATCGTGAGACCCTTCCCGCGCCGGGCGCCTTTGACCGGCTGACTGGCGGCGCTACGGGCAGTGGTCTGGTAATTGCTGTTTTTACGCTTTTTTTTACTCATAGTACCCTCAGCGCAGGAAAAACACAAAAGTGTCGATAATAAAGAGCGGGATGAGGCAGCAGAGGGACCAGCCCATGTAACCGAAGAAACTCGGCATCTTGATCTCGTTTTCCTCCGCGATGGAGCGAACCATGAAATTCGGCGCGTTGCCGATGTAGGTGTTCGCGCCCATAAACACCGCTCCGGCTGAAATCGCGAGCAAGATCTGTTCGCCGACGACGCCGACCGCTGTACTCAGCCCCTCCGCCGCGCCGAGCGAACCGGCCGTCGTCAGGAAGACAAGGTAGGTCGGGGCGTTGTCGAGGAAGCTGGAGAGCGCGCCTGTAGCCCAGAAAAATTGCCACGGCTGCACTAAGCCGAGCTCCCCGCCGCGGGCGTTAAGGATCGCCAGCGCCGGAATCATCGTGATGAAGATGCCGATGAAGAGGGAGGCCACTTCCTTGATCGGTCCCCAAGTGAAGTGGTTGAGTTCCCGGTAAGCCTTATTTGTAGTGACGACGGAGAGACAACCGGCGATGATGATGAGCAGCATCTGCAAAATACTGCTGAAGGGTAAAACAATGCCGGCGTAAATCGGTAGGCCGTGCGCTTCCCCCGTTACTTGGTCGGCAAAAAAAGGCAAGCTCGGCACCGTGCCGCTCAGGATGACGGCGAATATGATCAAGGCGAGAAAAATCAAGTTATGAAGCCCTTTTACGCTCAGGGGCTCTTTTTCTCCGGCGTCGGGCCGGCGGCCCTCGGCCAGCTCTTTTTTATATAGCACCGTGTCCATGATAAAGAGGGCGGCCAGCAAAATCACCGCGTTGAGGACGAGCAGGGGCAGCAATTTCATCGTCCAGAGAAAAGGCACGCCGCGGAGGAAGCCGAGGAAAAGCGGGGGATCCCCGAGCGGCGTCAAAGACCCGCCGATATTGGAGACAAGGAAAATAAAAAAAACGATAATATGCGTTTTTTTCCGCCGCCATTTGTTGGCGCGGATAACCGGGCGGATAAGCAGCATGCTCGCGCCGGTCGTGCCCACCCAACTGGCGAGCAGCGTGCCGATCAGGAGGAGAACCAGGTTGACCCGGGGCGAGCCGGCCAGACTACCGCGCAAGGCGATGCCGCCGGCCACGGCGAACAAACCCCAGAGCAGGACGATAAACGGTAAGTAATCAAGGAGGACGATTTCCAGGAGTTCATACACGGCTTCAGCCGGTCCGAAACCGAAGGCGAAGGGGATAAGAAAAACAGCGGACCAGAAGATTGCGACCTGGAGCAAGTGCTTTTCCCACCAGTGGGGGCGCAGGAGGGGGAAAATCGCAATCGAAAGCAACATGCCCACGAAGGGGAGGACGCTCCAGACAGGCAATTCCCGGCCCAGCTCATGTTCAGCTTCTTCCGCCGCGACCAGCGCCGCCGGCAGAGCCAGAAGCAGCAGAAAACAAACAAGAAAAACAGGCAATTTGTAGCGGTTCAAAACTCAATCCTCCTTAAAATATAGACCACGGTCGGCGTAAACATATTGATATTATAACGGAAAATGCCGAAAATGGAAAGTCATCCGGGAAAATATTGTGTCTGTAATATATTGTAATATTTGGAATTTCTAACTGAGGGTGAGGGGCGGAGCCCGATTTAGTTGACATAATATTTATTATCAGACGTAATGTCGGAATTGTAGGGGACGCCGCCCCGCCCGTCCTCCCGCAACGTAACCCAAAGTATCGTAGGGGACGCCGCCCACGCCCACGGCGTCCCGCAACGTAACCCAAAGATTGTAGTCCGTATGTAAAGAAAAAACCCGTAGGGCCTTGAAATTACAGGCTCTACGGGCTTTTTTCTCTGTCTACTCCCAAAAACAAGATACAAAAACTTGGCCTTTAGCACAATCTTTTTGCCTCCGATTTTTTTTTGTTTTTATACTTCTGCCCAAACCGGGCGGTACTCCGCAATGTCGGCGGCGTACAAGGGCGTTTTACCCGCGTCCCTGTATAGGGCCACGATTTCGGCGAACTGCCCGGACACCTTGTGAAAAAGATCGACGAGTGTGGGATCGAAGTGTCTGCCCCGACCTTCCTCAATAATATCCTCCGCTTCGCTTGGACTGAAAGCCCTTTTATACGGGCGCTCGGAGATCAGGGCGTCATAAACGTCCGCGATCGCCATCAACCGCCCCTCCAGCGGAATGTTTTTCTGGCGCAGACCGTAGGGATAACCGGTTCCGTCCCATTTTTCATGATGCGTACCGGCGATCACTTTGGCGTGGCGCAAAAACTCGTGTTCCGCCGTGCGTTCCTCCATCCGCTCGATCGCGTTTACACCTATTAACACATGGGTTTTCATTGTTTCAAATTCTTCGTTCGTCAGTTTGGCCGGCTTGTTCAAAATAGTATCACTAATGGCAATTTTTCCCACATCATGCAGCTGGGCGGAAGTCAGGAGAAAATCCAGGTTCCAGCCGGAAAATTCCTCCACATAGATATTTTCCTCAAGCAGCTTTTCAATCAGCAGCTCCAAGTAATGTTGGGTGCGCAGTACATGACCGCCCGTGACGCTATCCCGGAATTCCACCAGCTCCGCCACTATGCCGATCACCGCGTTTTCCATCTCCGCCAGGCGTTTGCTCTTTTCCCGCACCGTCGTCTGCAGACTGGCATTCTGCCGCCGCAATTGTTTGGTCTGAGCAGCCAGCAGAATATGCGTCTCGATCCGCTTACGCAGAAGCGGCGCGGAAAACGGTTTCAGAATATAGTCCACCGCGCCGAGGTTGAGTCCTTCCAACTCGCTGCCTTCGTCGCTGCGGGCGGTGAGAAAGATCACGGGGATTCCGGCGTAAGCCGGAATGCTTTTCAGGCGCCGGATAGCCTCGTATCCGTCCATTTCCGGCATGGCGATGTCCAGTAAGATGATTTCCGGGATAAATTTTTCCAGGCAATGGAACAGTTTTTCTCCGGAAGGAACCGGATACACCTCGTAATAGGGTTTGAGCATATTCTTCCCGATGGTGAGATTCGTCATATTGTCGTCTACCAGGATGATTTTATGTCTGTGCTCCGCCATGATTCAGTCCTCCTTTGTTCTTAATTTACTGCGAATCCTTACACTGCCGGCCGAAGGCGGTCGTTTATTTCCGCGAATTCCATCAGGGCGATTTTTTCCCGGAGCCAGGCCACCAGATCCGTCTCGTTTTCGTACTTGAATCCGTCCAGTTCGCTCATAACCGCGTCGATTCCATCCATGTCGTATTCGGCGCAATGTTGGGTTAAACGGGCCAATAAGGCCTGATCCGGCGCCTCCTTCACCGGTTTGCCCTCCTCGCTGGGGCCGAGGGCCGCGCTCAGGGCATCCAGCAGCTCCTCCGCCGCCGTGAGAAACGCTTCGTTGTGCAAACGGACGAAGTCCAGATCGCCCGTTTTGGCCGCCTGCTCCAGCTCCGCGGCCATGTCTCCGATGGTGTAAGCCCCGACGCCGCGGCTGCTCCCCTTGATCCCGTGGACAATAACGGCGTACTCCGGCGGCAGTTCCGGCGTCACCACGCGAATCTGCTCTAAGAGCGGCGCGGTATTGGCGGCGTAAGAGCGCAGCACCTGAAGATAGACGCCCCGATCACCGCCGAACCGCTCCCCACAAACCCCCGGGTTCAGCCCCGCCAGGTTAAGCGCCGCTGCAGTCCCCTGCTCCGCCTCGTCGGGCGCGACGACGGGCGCTGCTGCTGCCGGCGGCACATGGTCTTCCCGTTCCAGTTCTTTCCTGCGGATCCACTGGCGCATCACACTGTCTAACTCCATAACATCAATGGGTTTGGACAGGAAAGCCTGAAAACCGTTCTCCAGAAACATCTTTTCATTGCCGATAATCGCGTTGGCCGTCAGCGCGATAATAGGCACCTCCCGCGCATAGTCTGTGCCGATGAGCCGGATGCGGCGCACGGTCTCGATCCCGTCCATCTCCGGCATCATATGATCCATAAAAATCGCGTTGTAGATAATGTCGCCTTCCCGCAGACGCTGTACGGCCTGCCGCCCGCTGATCAGACAATCCACCCGCACCCCGTAGGGCTTCAACATCCCTTTCGCCACATCCAAGTTCGTTTGCACGTCGTCTACCACCAGCACCCTGGCGTACGGCATCTGCACGCGCACCAGTTTCGCGTTATTGAGGCGCTTGCTGTCACAATAACGGAAGCTGCGCAGATTTTCCGCTACCTTGGGGCCGATGACCGCCTCGCTGACATAGCCCTGGCGCAGGCGGGCCGTGAAAACGCTGCCCCGGCCGTACTCACTCTCCGCCGTTATTGAGCCGTCCATCATTTCCGCCATCATTTTCGTAATGGAGAGACCGAGGCCCGTTCCTTCAATTAGGCGGTTGGAACTTGTGTCCACCTGATTGTACTCGGAAAACAGTTTGCGCAAGTCTTCCGGCTTGATGCCGATACCGCTGTCCGCCACGCGGACAGTGAGCCAGACGGCGTCGCCGTCCCGTTCGCAGCTCAAAGTCCAGTCCACGCTCCCCTCCCGGGTATATTTGAAGGCGTTGCTGAGCATGTTATTGCAGATCTGTTTGACCCGCAGTTCGTCCCCGTGGAGAAAATTGGGCAAATTCTCATCGATATGCAGGTTGAACGTGATCGGTTTGTCTTCAATCCGCATGATGTTCAGCGTGATGGTGTCGTTGATCAAACTGGGCAGATCGTAGTCGATCGGCAGCAGTTCAAATTTCCCCGACTCAATCTTGGAAATATCCAAAATATCGTTGACGATACCGAGCAGCGTCATACCGGCGTTATGGATTTTGGCCAGATTTTCTTCCGCCTCACCCTGCACTTCCTCCTCGCCGAGCATCAGTTCCGAGAGTCCGACCACCGCGTTGAGCGGCGTGCGCATCTCATGGCTCATATTGGCCAGGAAACGGCTTTTGGCTTTGGAGGCGCTCTGCGCCTCTTCGCTCAGGTCGGCCAGGCGGCGGTTTTGTTCCTCCACCTGCTGAAACGGCTTGGCGATCAAGCTGGAAAGATAGACGGCCGCCGATATCCCCAAGGCCAGAAAAATCAGGGCCGCGATCACTAACCCCCGCTGAACGTGGGCGGCGGGACTTTCTTCCAGCGGCGCCGCGATCCCCAGTACCCAGCCGACTTTGGAGCCGCTAATCGGCCTATACACGCACATCCGCTCGACCCCCAGGTAGTCATAGGTTCCTACGCCCCGCTCGTTGCTGATCATCCGCAGGAAAAACTCACCCATTGTTTTATACCGCGGATCGGTTTTCCCTATTTCAATATAATTCTCCCGTTTTTCCACCATTGAGGGGCGAAAATTAGCGATCATCGTCCCCTCGGCGTCGAGAATAAAGATATTGCCGGTGGTCCAAATTTTGATATCTTTCAGCATATCGCTGAAAATCATACCGGGTACCGAGGCGGAGAGGACGCGTTCGCCCATGGGTACGCACACGTGAAACACTAAATTTGACGTTTTGTGCCCCCGCCACGTCGTCTCCGAGAGGCGGGTCGAGGAGATATTCATCTCTCCGGCGAAAGCTCTCTGCACATTTTCCTCCCGCAGCCAGGATACCGGCGTCGGCGATTCGCCGTAAGCCGCCGCTACGCCGTTCGGGTCAAAGACCGTCAGGGCGAGGAAGTTTTCATTTTCTTCCACCTGTTCTTTTAAGGCTTCCCGCAAATCTTTCTCGCCTACCTCAAGTAATTTCTGCGCCGCCCCTGCGGTCAAAGCTTTCAGCAGATTGATCTCACTCGTTATCAATCTGTCCGCTACTTCGGCGACTGCGGACATGTCGCTTTCCACTGTTTTCAGCAGGCGGGGCTGGGTGAAGCACAAACCCATAACCATATTGGCGACAGTGAAAATCAGAACGACGGAGGTTATCACGAGGAATACCTTCATACGTATGGTCATAATTGATCATCCCTTTCCTTTCCTGACCCGAAGAATAATTGTGAGAAGAAGATGGCTGTGTACCTTGCTGATGCCATAATAACCAATTATTGTATCGCACGATACACCCAAATAAAAATTAGTATTATCGCAAAACACACCCTATTTTTACTCGATTTTACATCGATTTTACATTGATTTTACATAGCCTGAGGCGGACTTTGCCCGCAACGGGACGCCGAAATCATTCTTCTTCTTCAGAAAAGGGCTTGCCTCGGGCGCGGGTTCGTGTTACAATAACTTCCGAAAATATAATAATCCTCTGGGGTCAGGTGCAATTCCTTACCGGCGGTACAGCCCGCGAGCCGCAAGGCAGATCCGTTGTGATTACGGAGCCGACAGTTAAAGTCTGGATGGAAAGAGGTATGTCTCCGGCGCTCATGTGCCGGAGTACCACCTTTGTTTGTCCGCCCCGGGAGTTTCGGGGCGTTTTGTTTTGGGGAGGGAAAAGGCGGTGACGGACGAAGAATATATGCGCCGGGCGCTGGATTTGGCCGCCAGGGCCAGGGGCCGCGTCAGCCCCAACCCGATGGTGGGCTGTGTGCTGACGCGCCGGGGCGTCGTCGTCGGCGAAGGCTTCCATCAGCGGGCCGGGGAACCGCATGCCGAAATCATAGCCTTGCGGGCGGCCGGCGAGCAGGCGCTGGGGGCGGACGCCTACGTCACCCTGGAGCCCTGCGCTCATTTCGGCCGCACCCCGCCCTGCTGCGACGCCCTGATCGCCGCCGGCGTCCGGCGCGTAGTCTGCGCCATGACCGACCCGAACCCGCTCGTCGCCGGCCGGGGTTTTCAGCGGCTGCGGGCGGCGGGCGTCGCCGTGGAGACGGGATTGTGCGGGGCGGAGGCGGCGCGGCTCAATGAAGCATTCGTCAAATCGACGACGCGGCGGCTGCCTTTTGTGCTTTATAAATGCGCCATGACGCTGGACGGTAAAATCAGCGCTGCCTCCGGCGACTCCCGCTGGGTTTCCGGATCCCGCGCCCGCCGTTACGCGCATGAGCTGCGTAACGGCCATGACGTCGTCATGGTGGGCAGCGGCACGTTAAGGCAGGATAATCCTGCCTTAACCTGCCGGCTGCCCAGCGGGCGCGACCCTGTGCGTCTGCTGGTGGACGGGCTTTTGACCGTGCCGGACGACGCCCGGATCCTTAAGGTCCGCTCCCCCGCTTCCCTTTGTCTTATCGCCACGACCGCCCGCGCCCCGGCTGACCGCCTGGCGGCGCTCCGGGCCCGGCCCGGGGTGGAAGTCTGGCAATACCCGGAGACGGAGCATGTGCCGCTGGAGCGGCTTCTGGGCGACATTGCCCGGCGCGGCTGGAACAGCGTCCTGCTGGAAGGCGGCGGCCAGCTGGCGGGACGCCTACTGGCCGCCGGCCTGATCGACCGGGTCGAGTTCATCATCGCGCCCAAATTTATCGGCGGCAGCGGGGCCACGCCGCTGGGAGGATTGGATTTACCCCGGATGGCCGACGCCATCCCGCTCCAGGCGCTGGAAACAGAATTTATCGGTCCCGATCTTAAAGTAAGCGCGTATATCGGCGGCGGCGCGGCCCCGCCCCCCGAAGCCTGAGACGCGGAGAAAGGCGGTATATTATCTTTACCGGTATCATTGAAGAAGTGGGCGCCTTAGAGCGGATTGATTCCCGCTCCGACAGCGCTGTACTCACGATCAAAGCGGAAAAAACTTTGGCCGGCACGAATGTCGGGGACAGCATCGCCGTCAACGGCGCCTGCCTGACTGTCACATCCCTCGCCCCGGGCCGTTTTAGCGCCGACGTCATGCCGGAAACGCTGCGTAGCACCTCGCTCCGCGCCCTGCGCCCGGGAGCGCCCGTCAACCTGGAGCGCGCCCTCACCCTCTCCGCCCGCCTCGGCGGGCATATCGTGAGCGGACATGTAGACGGCGTCGGCGTCCTGCGGCAGAGAAAAGCGGCCGGCAACGCGGAGATCCTGAGCGTCGAAGCTCCCCCTGCCCTGCTCCGGCAAATGATTGCCAAGGGTTCCATCGCCCTGGACGGCGTGTCGCTCACGCTGGTCACGGTGGAACAAACGGTCTTTACGGTTTCCCTCATTCCGCAAACTCTGGGCGAAACCACGCTTGGCCGCGCGCAACCCGGCGCCGTCCTGAATTTGGAAACGGATATTCTGGGCAAGTACGTCGAGCATTTTTTGCGCGCCGCCCCCCTCTCCCCCGCCGCCGCCCTGCCGGCCTCCGCCCTGACGGCGGAATTTTTGCGGCAGCACGGATTTTGAGCCTGCCTGGGACGTATTTCTGGGTGGCGCAATGACGGGGGTATTCGAAAAAAGACAAAGGAGAATCGGCATATCATGGACACCACCGCTGCAGATTTCAGCCCCATTGAGGAAGCGCTGGAGGATATCCGGGCCGGGAAAATGATTGTCGTCGTGGACGACGAAGATCGGGAAAACGAGGGCGACCTCGTCATGGCCGCCGAAAAGGTCACCCCCGCCAGTATTAATTTTATGGCCACGCACGGACGAGGCTTGATTTGCGCGCCTCTGACGGCGGAAAAACTGACCGCGCTGCAATTGCACCAAATGGTCGATCAGAACACCGACCCGCACGGCACGGCCTTCACCGTCAGCGTGGACGCCGTTTCCAGCACGACCGGCATTTCCGCCCATGAACGGGCGGAAACCATCCGCGTCCTGGCCGCCCCGGACAGTCGGCCGGAGGACTTACGCCGGCCGGGACATATATTTCCCCTGCAGGCGCGGGAAGGAGGCGTCCTCGTCCGCACCGGCCACACGGAAGCGACGGTGGACCTGGCCCGCCTGGCCGGTCTGACGCCGGCGGGCGTACTCTGCGAAATCATGAAAGAAGACGGTACAATGGCCCGCGTGCCCGATCTCGCCCTTTTCGCCCGCCGCCACGGCCTGAAATTCATCACGGTGAAGGATTTGATCCTTTATCGCCGCCGGCACGAAAGGCTGATCGAGGTCACGGATCAGATCGACTTGCCGACGGAGTACGGTCACTTTAACGCTGTCGCTTACCGCAGCCTGATCGACCGCAATGAACACCTGGCCATGCTCAAGGGAAATATCAGCGGCGATGAACCACTGCTCGTGCGCGTACATTCCGAATGCCTGACCGGCGACGTTTTTCACTCCCGCCGCTGCGACTGCCGGGATCAACTGGCGGCCGCCCTGGGCCAGATTGAGCGCGCCGGGCGCGGACTCCTGCTCTATATGCGCCAGGAAGGCCGGGGGATCGGGCTGTTCAACAAGATCAAAGCCTATAAATTGCAGGAGGAGGGGCGCGATACGGTGGAAGCCAACTTGGACCTCGGTTTTGCCCCCGATTTGCGGGATTACGGCATCGGGGCCCAAATTCTGGCCGATTTCGGCGTGAAAAAAGTCCGGCTGATGACGAACAACCCGCGCAAGATCGTGGCTTTGAAAGGTTACGGGATCGAAGTCATCGAGCGGGTGCCGATTGAAATCCCGCCCCGGCCGGAAAACCAGAAATACCTCGTGACCAAAAAATCCAAACTGGGGCATTATCTTTCTACTATATAACTTCAGGATCCTTCCCCGAACGGAGAACGCATGTCAACAAATGAAAAATCCGCCGCCCCCGCGCCTCAGCCCGCGCCGGGCCGCGTCACGCGGCTGGAGTACCAGGGCAAGGAAATAATCCTCATTGCCACCGCTCATGTTTCCAAAAAGAGCGCCGTCCTGGTGCGCGAGGTCATAAGCGCCGAGCAGCCGGACAGTATCTGCGTCGAACTGGATGAAGATCGGCTCCGCAGTATGCAGGATCCCGACGCCTGGAAAAAAACAGATATTGTTCAGGTGATCAAAGGGAAGAAGGTGGGGTTCCTGATCGCCAACCTCATCCTGAGTTCGTACCAAAAAAAACTGGCCGCTCGCCTGAACACGGCGCCGGGCCAGGAAATGCGCGAGGGCGTCGCCTGCGCCGAGGAATTGGGGAAAAACCTGGTTTTGGCCGACCGCAAAATCCAAATTACTTTTATGCGCGTCTGGCGCCGCATCACCCTGTGGGAAAAAAGCAAACTGCTTTTCGGCCTTATCTTTTCCTTCGGCGACGACACGGAAGTCTCCGCCGCCGACGTGGAGAAAATGCTGGAGGAGGATATGCTGGAAGCGGCGCTGGCCGATATCCGCGCCTCCGTACCCAAAGTCGGCAATGTCCTCGTGGACGAACGCGACCAATACCTGGCCCACCAGATCAAAAACGCGCCCGGCCCGAAAATCGCCGCCGTACTTGGCGCGGCCCACGTGGCCGGCGTCAAAGAGGAGATCTTCCGCGAGCAGGATATCGAGAGCATCTCCGCCTTACCGCCCCGCAGCCGACTGGCCAAAGCGGTCGGCTGGATAATCCCGATCCTGATCTGCGGTCTCATCGTTCTGGCCTTCGCCCAAAACGTCAGTCACGGCCTGCGGCAGCTCACAGCCTGGCTGCTCTGGAACAGCGTCCTGGCCGGCGCTTTCACCGCCGCGGCCCTGGCTCATCCCCTCAGCATACTGACGGCTTTTGTCCTGGCCCCCTTCACTTCCATCAACCCTTTTCTCGCCTGCGGCTGGTTTGCCGGGCTGGCTGAGGCCGCCCTGAAAAAACCGACGGTGGAAGACGTGGAGCGCGTCCCGGAGGATATTTTTACCTTCAAGGGGTTTTTCCGCAATCGCTTCCTCCACATACTCATAGTAGTCGTTATGGCGAACTTGGGCAGTTCCCTAGGTACCTTCGCGGCCGGACTGGATATTATTACCAATTTAATCCCGTGACCGGGCGGCATTGCGACCCGCCTCCTATGACTCCCGCAACTTGGGTACGGGCATGTCGCAATTGTGCAACACGCCCCGGGCGAGGGCGAAGCAAACGAGCGCCGCCGCGAGTTCCCAGGCTGCGAGAACGGCCAGCCCCACGAACAGATCCCAAGGCGCGGCGAGAAGGTCGCCCAGGAGGAATGCGCTCGCGAATAGGGCGAGGGCAATCCCGGGCGCCATGATCAGCATAACCGCCACGACGTAGAGGAGCAAAAGGACGCCGGCGCTGAGATCTACGCCAACGAGGCGCAGCCAGAGACAGTTGACGCCGAGCAGCAAGAGAGAAAACAGGGTATAGACGACGACGGCCGCAGCCGCCAGCAAAGGATGCCCGCCGGTGAGCGCGGCGACGACGCCGAAAATAAACAGGCTTTCGCCGAAAACCTTGCCCACGGTCTCCAGGTTGCTCCACACGATCTTGGCGAAGGATGGGGCCGGGATCAAGTAGATATAATGCATATACAGTTCCTTCAGCCCACGCCCCGTACCGATCAGGAAAATTTGCATCCACATCAGCAGCTGCAGGATCAACGAAAGTCCGTCCCGGCGCAGGAAAAGGGCCAGCAGCGCCGCCCCCGCCACGGTCAGCACCGAGGAGAGACCCCAAAGCCCCAACCTGTTCGCCCGAAATGATTCCCGCAAATGTTTGAACAGGAAGGTGCGCGCCCCCGCGCCACTCAGGCCGGTTCCCGCCACCCTGGTTCTGGCCGAGGATGTCATCTCCGGGTTGATCTGTCCTTCGGCCAGACTACGCCTGAGGGCAAAGGCGGTTTCCGCCGCGACCAGCACATCCTCGTAATAATCGGGATGGGAAAGGGCGATATAAGCGAGCGCCGCCGCAAGGGCCAGGAGGTTCAGCCCGAGGAAGATGAGCCCGCCGCCCGTATTGCCCGTGAGCAGGGCGACCGCCCCCGCCGACGTCCAGCCCGCGATCGGCGTCCAGAGGCAGAAGGGCGAGCGTATGACCTCAAGCAGGACGGTCTGTATATTGCCCGCCTCCGGGCCCATTCCGGCGAAGCGGGCGAGCGTGTGGAGGACCAGGGGCAGAATTAGCGCAAGGCCGATGATTTTCACCGCCCGCCGGCGGCCGGGGCGCCCGTTCGTCACGCTGTAAATGATGAGTGATAGCGTGAACAAGAGAATAAGAGCGATGATGAAGGCGCCGAGCAGGATAAAGACAGCGCCCCCGCCCAAGGCGAAGGCCCGGCTGAGCCACGGGGCTTGAAACAGAAGGAAGAAACCCGCGAAAAAAGCCGTCCTGGCCATGCGCGCCAGTCCGTAGAGCAGGATGGGGCGGGAATCAACCGGAGAGACGAAGAGCAAGTTGGCGTCGTTCATGGCAAAAATCGCGCTGCCTCTGCTCAGGCCATTCGCCACAATGAAGACGGCAAAGCCCAGGACCAGGAGGAAAAAAGCGCCTTGCAGCCAGGTAATATCGAGAGATTTCGGCGCGGCGCCGCGCGAGGAACTCAGGAAGAGGATCGCAACTAAAAAAGCGATCGCGATCAGGTACATCACGAGCTTGGCGGGTTTGCGCCCCAATTCCAGCAAGCTGTTTTTGAGGCCCATCGCGAGCAGGTAGAGGAGACTCATGATGGCGCCTCCGTAATCGTGAAGTAGATTTCCTCCAGGCTTTCCCCCGCCCGCAGATCGGAGCGGCGGCAAGCGCGGGCTACGCGGCCCTTCGTCATAATATAGGTCGTGTCCCAGTTTTCCTCCATGCTTTCTATCATATGCGTGCTGACGAGCAGGGCGCAGCCGCTTTGGCGCAGATTGAGCATGACCGTTTTGAGTTCTCTGATCCCGTGCGGATCAAGCCCGACCAGCGGTTCGTCGAAAACTACGGCCTTGGGTTCGGGCAGCAGGGCGCAACAGACGCTCACCTTCTGCTGCATGCCCTTGGAAAGCTCCTTGCCGAGTTTCTGTTTCTTGTCGCTGAGTTCAAAGCGGTGCAGCAATTCCTCCGCCCGCTCTGCCCAAGCCGTGAGCCGGTAGGCCCTGGCAATGAATTCCAGATGTTCCGCCACCGTGAGCATGGGATAGAGGACGGGAAACTCCGGCACGTAACCGAGGAGGCGCTTGGCCTCCGGCGTCCTGTTCTCGTGTCCGCCTATGGTGATGCGACCGCTGAAGCGCAGGAGACCGCAGATGGATTTTATCAGCGTGGATTTGCCCGCCCCGTTCGGGCCGAGCAATACGGCCGTTTCCCCCGCCGCAACGCTGATGTTCACGCCGTCGTTCGCCAGCAGCCGACCGTATCGTTTGCTCACATTTTCCGCTTGGATCACAATTGCTCGTTCCTTTCGTCTGACTGACTGTTAATCGTCGTTTTTTTCACAACCCTTGCCAATCATACCCTATCGCCGAGGATAAATCAATGCAATATGATTTTCTGATCACGGGCGCCGGCCTTTTTGGCGCAGTTTTCGCCCAGACCGCGACCGAGTGCGGTTTTTCCTGTCTGGTTATTGACCGCCGGCCTCATGTCGGCGGTAATATTTATACGGAAAAACTGGCCGGGATCAATGTGCATCGCTACGGCGCCCATATTTTTCACACCGCTAAAAAGGAAATCTGGGACTATATCAGGCGCTTCGCTGAGTTCAACCATTTCATCAACGCCCCGCTGGCCAATTTTCACGGCGAGATTTACAATTTACCCTTCAATATGAATACCTTCAACAAAATGTGGGGCGTGCGCACGCCGGCCGAAGCCAGAGAGATAATTGCGCGGCAGCGGCCCGCCAAGGGCGGGGAACCGCGCAACCTGGAGGAACAGGCCCTCCGTCTCGTGGGAACCGAGATTTACCACAAATTGGTCAAGGGCTATACGGAAAAACAATGGGGCGCCGACTGCCGGAGTCTGCCCGCTTTTATTATTCGCCGCCTGCCGCTCCGCTTTACTTATGACAATAATTATTTCCACGACCGTTACCAGGGCATCCCCATCGGCGGCTACACGCCCATGATCGAAAAAATGCTTGCCGGCTGCGAAGTCCGGCTGAACACGGATTACCGGGAATTCAGCGCCGCCTGTCCCGGCGCGGCCGCTCGCACTGTTTACACCGGGGCAATTGACGAGTTTTTTGCCTATTGTTACGGCCCGCTCGCTTACCGCAGCCTGCGCTTTGACCTGGAAATCCCGGACACGGACGACTATCAGGGGAACGCCGTCGTCAATTATACCGACCGCGAGACGCCGTTCACGCGGATTATTGAGCATAAGCATTTTGAGTTCGGCCACGGGCCGCAAACCGTCATCACGCGCGAATACCCGCTGGCCTGGCGACCGGGTCAGGAGCCGTACTATCCGGTCAATGACGAGGCCAACATGGCTCTGCTGGCTAAATATCAAAGCTTGGCCGCCGGCCGGCCGGATATTATTTTTGGTGGGCGCCTCGGGACGTATTCTTACCTTGACATGGATCAGACGGTGGAAAAAGCCTTGGCGGCGTTCCAGGGGATACAACAAGGAAAATATTGACAGCCTTATTGCCGCGGCGTGATATTGCTTCCCACCGAGAGGCGGCCGAGCGGATCAAGGCAGCTACGGCAGCAGAGCAAGTCGACGAACAATTCCCCCTGCTCGGGATCGTATGTGTCCACCAGCCCCCGCCGATCAATGGTCAGGCCGTAGACGCTCAAAAATTCCTCCCGCTCCACGATGGACAGCCGGACAATATGTTCCAGAATCTGTTTGTCAAAATCAAGGAATTTGCGGGCGTTTTTAGCTGACATTACGACGCGCTCCAGCCGGTCGTAGTCGCTGACGATCGCGGCCTCGGCGATCAGGGCCAGTCGTTGGGCCGCGATAGCCAGACGCCTGTCCTCCAGGGAAAAATCTTTTTGCACGGCGGCGGAGAAAAAATAACAAACGCCGCCAATCAGCAGACAGTCTACTGCGGCGGTAAATTTGAGAACCGGTTTTTCGCAGGCGACGATCGCGCCGGCGGCGGAAGTGTATAGCTGCGCGTTCGCACCCGTGAGAAAAGGGTTGCCCCGGCGCATGAACAGAACCTGTTCTTCCGCCTGGTCTTGCTCGTTCCGCCGCTCGCCGTAAAAAGCGTAACCGGCGCTCCTTGGCATCAGGCCGGAAACATAATCCTCCGGCGCGTAGGTTTGGGCGTGCCGGATATTCAGGATGATGTCGCCGATTTGCTCCTGCACGAGTTCGTCCCCGGCGGAGAGGGCGGCGATATTTTCCCGATCGGACAAAACCGGTGAATACGGGGCCACATGTTTTTCGGCTACGGGTTTTTTCAACAAAAATTCCGTCAGTTTCCCCGCCTGGGCGGGCAGTTCTTCCATCGGACAGCAATTCCATTCCAGCGCCAGTCCGTCGCGGTTTTTCAGCGTGGTGTAAAGGGCGAATTTCCAGGTGAGGTTCTCCGGGTTAAGGGCGCGGAGCGCGTCCGTCAGCGTTTGCGTATCCAAAGCGTTTCCTCCCGTTCTTTTTCATCAATAAATAACTTAATTCCGGCACAACCCATCCGACCCCGGCGCCGGCCCCGGTGATCCCGAAAGCTATTCTAACAGGAATCAGGCCAGATTTCAACTTTTTCCGGGGCGGGAATAGTTTTTGCAATTCCGCCGGTCATGCGGTATAATATCCCTGCCGGAATGAGAGTGATGAGTGATGAGGGGACGAATACTTACATGAGCGAAGCAGAAATCAAGGCCCTGGCGAACGGGGCGCGGCGGGACATAATCCGCATGGTGGCGGCGGCGGGTTCGGGCCATCCGGGCGGCTCCCTTTCGGCGGCGGAGATCCTGGCGACGCTTTACGGGACGGAAATGCGCGTGGATCCGGCCCGGCCGGACGACCCGGAGCGGGATCGCTTTGTTTTGAGCAAGGGCCACGCCGCGCCCGCGCTCTACGCCGTTCTGGCGGCCCGCGGTTTTTTTCCGCGGGCGGAGCTGACGGAATTACGCCGTCTGGGCAGCCGCCTGCAGGGGCATCCCGATATGCGCAAAACGCCGGGAGTGGACGCTTCGACCGGTTCGCTCGGCCAGGGTCTGGCCATTGCCGGCGGCCTGGCCCTCGCCGCCCGGGTCGCCGGCCGGAGTTACCGCGTCTACACCCTGCTGGGCGACGGCGAAGTGGCGGAAGGCATGGTTTGGGAAGCGGCGATGGCGGCCGCTCATTACCGCCTGGATAACTTAGTGGCAATCATCGATCTAAACGGCCTGCAGATTGACGGCCCCACGGCGGTGGTGATGAACCCGGAACCGCTTGAAGCCAAATGGGCCGCTTTCGGCTGGCGGGTTTTCAGTGTGGACGGCCACGACCCGGCCTCCTTGCAGGCGGCGTTCGCCGCGGCGCGGCAGACGCGGGATCAGCCGTCGGTCTTGCTGGCGCGCACAGTAAAAGGCAAAGGAGTATCTTTTATGGAAAACCGGGCCGAATGGCACGGCAAGGCGCCGAACGCGGAACAGACCGCCCGGGCCCTGGCCGAATTGGAAGGCGGCGCGGCATGACGGAATATATAGCCACCCGCGACGCCTACGGGCAGGAACTCCTGGCCCTCGGGGCTGAAAATCCGCGCATCGTCGCCCTCGACGCCGACCTGTCCGGCTCGACCAAAACCAGCCTTTTTGCCCGGGCTTACCCCGAGCGTTTTTTCAATATGGGTATCGCCGAACAGGATATGATGGGCTTTGCCGCCGGGCTGGCCGCCGGGGGCTTGATTCCCTTTGCGAGTACCTTCGCGGTTTTCGCCGCCGGGCGGGCCCTGGAACCGATCCGCAACACCATTGCCTATCCGCGCTTAAACGTCAAGATCGCCGCTTCCCACGCCGGCTTGAGCGTCGGCGAGGACGGCGCCTCGCACCAGGCCCTGGAGGACGTGGCCTGGCTGCGGGCGGTGCCGCACATGACCGTACTCGTGCCGGCGGACGCCGTGGAGACCCGCTTGGCCGTGCGGGCGGCGGCGACTGAGCCCGGGCCGTTTTACTTGCGTCTCGGCCGTCCGGCGACGCCGGTGCTCTTCGGCCCAGATTATCGTTTTGCCGTCGGGCGCATGAATGTGCTGCGGGAAGGGCGGGACCTGACCATCGTCGCCAACGGCCTCATGCTGGCCCCGGCGCTGCGGGCGGCTGAAATCCTGGCGGCGGAGGGCTTGACGGCCGCAGTCTTGAACGGTTCCAGCGTCAAACCCTTTGACGCGGAAACCCTGCTCCACTGGGCGGCCCGCACCGGGGCGGTCGTCACGGCGGAAGAACACAGCATCGTCGGCGGCTTGGGTTCGGCGGCGGCGGAAATTTTGGCCGAAGGCTGTCCCGTCCCCCTTGCCCGGGTCGGGATCCGCGACAGTTTCGGTGAATCGGGCGAGCCGGAGGCCCTCCTGGCCAAGTACGGTCTGACGGCGGAGGGCGTGGCGGCGGCGGCCCGCTCTGCGGCAGCCCGAAAACTCAAGTAAAAAATTATTGATAAAGATCCCTGACTGTGCTACAATGAAGTTTGCAGATTTTCAATTTGAAGGGGTGAAAAAATGAATTTATTCGTCGTCATACTGCTCATTATCAGCGCCATCGGAATTATCGTCACCGTCCTGCTCCAGTCCGGCAAGAGCGCCGGCCTTTCCGGCTCCATCGCCGGCGCGGGTGAACAGTTTTTCGGCAAAGCCGCGAAAACTAAAGAAGGCGCCATCTCCAAGCTGGGTATTGTCTTCGCTGTACTCTACCTGGCCAGCGCGCTGGCGCTGTCCGTGTTTTTCAAATAATTATTGCCAGAGGAAAGGAATGGTTCCAAAGTATGGATTTTGAGTCAATACCTGTAATTGCGGTCGCGACCGGACTCATCAGCCTGGCGGTCGCGGCCGGGTTCGCCGTCAGCGTTTTGAAAGAAAACGCCGGCAACGACAAAATGAAAGAGATTTCCAAAGCGATTCAGGAAGGGGCGATGGCCTACCTGAACCGCCAGTATAAAACGCTGATTCCCTTTGTCCTCGTGATTTTTCTCGTGCTGCTGTTTGCCAAAGACTGGCAGGTGGCGGTTTCTTTTCTGACCGGTTCCGCCGCCTCGGCCGTGGCCGGTTATGTCGGCATGTCCATCACGACGCGCGCGAACGCCCGCACGACTGAAGCGGCGCGGACAAGTCTGAATAAAGCGCTGGGGGTTTCCTTCCGCGCCGGCGCCGTCATGGGTCTCTCCGTGGCCGGTCTCGGCCTCATGGGGGTGGCCGGGCTTTTTCTCCTCTTCGGCGACGCGGAAACGATCAACTCTTTCGCCTTCGGGGCCAGCGCCATCGCCCTCTTCGCCCGCGTGGGCGGGGGCATCTATACGAAGGCGGCCGATGTGGGGGCCGACCTGGTCGGTAAAGTCGAAGCCGGCATTCCGGAGGACGATCCGCGCAATCCGGCGGTCATTGCCGATAATGTCGGCGATAATGTCGGCGATACCGCCGGCATGGGGGCCGACTTGTTTGAGTCTTACGCTGCGACGGCTATTGCCGGTATGCTCATCGGTTTCTCGGTTTTTCGCGGCCATGGCGTCGGGGAATGGATTTTTCTCGCTGTCGGCGCCGTCGGCATAATCAGTTCTATTATCGCCAGCTTTTTTGTCCGCACCGGGGAAAAGGCCAACCCGCAAATGGCGCTGAACCAAGGCCTGTGGGGCACGAATATCCTGACGGCGGCCGGCTCTTTCGCCCTGGTTCACCTGATGCTGCCGGCGGAATACATTACCTCCACCGGCCAGGTAATCACGCCCAACCGTGTTTTTGCCGCCATCATCTGCGGCCTCGTTGTTAATATCCTCATCGGACTTATTACAGAGTATTTCACTTCCAACCAGAAAAAACCGGCCCAGTCCATAGCCAAGTCCGCCGAAACCGGCGCGGCGACGGTGCTGATTTCTGGTCTGGCCGTCGGCCTGAAAAGTACGGCTCTGCCGGTGCTGACCATCTGCGCCGCCACTTACGCCTCTTTCCAGGCGGCGGGCGTCTTTGGCATCGCCGTTGCGGCGATGGCGATGCTTTCCACGGCCGGTATTATCGTGGCTATCGACTCCTTCGGCCCCGTGGCGGACAACGCGGGCGGCATTGCCGAGATGGCGGAATTGGAGCCGGAGGTGCGCAAGACGACGGACAAGCTCGACGCGGTCGGCAACACGACGGCGGCGGTGGCAAAAGGTTTCGCCATTGGGTCCGCCGCGCTGACGGCGCTGGCTCTATTCAACGCCTTTGCCGAACTGGCTCAGCTCAAGGCGATCGACATTCTTGATCCGACGACGATCATCGGCCTGTTTATCGGCGCCGCCCTGCCCTTTCTCTTTTCGGCTTACGCCATGCAAGCCGTGGGTAAGGCCGCTTTTGACATGATCGGGGAAGTGCGGCGGCAGTTCCGGGAAATCCCCGGCATTATGGATGGTACCGGCAAACCGGATTACGCGGCCTGCGTCGATATTTCCACGCGGGCGGCTATCCGGGAGATGATTATTCCCGGTCTTTTGGCGGTGCTGACCCCGCTGGCCGTAGGCTTTCTCCTGGGCAAGGACGCCCTGGGCGGCATGCTGGCCGGCGGCACTTTCGCCGGTTTCCTCATGGCCGTGTTCATGGCCAACGCCGGCGGCGCCTGGGATAACGCGAAAAAATACATCGAAGAAGGGCATCACGGCGGCAAAGGCTCGGAGGCGCATAAGGCGGCTGTCGTTGGCGACACGGTCGGCGACCCGTTCAAAGATACCTCCGGCCCTTCCTTAAACGCTTTGATCAAGGTTATGGGCACGATTTCCCTTATTATCGCTCCCTTCCTGGTTTGAGATGCTATTAGCAAAAGCCACCTTCGTTACGCCGATTTTTTATTGAAAGCAGAGCTATATTGAATGCTTAATCAATTGAAGAAAGGAGTCCAAATAGAGTTTATTGACACTTATTTCAATATAGCGGCGGGAACAGCGGCGGTTATTGAGAAAGTAGATTACAAAACCGGCAGAGTGGACGGTGTAACTGCGGACGAACAGAAATTCAGCATAAATTATTTTGACACGAAAAGCAGCTTCCGCGTCAAGACGACCTGCCTCACCGGTTTTGAAATATGGGATTATCTCTTGGAAACTTATGGTTTTTCCGAAGCGCGGAAAATCGCCTTCGATTTCATTAAAGAAGCGGCCGACGACGCCGATTCCCGGAAATTCTGCTACGAACTGCGGGAGGCCGTGAAAAAAGCTATCTTGGAAGTGGCGCTCTCCAAGCAGAAAAACAAAGAAGAATGACCTGGCCGCCGTCCCGCCAACGCCTGAGAGGGAACTATGAAAATTCGAGGTTGCCGTCATGATCATGAGCGAAAACGCGGGCCAATATCTGAACCGGATGATTGCCTCCCTGTGGGAAATTCAAAAAGCGAAAGAAATCGCCGGCGAGGTTCTGCGGGAGCTGGCCGAAAAAGGCGTTCTGTTCGCCGAAAGTATTGAAATCGGGATTATGGTGGAAACACCCGCCGCCGCGATTGTCAGCGACTTTCTCGCCCGGGAAGTGGACTTTTTCAGCATCGGCACAAATGACCTGGTACAGTATACGCTGGCCGCCGACCGGCAAAATCAAAACATTGAGCGATTTTCCGACCCTCACCACGAGGCTGTGCTGCGGCTGATTCAAATGACGGCGCAAAGCGCTCGCGAAGCCGGCATCTGGGTGGGCATCTGCGGGGAACTGGCTGCGGATTTAACCCTGACCGAGCGGTTTTTGCAAATGGGCATTGACGAGCTATCGGTGTCGCCCCCGTTTGTTTTACCGCTGCGCGAGAAGATCACGCAATTAAGGTGCGCATTATAAAAAGGTTTGACCGGAGGCAATAGGGTTTTATGGCCAAGAAATACGACGTCGCCGCTTTGGGCGAGTTGCTGATTGATTTTACGCGCAACGGGTTGTCCGGGCAGGGCAACCCTCTATTTGAAGCCAACCCCGGCGGGGCGCCTTGCAATATGCTGGCTATGCTCCAGAAGCTGGGCAAAAAAACTGCCTTCATCGGCAAGGTCGGGCAGGATTTGTTCGGTTCGTTCCTGCGGGAGGCGATTGTCGAGGCGGGGATTGACGACAGCGGTCTGGTCGCGGACGCTCAAAGCAGCACGACCCTTGCCTTTGTCCAAACGGGGCCGGATGGGGAGCGGGATTTTTCCTTTTTCCGCAACGGCAGCGCGGATACACTGCTGCGCCCTGAGGAAGTGGCCAAAAGCATCGCGGCCGACTGCCGGATTTTCCACTTCGGCACATTGTCCCTGACGCACGAACCCGCGGCCTCCGCCACAAAATACGCGGTGAAAATGGCCAAAGAAAGCGGGGCCATGATTTCATTCGACCCCAACCTGCGCCCATCGTTGTGGAATGATTTGGAATATGCAAAGGCGGCTGCCAGTTGGGGGCTGGGACAGTGCGATATTCTGAAAACAGCGGAAGAAGAATTAGCGTTCTTATATGGGAATACGCCGGTCAAAGACAGTGCCGCCAGGCTCCAGCTGGATTTCCCCAATATCCGCATCATGTTTGTCACAAAAGGAAAAGGCGGCTCGGAGTGCTTTTTCGGAGATGTCCATGCCGCCGCGCCAGCCTTTTTGGCTGTTAAAACTATTGATACCACCGGCGCGGGCGACACGTTTTTCGGTTGTTGCCTCGCCGATATTCTGGAGCTGGGCCTGAAGGATTTCGATGAGGAATCACTGACGGAAATCCTGCTTTTCGCCAACGCCGCCGCCTCGCTGGTTACGACGCGCAAGGGCGCCTTGCGGGCGATGCCGAATTATGCTGAAGTTTTGGCCCTAATCCCGGAGCGATAAACAGACAATCCCGCCCGTGACCGCGATATTGGCAATCAGGGCGATTTCAATCGTGGGAAAGCTCTGATGAAGCCCCGTGATAACGATGGGGGCGTAAAACGTCCCAAACAGCGCCGAGCCGACAAACCCGGCCGTGTCATAGAGCCAGACAATGCCATTGGTCAGAAAATCGCTTACCACGCGCATGACCGGGCCGACCAGGCCAAAGGTCAGAAATCCCGTGACAATCACAGAGATCAAAGGGGTAAAGGTAAAGTCAAATGCCGGGTGGATTATTTTGTGCAGGAACTTTTCTATGTTAGCGATGATGAACGCCACGGCAATAACGGGGATGACCATACCCTGATAGCCGGCTTGGGCCACTTTCAAGCCGAAAATGTCCCAATAAGGCATCGTCAGACTGTGTGGAAAAGCATTGGCAGCAACCCCGGGTATCGTAGGGGCGCGCAATGCGCGCCCGTGTCCCCCATTTTGTTCTGCGGGCGCGCAATGCGCGCCCCTACGACTCCCTTTTTCACACAGTCTGTCGTCCCGTTCGCAATCGCCGCCGCCACGTCGTACCCGTTCACTAAGGCGGGCATGACCATCGCCATCCCGATTGCTCCCCCCAAATAGCGGTTGCCCCCAAAACGCTCGCTGGCGGAGATGCCGATCAGGATCGGCATAAAGGCGAAGGGCGCGGCGGCGAGCAAGTTGATGATTGCCGCTATATCCGTGAGCCGGGGCGCCATTTCCACCAGGGACTGCGCCCCGAACAGATTTTGCGCCGTCAGCACGTTGTTCAGCGCCATGAGCAGGCCGCCGGCCACCAGCGCGGGCATGACCGGGACGAAAATGTCCGACAGGACTTTGACAAAGGACAGGAGCGGATTTTTCTTTTGCTTGATGGCGGCGCTTTTGGCCTCTGTTTTGGAAACGGCGCCCGCCCCCGTAAGCGCGATAAGTTCCTTGTAGACATCATTGACGTCGCCGGCGCCGATGATAATCTGAAACTGTCCGTCGGCGTTGAATGTTCCCTTGATATCGTTGCAGTCCTCCAACGCCTTCATGTTTACCAAGGCACAGTCGTTCAGCACCAACCTTAGCCTGGTGGCGCAATGGGCGGCAGCAGAAAGATTGCCCTCGCCGAGTGCGGCCGCTATGGTTTGAGCGACTGCCTTGTGATCCATGCTTTTCATGGCGTCCTCCTTCAAATAGCACTATCGCATGAGTAGGCCAAGTATAACATGGTCAAAAATATATGTCAATCGTTTATCATAAAATATTTTTTCAATGTATATCCCAGGCCCGATATGCACGAATAATACATAAAATCAACTGCATTTCGGAAAAAATATCCTGAAAATATATATCAAACGATTGACATTTACTGCCCCGGGCGCTACAATGAGATAAACGCCTGCTTTGAACGGCGCGCCTTAAACACCGACAAGGGAAGGAGAATGTTATGCTATCCCTGGAAAACCAAGATCGACGGGAACTATATAAAAGCTATGCGGAATACAGCGGGGAAGACCGCGCGCGGGTTGAGGCCCAAACGGCGGGTTCGCCCTACCTGCCGAAATATCATATTCATCCCCAAAGCGGCATCTTGAACGACCCCAACGGGTTCTCCTTTTATAACGGATTGTGGCGGCTGTTTTATCAGGCCTTCCCTTTTGGCGCGGTTCACGGGGCCAAATCGTGGGCGGCTGTCGTTTCCCGCGATTTGGTCAGATGGGAATACCGGGGTTTGGCTTTGCTCCCCGATACGCCCTTTGACAGCCACGGCGTGTTTTCCGGCAGCGCGCTGGCGCACGAAGACAAACTGCTTCTGTTTTATACAGGCAATGTGCGGACGGAAAACCGGGAGCGCCGTTCTTATCAAATATGCGCGGCTATGGATCAAAACGGCGATATAAAAAAACAACTACCGCCATTTATTGGCGATTTGCCCAAAGGGTACACCGCCCACTTTCGCGACCCGCAGGTATTTGCCCATGACGGCGAATACCGCCTGCTGCTTGGGGCCCAGAACGAGGCCTTGCAGGGGAAAATCCTTGTCTATAAGTCGCGCGATATGAAGGACTGGCAGCTATCAGGCGAGTTGCGTTTTTCCGGGCAGACGATGGGCTATATGATTGAATGTCCTAATTTGGTTTTTATAAACGGCCGGCCGATATTAATTTTCTGCCCCCAAGGCCTGGAGCAAAGCGTCGCCCCCTATGCGAACATCACCGGTTGGCGCGAACAGCGTGGCGACACGGTGAGAAAATCAAAGGTCAGCACGAGGCGGGATATGGTTTTGAATATCTTCGTTGATCGCTCCGTCTTCGAGATATTTATCAACAAAGGGGAGAAATCCATTACCGGGCGTTTCTTTCCCCAAAACGGCAAGGACAAAATCTTTATAACGGCAGCGGCTCTGCATCCCGGCATAAAGATACAGGGCTCCGTCTGGGGCATGGAGGCGAGCGTTAGGGCCTGACACGGAGGGAACTTATGGCGAAATTACAGGACGTGGCGGCAAAAGCAGGCGTTTCGGTGACGACTGTTTCCCGTGTCATCAACAATTACGGTTATTTGGGCAAGGAAACGGTCAAAAAGGTCAAGGCGGCAATGCGGGAGTTGAATTACCTGCCCAGCACCGCCGCCCGCTCTCTGCAAGGGAAAGGGACGAACCTGGTCGGGCTGATTTTTCCCGGCGTGTCCAACCCCTTCTTCGGGGAGTTGGTCGAAAAGCTGGAACACCGTTTCTTTGAGAAAGGCTACAAGGTCATCCTCTGCGACAGCATGGCGGACAGGGAAAAAGAGCGCGAATACTTGAGGATGCTGGCCGCCAACAAGGTCGATGGCATCATCACCGGGACGCACAACGCCGGCATTGAGGAATACGAGGCGACAGGCGCGGCCATCATCGCTTTTGACCGCAGCATTTCCAGGAAAATCCCCATCGTTTGCAGCGATAATTACGCCGGCGGGCGCATGGCGGCGGAGAGGTTGATGGCGGCGGGCGCGCAAAAAATCGCCATATTGACGGGGGAAAACAACCCTGAAGATCCGACTTATAAACGATATGAGGGGTATGCGGCCGCGCTGGGCGAAAAGGGCAGGGAACCGATCCTGTATCAGTACACACAGCCCACAATCGCGCTCAAAACGATGCAGCTCAAGGCGATACTGCAAGAAGGCGATGCGGACGGATATTTTTGCACGGACGACCTGACCGCGCTTTTGCTCATAGGCGAAGCAAAAAAGCTGTCTCTCGCCGTTCCGGGCAATATCAAGGTAATCGGCTACGACGCGACCGCGCATGTTCGCGCCTACCACCCCTTTTTGACGACCATAGCCCAGCCGATTGAGGATGCCGCGATATTGATGAGCGACCTGCTGCTCAGGCGAATCCATAACCCGGATGAGGCGATGGAGCGGATATATTGCCTGCCGGTCGGTCTTATTCGCGGCGAAACCGCCTGATTATTGCGGCAGAGTCCCTCCGAGCGTGAGACGTTCGTTTTTTTCCTTCAAAACCACGTATTCTCTGCAATTTGCTCTTGTAAAACGAACATAATAATGCCATAATGATGTACATGAAGGGAGATGGAGATTATGCCTCAGATCAGGCCGATCACCGATTTAAGAAATACCAATGAGATTTCGGACCTTTGCCATGCGAAGAACGAACCTATATTCATAACGAAAAACGGTTATGGCGATTTAGTCGTTATGAGTATCGAAACCTTTGATTCCATGTTGGAAGATCGTGAACTCGGCGCGGCTGTCGCGGAAGCAGAGGCTGAGTACATTTCAGACAATCAACTTGCCGATGCAAGAGAAACGCTGTCGGGCTTAAAGAGAAAGCATTTTGGATAAATACAGTGTAAAATTACTTCCGCGCGCCTATCGCGATTAAGCCGTTGGGAGAAAAAAGTGGTAGAACCCAGCCCATTGGCTCGCAAGAGTTTTCTTGACTTCTGCAAGGCGCGGGGTATACCGATACCACCGGAAATCCTTGAAGCGGGAGAGAAGCATTATGTTTCGGAGGCGCAGCCGTGAGCAAGCTAAATGCGGGAGAATACAGGCGATTTGAGGATATTAAGCAAGCAGACGCCGCCGGTGGCGAGTATTGGCTTGCGCGTGAGCTTGCCGATACGTTGGACTATACCGAATGGCGCAATTTTTCAAAGGTTATCGACAAAGCGAAACTGGCCTGTAGGAACAGCGGTTTTGATTGCGATGACCATTTTGTTGAGGTCAACAAAATGGTCGGGATAGGGAGCGGCACGAAACGGAAAGTCCTTGACTATGAACTCTCGCGTTATGCCTGTTACCTCATCGTCCAGAACGGCGACCCGCGCAAAGAGGTCATCGCGCTGGGTCAAACGTATTTCGCCATACAGACGCGCCGCCAGGAAGTGGCCGATTACTTCAATCGGCTTGACGAGGACAACAGACGGCTCGTTGTGCGCGGCGACATAAAGCAATGGAATCAAATGCTTGCCGAAGCCGCAAAAAACGCCGGGCTGATTACGAACGAGGAATACGCGGTTTTCCAAAACGCCGGATACAAAGGATTGTACGGCCTTGACGTTGATGGCATACACAGGCGCAAGAGGTTGCGCGACAGCGATAAAATCCTTGATTTTATGGGCAGCGAGGAATTGGCGGCGAACCTATTTCGTATCACGCAGACCGAGAGCAAGCTGAAACGCGAGAATATACAAGGATCGGAATCCGCGAACGAAACGCATTTTGCCGTTGGCAAAAAAGTCCGCCAAACCATTAAGGATTTAGGCGGCACAATGCCGGAAAATTTGCCTACGCCGGAGAAAGGCATTTCCCAAGTGGAGCGCGAGCAAATCCGGGAGTTAAAGCGCAAAGCCAAGAAAAGACCTCTGCTGCTGGATGAATAACAGCGGCGCGATACTTGATATTCCGTTTGTGTAAAGTTCCAACGGCGACGGGTTTCTTGACCGCGACAAAACAAGACGAATGATTTTGGTATTGGCGAAGCCGCGCTCCGCGTAAAAGCCGTGTGCCGGAAGGATGATGGGTATTGATTACGCCATACCTGACATTCCACGGCAAATGTAAAGACACACTTGACTTCTGCCGCGCCGTTTTTAACTGCGATGAGCTAAAATTGAGCCAACTTTATCTTTTCTTTATCTTTTCTTGCACATGCCTTGAACTCTGCCGGCTATAATACAGCCATTCCCTAACAGAAAGGAGCAGAGAACATGGGCGAATACGTACTGCGAACCAGGACCGTAAGCAAGAAATACGGAAACGTCTTCGCGCTCGACAATGTGAGCGTGGAGATAAAACGCGGGCAGATTTATGGGCTGATTGGCCTGAACGGGGCTGGCAAGACGACATTCATGAGGGCGGTGGCGGGGCTTATCTCTCCAACTTCAGGCGATGTGGAGCTGTTCGGAGAAAGCGGTGAGGCGGCGCTTAGACGCGGCAGAAGGAGCATGGGGCAATCCATCGAATCGCCCGCCGTCTACCCTCACATGACCGCGAGGGAGAATCTTGAAATTCAGCGTCTCCTGGGTGGCGTCCCGGACAGGAACGCCGTTCCGCGCATATTGGAAACAGTTGGTCTTGCCGACACGGGCCTGGCGGGCAGTTGTCCCTTCGTCCCTTTCGGCCTGTAAATCCGCACCGGCAAAGCCGGGGATCCTTCCGTTGCCGGTATTGTTTCATCCGTAACAGTAACATCCGGGCTTCGGCGCGCCATAGTCCGCTCCAGGTTTTTCGTTTCCTCTCTCAGTAGGGCAATGTTCTCCCTGGCGAACGTTTTAGCTACCTGACCATCCGGCATCACTGCGACGGCTTTGCGCAGTTCCGGGTGGAGTTTCTTCTCAAAACTCATGAATCTTCCTCCTTGTGGTTTATCACCAAAATTGAGTAAAATTTCGCACAATTAAAACCAAAAAAAACTTTCCTTACACCTCAGAACCATTCCGGTTAACTTTGTCTGACCACCCCTTCCTTTCTGGCCCGACTCATGGTAAAATGAGTCATGTTCGCTCTTGAATCATTGTCGATTGTATTCCCCTTCCCTCCTTCCCTATTTTCTCATACGGCCTCTTATATGAGCAAAATAACACTCATATAACTATAAGTCCTTCATCCTGTTTAGTCAATACTTTTTTGGAAATCCGGCAATATTTTTTTTTGAAAAATGAGTGTGATTTATGCAGCTAGTATCCCTGGTCGGAGATCTCGGCCCCAAATGGTTCCATGTGGCTCTGCGCGCCTTGACCCTCTTGGCCCAATCAGAGACTATGCTGAGCAGCAGCCATATTTCAGATAAACTTAATACTGAATGCACATATTTGCGTAAGATACTGGTGCGACTGGCAAAAAACGGCATCCTCACTACCCATGCGGGGCGTTATGGCGGCTATGAGTTGAGAAAATCGGCCGCTGAGATTTTTGTGGGGGACGTTTACCGGAGCCTGGCCGATTCTGTCACCACGCCCTATTATTCTGTTGCTGCGACGGGAGCGGAACAGTTTATTTCTTTGATTGTGTCCAAGGCGGAGAAAGAATTCCAGGCCACACTGGATCAATTTACCATTGCGGATCTTGTGACCAATCTTCACTGATGATCCGCCTTGCGGCGCGTTGCAGCGGGAGCGGCCTCCCTGCCGGGCACGCGATCTGCGGCGAGGCTTGAGCGGCCCGGGCAGGAAGAAACGGAGTTGGTTATGCTTCTGTACGCGGAAGTGCTGCTTGACGTGGCGAACAGGCGGCTGGACGAAAGTTTTCACTATATAGTACCGGAGGGCATGACGGTTCGGGCGGGAGCGATTGTGCAGGCGCCGCTGAAAAACCGCCAAGTGCGCGGATTGGTGGCGGCGCTCACGGCGGAATTGCCGCCGGGGGCGGATTTTACCCCGCGCCCCCTCAGCGCCGTCCTGGAGGATGATTCGCTCATTCCGCCGGACATGCTGGAACTCGCCCATTGGCTGGCGGAAACAACCATTTGCCCGCTGGCTTTGAGTTTGCATACCGTATGGCCTTTTTTGCGCGGGCGAGGGGAAATATGGTACAGCCCGGCCGGCGCTTGGAGGGCGGAAGCGGCGGCGGAGAGAGAAGAGACGGACGAGCGGCGGGCGGCGGTGCGCCGCTGTCTGCGCCGCAGCCGGCGCGGGGCGTTGCCGGCTAAGATCTTAGCCCGGCGGGCCGGGGTGGACGCGAGCTTCTTGCGCGACTGCGAAGCGGAGGGACTGTTGGGGCGGGAAATCCGCTTTCCCCAGAGTAGCGGCGGCGCGCCGGCGCCTGCCGGCGCTGCGGGGTCGGCGGCGCCGGAGCCGGCCGGGATGAAATCCGGGGCGGAACCGGCCGGCTCCGGCGGGGGGCGGGCGAAGCCCGCCCCCGGGTCGTACCGGGCGGACGCGGACTGGGAATCCCGGCTGACCGCCCGGTACGACCTGCCGCTGACCCCGCCCCAGGCGGACGCCTGGCGGCGCGCCGCCGCGGCCTGGGCCGAGGGGTGGAGTACCGTTCTCCTCCATGGCGTAACCGGTTCGGGCAAAACCCTGGTTTACGGCCGGGCCGTAGCGGAAGTGATTGCCTGCGGCGGGCAGGCGATCGTCCTGGTCCCGGAAATATCCCTCACCTCCCAGATCGCCGCTTTTTTCACCGCCCGCTTCGGCGCCGGCGTCGCTGTGGCTCATTCCGGCCTCAAAGCCGAAGAAAAACTCGCCGTCTGGGAAAAATGCCTGCGCGGGGAAGTCCAAATCCTGGTCGGCGCCCGCTCCGCCGTTTTTGCCCCCTTCCCCCGCCTCGGCCTCATCATTATAGACGAGGAACACGACGGTGCCTACAAACAGGACGAAAACCCCAAGTATCACGCCCGTGACGTCGCCCGCCGCCGGCTGCCTCACGGCCTGGTTCTCCTTGGCAGCGCCACGCCCTCCCTGGAGGCTTACGCCGCCGCCGCCCGGCGCCAGATCAGCCGGGTCACCCTGCCGGCTCGCTATAACCAAAGCGCCCTGCCCCAAATCGTCGTGGCGGATATGAAGCGGGAATTGGCCACCGGCAACAAAAGCGTTCTCTCCCTGCCGCTGCGCGAGGCGCTCACGGCTTTGCTGGCCCGCGGCGAACAGGCAATTCTTTTTCTGAACCGGCGCGGCTACGCCACCTTTATTCTCTGCCGCGAGTGCGGGCATGTCGTTTCCTGTCCCCATTGCGACGTGGCCCTCACTTTTCACCAAAAAACGGAAGCGCTCCGCTGCCATTACTGCAACCACCGGGAATATCCGGTCAAACGCTGTCCGCGCTGTGGCAGCCGCTTTATCCGCTATTTCGGCCAGGGCACGCAAAAGGCGGAGGAAGCGGTGCGGGAAATCTGGCCCCAAGCCCGGCTGCTGCGCCTTGATCGCGATACGGCGACGGCGGCGCGCGGGCCGGAAAACATTCTCGCCTCTTTTCGCCGGCGGGAGGCGGACATCCTCATCGGCACCCAGATGCTGGCCAAGGGACTGGATTTTCCGCATGTCACCCTGGTCGGCATTATCGCGGCGGATCAAATGCTCAATATGCCGGATTTTCGCGCCCGCGAACGCGCCTTCCAGCTCTTCACCCAAGTGGCCGGCCGGGCCGGTCGGGGCCTCCGGCCGGGAATGGTGATCTTGCAGACCTACGCGCCGGAAGATCGCACCGTTTTGCACGCCGCCGCTTACGATTACGAACTTTTCGCCCGGGAGGAACTGGCCTACCGGAGCGAGCGCCGTTATCCCCCCTTTTCCCATATGCTGCGGCTGATGATCTTTCACGGCGATGAGGCCCGGGCCGCCAAAGCCGCCTGCGCTCTGGCCGCCGCCCTCCAGGCCGCCATCGCCTCCGCTCCCCATCTCCGCCTCCTCGGCCCGGCCCCGGCCGTGCTGACGCGACTAAAAAACGAATATCGCTGGCAAATCATCCTGCAGGGAAAAGACCCGGCCGAATTACGCCAGGCGGCGCACCGGGGCGTGGCGGCTTTTTACCGGGACGGCCCGACTGGAGGCGTACGGCTTAGTCTGGATTTTAATCCGCTGCAATAACAATGCACAATGCACAATGCACAATGCACAATGGGGAGAGGGATTAGGGATTAGGGATTAGGGATTAGGGATTAGGGATTAGGGGCGGGACGGGCACCGCGAAGCGGCGGGGTGATTCCCCTCCTTTGGAGGGGTGCCGCGAAGCGGCGGGGTGGTCTGTTTCTCCCGCAAAGCAGGAAGCTTATCGGAAGTAGGGGCGCGCATAGGAGACTCCATTCGGCCTTTGCCGAATGGAGTCTCCTATGCACGCCCCTACGACATTCAGGTGTATTGTGGGACGCCGTGGGCGGGCGGCGTCCCCTACGACACTCGGGTGTACCTGGGAGCGCGGCCATCCTGGCCGCTAATACACCCAAGCAAAATCATGCCCAGGGTATCGTAATCGTAGGGCATACCGCCCTCGGCGTCCCGGTGCGGATTATAGGGAAAAACGGGTGGATTGCGGGAACCGGGGGACGCGGGACGGGCGAACCCGTCCCGCGTCCCCACTCTTTCCTCTTTTCTTGCCTCTCTTTCCTTGCCTCGTTGCGACTAAGGCGCCTTACGCCGGTGAGTACCCATCAGTGTTTCTCAAGGCGCCAAGTCGCTGCCGATAGCCGCGCTCCCTGTTTCACTTCGTGCGGTCGCGCGTCTATCCACCAAAAGCGTAAACCCTGGTCTCCGGTGTAATCCCGCCAAAATCCACGCCCGTGGGGTCGTTCCCCGGCACGAGGACGATGGCGGCCTTGGTCTTGGCGGCCAAGGCCGAGCCGGTCAGGGCGTCCACGAGCGTGGCCCCGTCCGCCGTGTAAATATTCGTGTACTCAAAGGTCAGGGCCTCGCGCACGGCCTTATTCGTCTCGTAGCGCGTGGCGCCGTAAAGTCTGGTCGCTCCCGGTACGTCGTCCACCAGGGCCGGGCCACCTAGGATATAGTGGTCAGTGGGCAGTGGGTAGTGATCAGTCGCCAGAGTACCGTCCGGTTGAGCTATCTGGATCAAGTAGCCGTGGGCGGCGGCGTAAGAGGCCACGCTCACCGCGTCGGCCACGGCGTTATAACCGACGATAAATGTTCCCTGCGGGTTTTGCACCCGGGCGTTAATCAGAGCCGCCGTCTCAAAGCGGCTCGCCCCGCGCAAAGTCTCGACCGTGAGAGCGGGCAGCGCGGTCTTGAGGGCCTCAATCACCGTCTCGCTCAGGGCGCCGACGGCGTAGACCCGCTTCGCACCCAGGCGCTCTATTTCCGCCACGACGGCCGGATTAAGCTCGCCGGTGCTGAGTAAAATCGGGGCGTCCTCCTGTCCGGCCAATGGGGCCACGGCCAGGGCGTCGATCAAATTGTTCGCTCCCCCCGGGGCCAGAACCACCGTTTCGGCGCTCGTCCAGCCGGCGCGGGAGATGGCGACGGAGGTCAGCACCCGATCCGCCCCGCTGATATAGCTGAGACTCTCCCGCGTGACCGTGACCGCCGGGGCTTGGGGCTGAGCTGGCGTTTGGACCGCCGGATCATAGGCGATGGTCAGGCCGCTGCCGCCGTTCGGCGTGGGCCGCTTCGCTACTACGGGCGGCTCTTCCGGTACTACGGGCGGTTCTTCCGGTTCCACCGCCTTTACATAACCGACTGCGTAATAAGAGAAATGAGCGGCGGTGAATACGGCTCTCCGCCCGGTCGGGTCATAAAAGGCGTCTGCCACCCTGTCGGCGTCGTCAGCCGGAATTCCGGGCTGCACATGCCAGACGACGATAGTTTCCCCTGCCGGCAGGTCATAGGGCAGCGATATTTTCACCCTTCCATTGCCAAAACTTGTTACTTGCGTATCGTCCGTC
>JAISWK010000056.1 GCA_031270805.1 Gracilibacteraceae bacterium
TTTGTGCTCTGGCAAGGCGCCAGGTTCCGCTAATACTGGCTGTATTTGCGGGTTCTGGCAACGCAGCCAGAGTGCAAAAGGGCAAGTCAAATGTATAAGTTATTTGAGAACAGTTCCTACTAAGGAGTTTTATTGCTTTTGTTGGCGAGTCAGCGGGCCTGCCAAAATATTACTTGACGCGCTCTGGCTTATCCCTTATAATAAAATGCGTAGCGATCGCTATCTTTTTTGACTCGGACGGCCGGCCAGGCCGGAAGTCCGAAATGCCAGTGGAGGGGGGGATAAATTATGGGGGAAGTCAGAATACGCAAGGATGAATCCCTGGATGCCGCACTCCGCCGGTTCAAGCGCAACTGCCAGCGCTCGGGCGTTCTGTCCGAGGCGCGCAAACACGAACATTATGAAAAACCCAGCGTCAAGAGGAAGAAAAAATCCGAGGCGGCGCGCAAACGTAAGTTCAAATAAGGAGTTGGCTTTGCTTGTCTCTGAAAGAGCGTCTCTATGAGGACATGAAGACCGCAATGCGAGCCAGGGGGGAGGGCAAACTCCGTCTCTCGGTTATCCGTCTGGCGCGGGCGGCTATCAAAAACACTGAGATCGACAGACTGCATGAATTAAATGACGACGAAGTAATTGAGGTGCTGGCCCGCGAATTGAAAATGCGGCGGGACGCGATGGAAGAATATAAGCGGGTGAATCGGCCCGAGCAGGCAGACTTGCTGCGACAGGAGGCGGAAATCCTCAAGGAGTATTTACCGGCGCAGATGTCCGAAGACGAAGTGCGCGGACTGGTGCGGACGGTTATCGCCGATACCGGGGCTCAAACCATAAAGGATATAGGCCTGGTGATGGGTAAACTCTCGGCTCTGACTAAAGGAAAGGCCGACGGGCGGTTTGTGAATCAAATTGTGCGGGAACTTTTAGCCGACTAAAGCGGGACTCTCGGCTGGTTTTTCCTGAGAGGGGACGGGCGCGCAATGCGCGTCCGTTTTTCCTATGCGCGCCCCGGGCGGTATTGCCGTAGGGGACGATGGCAATCGTCCCGTATACGCCGGATCGGGCGGCGTCCCCCTACGATCCCTAATCCCTAATCCCTCCCCAATATCACCCTGGGAAATAATGCCTTTTTGCGTGTTTTTTCGTAATTTTTTGTCGAATAAAATCGAAAAAGTTATTGACATCCCGCGCCTGCGGCGATATAATACAGACAATTTCATAAATTAATACGGAAGAGGTGTGGTCGTTATGTCAAGAATTCCGGCCGGCTTGCAAAGCAGGGTTATGTCTGCTGAGCAGGCCGCGCGGCTGATCACGTCGGGGATGACGCTGGGGATGAGCGGATTTACCTTGGTTGGTTATCCCAAGGCCATTCCAGGCGCTCTGGCTGCCTCCGGACATGCAAAAAATCTGACTCTATGTACCGGCGCGTCTGTGGGCGACGACATGGATGGCGTCATGGCTCAGGCAGGTATCATCAAGCGGCGTTACTCCTATCAATCCAACAAAAGTATGCGGACGCTCATCAATGACGGATCGATTGGCTATATCGACATGCATCTCTCGCATGTCCCGACATTCATCAACCGGCGGATGGGCGGCATACACATTGATATGGCCGTGATCGAATGCGCCGTTATCACGGAAGAGGGCCTCATTCCTGCGGCCTCGATGGGCGCCTCGGACGCTTTCGTCCGCATGGCGGACAAGGTCATTGTCGAGCTCAATGAAACGATTCCCCTTGATATTGTAGGCATGCACGATGTTTTTGAAATAGGGACGCCGCCTCACGCCAGACCGATTCCTATCGTTCACCCCCTGGATCGGATTGGCGTGAATTTTATTCCCTGTCCGCCGGAAAAGATCGCCGCCATCGTGGTGACGGATCGCCAGGACAAGTCGCCCTCGTTTACCGAACCCAATGAGGTCTCGCGTGTCATCGGCCGGAATATTGTCGGTTTTCTCCGCCAGGAAGTGGAGGCCGGGCGTCTGCCGGAAAACCTCCTGCCGCTGCAGTCGGGCGTGGGGGCCGTAGCCAACGCGGTGCTGCAGGCTTTCGCCGACGGCGGTTTCCGCGATTTGACCATGTATACGGAGACGTTCCAGGATTCCGCGCTTGACCTGCTTGATCGGGGCATCGTCCTCGGGGCCACGACCTGCGCCGTTTCCTTCAGCGAAGCGGCTCAGAAGCGTTTTTACGGCAATCTCGCCGCCTACCGGGAGAAATTGATTCTGCGTTCGCAGGAACTGTCCAACAACCCGGAAGTCATCCGCCGGCTCGGCCTTATCTCTATGAATACTCCCATAGAAGTGGATATTTACGGCAATGTCAACTCGACCCATATCGCCGGCTCGGCCGTTATGAACGGCATCGGCGGCTCCGGTGATTTCACGCGCAACGCCGCGCTCAATATTTTCGCCACGGAATCGATCGGCAAAAAAGGCGCCATCTCCTGTATTGTGCCGATGGTGTCCCATGTCGACCACACGGAACACGACACGCAGATTGTCGTGACCGAGCAGGGCGTGGCCGATCTGCGCTGGAAAATCCCGCAGGAGCGTGCGGAACTGCTGATTGAAAACTGTGCCCACCCGGATTATCGGCCCATGCTGCGCGACTACTTGGCCCAAGCCCGTAAAACGGCGAAAAGCCAGCACACGCCCCATGACCTGAAACAGGCTCTGTCATGGCATCAGCGCTTCCTGGAAACAGGCAGCATGAAATAGGCGGGGTGTCGGACGCGCCGGAGCCGGCGACCGCCGTCGCCGTCCGCCTTAAGGGCCGGGCCGCCGCCCTCTGCCGCTGTTATTACTACCCGCTCGTGGACTCGACGAATATCCGGGTGGGGGAAATGGCGGAAGACGGAGCGCCGGAGGGAACCGTTGTCCTGGCGGACGGTCAGAGCCGGGGCAAAGGGCAGACGGGGCGGGAGTTTTTCTCGCCGGCCGGAGCGGGCCTCTACCTGAGCGTTTTGCTGCGCTCCATCCCCCCGCCGGCCGGGATGCCGCTCATCACCGTCGCCGCCGCCGCCGCCGTATCGCTGGCCATTGAGGATGTCTGCGCTATCCGCACCCAAATCAAATGGGTCAACGACATATACCTGGCCGACAAAAAAATTTGCGGCATCCTGGCGGAAGGCTCCTTCTACCATGAGACCCCGGAGCGGGATTATGTCGTCTTAGGCGTCGGTATCAATCTTTTTCGACCGCCGGCAGGCTTTCCCAGTGAACTGAGCGGCGTCGCCGGCTGGCTGTACGAGCAGGCGCCGGAGCGGGACGTGCGCGGCGCCCTGGCGGCCGGGATCTTAAACAGATTCTTTACTTTTTTTCCGAACCTGACGGATCGGGCCTTCCTGGCGGAATACCGCCGCCGCTCCAATATCCTGGGACGGAGCGTTCTTTGCCTGGAAGGCGAAAGATATTACCCGGCCCGGGCGCTGGATATTGACCCGGACGGCGGGCTGGCAGTGGACCTGGAAGACGGCAGCCGCAGAATTCTTCGTTCCGGCGAGGTCAGGGTTCGCCCCCTCATGTGACAAAAAGGGCTTTTTTTAGACAATATTCTTATGGACATTTGTCCGGGAACGTGCTAGCATTGAGGGTAGATATATGAAGAAGGATGTGAAAAATTTGCCGGGCCTCTTACATGTTTATATCGGTTATGGGAAGGGCAAAAGCACCGCCGCCCTCGGCCTGTTGCTCCGGGCCGCCGGGCACGGGCGCCGCGTGCTTTACGGGCAGTTTGTGAAATCCGGGCGTTCCGGGGAAATGAAATCCCTGTCTCTCCTGGGCGATCAGGTCAAGGTCTGGCCCACGGCCCAATTACAGGGTTTTTTCTCCCAGCTCTCGCAGGAGGAGCAGGCGGAGGCGACGCGCGCCCAGCGCGCTTCTCTCGCGGAGATGGCGGCGGAAATGGGCGGCGGCGCTTACGGTCTCGTGATCATGGACGAGGCCCTTGACCTCGTCGATCTCGGGATCGTGACGGCGGCGGAACTCGTGGAGCTGGCCGCCGGCCGGCCGCAAGAGACGGAACTCGTTTTCACCGGCCATAACGCCGGCGAGTTGATCATCGAGGCGGCCGATTATGTGACCGAGTTTGCCGCCCGCAAACATCCTTATAACGAGGGAGTGCCCGCCCGCCGGGGCATAGAATTCTGACCTGGATTCCCGGGCCGAAGAAGAAAGGAGGAGGAGGAGGACGAAAGGGAGGGCCTTAAGCCGGACGGCGCGGGCGCTCCGGGCGGAAAGTCGGATGGTATTGGACTATTTTATAGGGGGAGGACAAGCATTTGGATAAAAAGAGTAATTTTTTTCTTCGCCGGATTCATTCTTTGCTGGCGATCATTCCCATCGGTATCTTCCTGCTGTTTCACCTGTCGCTGAACACCACCGTTTTCTTCGGCGGCCGGGAAACGTATGAGGCTGTGATCAATTTCATGAAGAACATGCCTCTGGTTTTGGTGCTGGAACTGGTCATAATCTTTCTGCCGATAACCGTACACGCGCTCTACGGGCTCTGGATCGTTTACGTCGCCAAGAACAATGCCCTCAATTATAAGTACGGGAATAACTGGGCCTTTTATTTACAGAGGATCACGGCGCTGATCACGATAGTTTTTCTCGTTTTTCACGTCTATCTTCAGCGTTTCAGCGTCCATGAGGCCGAGGCGGTGATCGATTCGCTGACCTCGATTTTGCACAACCCGGCCTTTTTCATTCTCTATGCGATCGGTCTCCTGGCGGCGGTCTACCATTTCGCCAACGGGCTTTTCACTTTCCTTATCACATGGGGCGTCACCATTGGCGATCATTCGCAGAAAATCTGCCGGTATATATCCCTGGGCCTCTTCGTCGTCCTCGGAGTGTGGGGGGTTGGGATCCTGACGGTCATCGCCGGATTCTGACGCGCAGCGCTAATTTATAAGGGAGGGAAAAAGCGATTTGAGTAAACAAAAAATTATCGTCGTCGGCGGCGGTCTGGCCGGCTTGATGGCGACCATGAGAATTGCGGAAAAAGGGATGTCCGTGGATTTGATATCCCTGGTGCCCGTGAAAAGATCACATTCTGTCTGCGCCCAAGGCGGAATCAACGCCGCGCTGGATACGAAGGGTGAAAACGACACGACCTGGGAGCATTTTGACGACACGATCTACGGCGGGGACTTCCTCGCCAACCAGCCGCCGGTAAAAAGGATGTGCGAGGCCGCGCCCGGTATTATCTACACGATGGATCGCATGGGCGTCATGTTTACGCGCACGGCCGAAGGGCTGCTGGACTTGCGTAATTTCGGCGGCCAAAAGAACAAACGCACAGCCTTCGCCGGCGCCACTACCGGCGCCCAGCTGGAGTATTGCTGCGACGAGCAGGTGCGCAAGCACGAAGCGGCGGGTCTGGTCACAAAATATGAGGGCTGGGAATTCCTCTCCGCCGTTATCGACGGGGAAGGCGTCTGCCGCGGATGTATCGCCCAGAACCTCACGACGATGGAAATCCGTATTTTCAAAGGCGACGCCGTGATCCTGGCGACAGGCGGCGGCGGCATGATCTACGCCAAGAGTACCACCTCCACCATTTGCACGGGCACGGCCGCCGGAAGCATTTTCCAGCAGGGGGCCCGCCTGGCCAATATGGAATTCATCCAGATTCACCCCACGGCCATGCTGGGCGACGACAAGACCAGGCTCATGTCCGAGTCGGCCCGCGGCGAAGGCGGTCGGGTCTGGACATACAAAGACGGCAAGCCTTGGTATTTTTTGGAAGAAATGTACCCGGCTTACGGCAACCTTGTGCCGAGGGACATCGCTTCCCGCGCCATCCACAAGGTATGTGTGGACATGGGTCTCGGCATCGACGGCAAGAATCAGGTTTACCTGGATCTGTCCCATTTGCCCACCGATTTCCTCAACCGCCGGCTGGGCGGCATTATGGAGATTTACGAAAAGTTCCACGGCGACGATCCGCGTAAAGTGGCCATGAAGATCTTCCCCGGCATCCACTACTTCATGGGCGGCATCCATGTGGACGAGGATCACCAGACCTGTATTCCGGGTTTGTTTGCCGCCGGCGAATGTGACTATATGTATCACGGCGCCAACCGCCTCGGCGCCAATTCCCTGCTATCCGCCCTCTACAGCGGCACGGTCTGCGGCCCCGCCGCCCTGAAATACGCCAAGGGACTGAGCAAGACGGCGGAAGACGCCGACGAAAAGGCTTTCACCGACGAACTGAAAAAACAGGAGGCCTTCTACGAAAAGCTGAAGAAGTTGAATGGCACGGAGAATCCTTACGTCCTGCACCAGGAACTCGGCGAAAAAATGCGGGCCAATGTCGGTATCGTCCGCAACAACAAGGACCTGACCGCCAACGACCAGTTCATCCGCGAGATCAAGGAGCGCTGGGAAAAAATAAATATGGTGGACGGACACGGATTCAGCAACCAGACCATCTTTTTTGCCCGCGATCTGAAAAACATGATCGAAGTGGCTCACGCCATCACCGTCGGCGCCCTGCGGCGGGACGAAAGCCGCGGCAGTCACTACAAACCGGATTTTCCGGATCGCATCGATGAAAAATTCCTCAAGACGTCCAAATCGCGCTGGACTCCGGACGGACCGGAGATTGAATGGGAAGAGGTGGACATCTCTCTGATCAAACCGCGCAAACGCGTGTACAATGTAGCGAAGGAGGTGTCGGCAAGTGGCAAATGACGATAAGTTCATCAATATTAAAGTCAAACGGCAGGACGGCCCGGACGCCGCGCCGTATTGGGAAGAATTCAACGTCCCCTACAAACCCAATATGAATGTCGTCTCTGTCCTGATGGAAGTACGCAAAAACCCGGTGAACGTCCAGGGCAAAGCCGTGAATCCGGTGGTCTGGGAGTGCAATTGCCTGGAGGAAGTGTGCGGGGCCTGCACGATGCTGATCAACGGCGTACCGCGGCAGTCCTGCGCCGCTCTGATTGACAAGATCTACGAGCAGACCGGGTTCGGCAAGCAGATCGTCCTGGCCCCGCTGACCAAGTTTCCTGTCGTCCGCGACCTGACGATCAATCGGGAGCGGATGTTTGCCAACCTAATACGGGTCAAGGCTTGGGTGCCCGTGGACGGCAGCTGGGCCATCGCGCGCGGCCCCAGGTTCGCGGATCGGGAGCAGCGCTGGGCCTATATTATTTCCCGCTGCATGACCTGCGGCTGCTGCCAGGAAGCCTGCCCCAACGTCAGCAACAAATCCAAATTCATCGGGCCTTCGCACATTGCCCAAGTGCGCCTGTTCAATACGCATCCCATCGGGGAAATGCACAAGGAGGAACGCCTGGACGCCCTGATGTACGAAGGCGGGATTCAGGAATGCGGCAACGCCCAGAACTGCCGCAAGGTATGCCCGAAAGAGATTCCGCTGACCAACCATATCGCCTTCATGAACAAGGAGACGAACAAGTACGCGTTTCGCCGCTGGCGCTACCGCTGAGTCGGGACGCCGGACAGAGATTATAGAGCAGGGAGGCGTAGAAGACGAAAACCATCGACTATCAGACGATTGTTACCGAAACGGCGCGGCTGTGCATGGAAGGCAATTACTATCTCGGCGACGACCTGGTCGCCTCTTTCAAGAAGGGTCTGGCGGAAGAAGTTTCCCCCACGGGGCGGGACGTTTTCCAACAGCTGCTGGAGAACGCGGAAATCGCCGCCGCCGAGCAGGTACCCATGTGCCAGGACTGCGGCGTAGCCGTTGTTTTCCTGGAAGTCGGTCAGGACGCGCGTATCAGTGGTGGCACGATCCGGGACGCCATCACGGAGGGCGTGATCAAGGGCTATGCCGACGGCTACCTGCGCAAATCCATGTGCGATCCGCTGACGCGGGCCAACACGGGCAATAACGCTCCGCCGATCATTCATACGGAGCTGGTGGCCGGCGATGCCCTGAAGATCACGATCGCCCCCAAGGGCGGCGGCAGCGAGAATATGAGTACGGTGGCCATGCTGCCTCCTTCGGCCGGACTGGAAGGGCTGAAGAAGGTTGTTATCGACCGGGTGCGGCAGGCCGGCCCCAATCCCTGTCCGCCCATCGTGGTGGGCGTGGGGATCGGCGGCAATTTTGAGTACTCGGCCCTCCTGGCCAAGAAAGCCCTGTTGCGGGAACTGGGCGAACCCAGCCCGATCCCGGCAATGGCGGCTCTCGAAACCGAACTCTTGGACGATATCAACAAACTGGGCATAGGGCCCGCCGGTCTGGGGGGCAGGTTTACGGCTCTGGGGGTGGCCATTGAGTATCATCCCTGCCATATCGCCAGTTTTCCGGTGGCGGTGAATATCAATTGCCATGCCGCGCGGCATAAATCAGTGGTTCTGTAGGAGGTTATGAAATGGCGGAGAAATACCTGACCACCCCCCTGAGCGATGCGGATCTGGAATCCTTGCGCACAGGCGACCTGGTTTACCTGAGCGGCGTTATCTATACCGGACGGGACGCAGCCCACAAACGCCTCGTCGATCTGCTCAAGGCGGGAGAAGCCCTGCCGATGGATCTTAAGGGCCAGGTGATTTACTATGTCGGGCCGGCCCCGGCCAAACCGGGCAAACCGATCGGATCCGCCGGGCCGACCACGAGTTACCGGATGGACGCCTACGCCCCGACGCTGATCGCCGAATCGGGTCTCAAGGGGATGATCGGCAAAGGGAAACGGAATGACGACGTCAAACAGGCAATCAAGGAACACAAGGCTGTTTATTTCGGCTCGACCGGAGGAGCGGCGGCTTTAACAGCCCGCTGCATCAAAACAGCGGAAGTCATCGCTTATCCCGACTTGGGCCCGGAGGCCATCCGGAAGCTGACGGTGGAAAACATGCCCGTGACGGTGATCAACGACGTGTACGGCGGCGATCTCTATATTGAGGGCGTCAAGGCCTATAATACGGAGAGCTGATTTTTTCCGGCGAGGAACGCGGCGCGGGCGCGCAGAAGCCGCCGGAAGCGCACCGCCGCGGCCGGCGCGGCGCACTCTGCCGCCGCGTCCCTCTGCGTTCCCCGCGCCTTTATACAGAAAGATTATGGAGAGTGAGGCAAAATGAGCAACAAACAAAAGTGGATTGAGACGACTCTGGCCAAAGCGCTGGAGCGCGGGAAAGAACGCAAGGAATTCAAGAGTACGAGCGGCTTTCCGCTGGATCGACTGGCCACGCCGGAAGATGTCCGGGGGGATTACGAGTCGACTCTGGGTTATCCTGGACAGTATCCCTTTACCCGGGGCGTACAGCCGACGATGTACCGGGGCCGGCTCTGGACCATGCGCCAATACGCTGGTTTTGCCACTGCAGAGGAAAGCAACCAGCGCTACAAATATCTCTTGTCTCAGGGGCAGACCGGCTTATCGATCGCTTTCGACCTGCCCACCCAGATCGGCTATGATTCCGACGACCCCGTCGCCACGGGCGAAATAGGCCGGGTAGGCGTGGCTATCGACTCGATGAAGGATATGGAGATCCTGTTCGACGGCATTCCCATGGACAAGGTCAGCACATCCATGACCATCAACGCTCCGGCCGTCGTTCTCCTGGCCTTCTACATCGCGGCGGCGGAAAAACAGGGCGTATCGCCCGACAAGCTGAATGGCACGACCCAAAACGATATTCTGAAGGAATACGCGGCGCGCGGCACATATATTTTCCCGCCCGCGCCTTCCATGCGTCTGGTCACAAATTTGTTCGGTTACTGCTCGGTCAATACGCCGAAATGGAACACAATTTCCATATCCGGCTACCATATGCGCGAGGCGGGCTGCACGGCGGCCCAGGAAATCGCCTTCACGCTGGCCGACGGCATCGCTTATGTGGAAGCGGCCTTAAGCGCCGGCATGGACGTGGATGCTTTCGCCGGCCGGCTGGCTTTCTTCTTCGCCTCCCATAACAATCTGCTGGAAGAAGTGGCGAAGTTCCGCGCCGCGCGGCGTTTGTGGGCGAAAATCATGAAGGAAAGATTCCACGCCAAGAACGAGCGCTCCATGATGCTGCGTTTCCATACCCAGACGGCCGGTTGCACGCTGACGGCGCAACAGCCGGACAACAATATCGTCCGCGTCGCCGTCCAGTCTTTGGCCGCCGTGATGGGCGGCACCCAGTCCCTGCACACGAACAGCAAGGACGAAGCCCTGGCCCTGCCCACGGAGGAGTCCGTCCGCATCGCCCTTCGCACTCAGCAGATCATCGGTTACGAATCGGGCGTGGCCGACAGCATCGATCCCCTGGCCGGCAGCTATTATGTGGAAAGCCTGACGGACACGCTCCAGGCAAAAGCGGAAGAATACATCGCTCGCATTGACGACTTGGGCGGCGCCACCAAGGCCGTCGAAACAGGCTTCATTCAGCGTGAAATCACCGAAAGCGCCTACGAGTACCAGAAAACGGTGGAGACGAAGGAACAGATCGTCGTCGGCCAGAATGAGTTCATCGTGGAAAAAGTGCCGGTCGGCAAATTACTGAAGATTGATCCGGCCACGGCCGAGTACCAGATCAAAAAACTGACTGATGTGCGCAGAAACCGCAATCAGGAACTCGTGCAGGAAAAACTGGCCGCTCTGCGCGCGGCCGCGGAAACCGACGCCAACTTGATGCCGTATATCCTGGACTGCGCGCGTCTTTACGCGACCGAAGGCGAAATCTGCAATGAACTGCGCGCCGTATTTGGCGAATACCGCGCGACGGAGGTGCTATAATATGGCGGACAAAAAAATAAGGATTCTCATTGCCAAACCCGGCCTGGACGGGCATGACCGCGGCGCGAAAGTCATCGCCCGGACTTTGCGGGACGCCGGGTACGAGGTTATTTACACCGGACTGCGCCAGTCGCCGGAGCAGATCGTGGCGGCGGCCATCTCGGAGGATGTGGACGCCATCGGGATTTCCGTGCTGTCCGGAGCGCACGGTTATTTGTTTCCCCGCATCATCGAGCTGCTGAAAGAACAAAACGCCACGGACATCCTCCTCTTCGGCGGCGGCATTATCCCGGACGATGATATCCCGGCTCTGAAAGAAGCCGGCGTGGCGGAAATATTCACCCCTGGCGCGCCCCTGGCCGATATCACGAACTTCCTGAGCAGCCGCTATGCCTCATAAAGAGCAGCCTGATTTTCAGGATTTGCTCGCGCGGGGACAAGAGGGCGACCGGCGCGCGATCGGGCGTATGATCAGCCGGGTCGAGGCCAGCGGCGTCGCCGACCATGTCATGATGCAGCAGTTGTGGGCGCATATCGGTCGGGCCCGGGTGGTCGGGATCACCGGCCCCCCCGGCGCGGGCAAGAGTACGATGACCGACCGGATGGTAAAATACTGGCGCAAGAAAGATTACCGCGTGGGCGTCATCGCAGTGGATCCGTCCAGTCCCTTCACGGGCGGCGCTATCCTGGGCGATCGCGTGCGCATGAACGACCTGGCTCTCGATACCGGCGTCTATATCCGTTCCATGAGTACGCGCGGCCAGTTGGGCGGGCTGTCTCTGGCCTGCTCCGGCGCGGTCAGCGTGCTGGACGCCTGCGGTTACGACCCGATTTTGATTGAGACCGTCGGCGTCGGCCAGTCCGAGGTCGCGGTCATGAACGTGGCCGACCTCGTACTCGTCGTCTCCGTCCCCGGTCTCGGCGACGATATCCAGGCCATCAAGGCCGGTATCCTGGAGATCGGCGACGTGTTCGCCGTGAACAAGGCCGATCTGCCGGGGGCGGATCGCACGGCCCGGGAATTGCATATCATGCTGAGCATGAATCCCGAACTGAGCGCCGACCTGCCGCCGATTCTCATGCTCAGCGCGGAGCAGAATAAGGGCGTAGAGGAATTGTGCGAATCGGTGGAGGAAAGATTCAGCCTGATGCAGAATTCGCAGGAGCTGATCATGCGCCGCAACCGGCGGCTGGAAAAAGAACTCATGGCTTATATCCAGAACCGGCTGTACAAACAGGTGCTGTCGCCCGCGCTGGCGAACGATTCCTTTGAAAGCAATGTCGAGGCTTTCCGCACCAACAAACGCAATCCCTACACCTGGGCGGAGAATATCCTGAAGCAGATACAAATAGAAGGGAGTACGCCATGAAAATAACGCAGATAGATCATATCGGCCTCGCGGTCAAAGACCTTGACGCTTCGGTCAAGTGGTACGAGGAGACGCTGGGGCTCAAGGCCAGCGGCACGGAAACTGTGGAATCGCAGAAAGTGACGACGGTATTCCTGCCCTGCGGCGAAGGTGAATTGGAACTGCTTGTGAGTACGGCGCCGGACGGCCCCATCGCCCGCTTTATCGAAAAGAACGGCGAAGGCATCCAGCATATCGCGCTGCGGGTCGAGAATATCGACGAGGCTCTGGCGGGGCTGAAAGAAAAGGGCGTGCGCCTGATCGACCAGGAGCCGCGCTACGGCGCCGGCGGCGCCCGGATCGCCTTTATCCATCCCAAAGCGACCGGGGGCGTACTCTTGGAATTGTGTGAAAGGAAATGATGCCGTGAGTACAGCGGAAAAATTGGCGCTCATGCAGACCAAGACGGCGAAAGTTCGTCAGGGCGGCGGCGCGAAGGCAATCGAGAAGCAGCACAATATGGGCAAACAGACAGCCAGGGAGAGAATTCAGTTCCTCCTGGACGAAGGCAGTTTTTCGGAACTGGACGTGTTCGTCTCCCATCGCTGCGACAGTCTGCAGGGCAAGGAAATCCCCGGCGACGGCGTCGTAACCGGGTATGGGGCGATAGACGGGCGCAAGGTCTTTGTTTTTGCCCAGGACTTCACAACCCAGGGGGGCGCGCTCGGTGAGATGCACGCCCAAAAAATCTGCAAGGTGCTGGATATGGCCGCTGCGGCCGGCGCGCCCGTGATCGGCCTTAACGACTCCGGCGGCGCCCGCATCCAGGAAGCGGTGGATGCGCTGGCCGGCTACGGTCAGATTTTTTACCGCAACTCGATCTACTCCGGCAAAATCCCGCAGATCTCGGTCGTCATGGGCCCTTGCGCCGGCGGCGCCGTATATTCCCCGGCCCTGACCGATTTTATTCTCATGGTGGAAAAGGAAAGTCAGATGTTCATCACGGGGCCGGCCGTCATTTTGGCTACGACAGGCGAAGAGGTCACCGGCGAGGAACTCGGCGGCGCGAACACGCACACCTCCGTTTCCGGCGTCGCTCATATCGCCGCCGCCAGCGAGGCGGAAGCTCTGCAAACCGTGCGCCGTATTCTTTCCTACCTGCCCTCCAGCGCCCAAGAACAGCCGCCCGTGCTGCCCTACACGCCGGGCGACGAGGAACGGCCGGTTTTGGACACGCTCGTGCCTGACAGCAGTAGATCGCCTTACGACATCCATGAGGTTATCGACCAAGTATTTGATCAGGACTCTTTCCTGGAAATCCAGCCCTATTACGCGGATAATATCGTCGTCGGCTTCGCCCGCCTCGGCGGCCGCAGCGTCGGCATCATCGCCAATCAGCCTTTCAGCATGGGCGGCTGCCTGGATGTGAACGCCTCCGATAAAGCCTCGCGTTTTATTCAGTGCTGCGACGCTTTTAACGTACCCCTCGTCAATCTCGTCGACGTGCCGGGCTTCCTGCCGGGCGTCGATCAGGAATACACGGGGATCATCCGCCACGGGGCCAAGCTCCTCTACGTCTACTCGGTGGCCCAGGTGCCCAAGCTGACGGTCGTGCTGCGCAAGGCTTACGGCGGTTCTTACCTGGCCATGTGTTCCAAAGATCTGCGGGCCGATATGGTCTACGCTTGGCCGACGGCGGAGATCGCGGTCATGGGCGCCGAAGGCGCCGTCAATGTCATCTATCGCAAAGAAATCGACGCCGCGGAAGATAAGGCGGCGGCCCGGGCCGAAAAACTGCAGAGTTACGCCGAGCGCTATGAAACCCCCTATGTGGCGGCGGAGCGCGGTTTCGTCGATATGTTGATTCGCCCGGCCGACACCCGCCGCTACCTCATTGAAGGCCTGAAGCTACTGGAAAATAAACCCAGAGGGCCGCAGGTACGCGGCAATATGCCGCTGTAAGGAGAACGATATGTGCGGTTATTTTGACGGTTATTTTGACAGCGGCTAGCCCGGCAAAATAAAGAACGCGCCGTTGTGACGACAATTTTCAATAGGAGTTATAAGGTATGAGTATTTTTACCTACGCGCTGATGGCTTATGGGCTGTTGGCGGTGATTTCCCTGGCGGTGGTGGGGATCATCGTCGGTGTGAGCAAGGTTACCGGTGGTAAAACCGCTGCGGAGGAGGGGGATCAGTAATGGACTTTTTCCTGCAGCTTTTCCCGGGCATCGGCACTTTTTTTGAAATGGAGCCGCCTATTGCCATCGCTCGTATTGTTTTGATTCTTGCGGGCTTCCTCTTGGCCTACCTGGGATTCAAGGGAACACTGGAGCCCCTGATCATGGTGCCGATGGGACTCGGTATGATCGCCGTCAACTGCGGCATGCTGTTCCTGAACGAGGGAGAGATTGGCAATATCATCATAGCCCCCCTGATCGAAAACAATGACGAACTAATGACAATTATGCAGATCAATTTTCTGCAACCCATCTATAATCTGACATTCTCCAACGGTCTTATCGCCTGCCTCGTCTTCATGGGCATAGGCGCCCGCAGTGAAATCAGCTTCATGCTGGCCAAGCCGTGGTCGTCGATGATCATCGCCATTTTCGCCGAATTGGGCACTTTTGTCGCTCTGGTACTCGGCGTGGCGGTTTTCAGCCTTCCTCCCGCCCAAGCGGCGGCGGTGGCTACGATCGGCGGCGCGGACGGTCCGATGGTTCTGTTTGCCTCCCTGATGCTGGCCCCGGAACTTTTTGTGCCGATTTCCATCATCGCTTATCTGTACCTGAGTCTGTGCTACGGCGGCTATCCTTATATTATCAAGGCGATGATTCCGAAAAAATACCGCGGAATCGACATGTACGTCGAAGTGCCGGAAGTATCGCAGAAAGCGAAGTTCCTCTTCATTACCATTATTTGCACAATACTGTGCCTGCTCTTGCCGGTGGCCGCGCCCCTGATCCTGTCCTTCTTCCTCGGCATGGCGGTCAAGGAAGCGAATATTGAAAAATATATTGGCTTATGCGAAGACGGGCTCTCCTATTTCGCCACTTTCTTCCTGGGACTGCTCCTGGGCGTACTCTGCGAGGCCAGCACGATTCTCAATCCGACGGTCGTCATTCTTCTGATTCTTGGTATTCTGGCGCTGGCGATCTCCGCCGTCGGCGGGATTTTGGGCGGCTGGATCATATATTTCTGGCACAAACGCAAAGGTGAGGATTTCAATCCCACCGTGGGCATCGCCGGCGTTTCCTGCGTGCCGACGACGGCCAAGCTCGCCCAACACGCCGCTCAGCACGAAAACCCCTTCGCCGTTATTCTGCCGGTCGCCATGGGCGCCAATATTTCCGGCGTTATCACTTCAGCGATTGTGGCCGGTATCTTCGTGGCGACAATCAGTATGGTTGGCGGTTAGGAACTGGCGATAAATAACTTGTGCAGTTGGCGCAGCAATTTTGTGCTCTGGCAAGGCGCCAGGTTCCGCTAATACTGGCTGTATTTGCGGGTTCTGGCAACGCAGCCAGAGTGCAAAAGGGCAAGT
>JAISWK010000009.1 GCA_031270805.1 Gracilibacteraceae bacterium
GGCGCGCCGGGGTCATTACCGGGGGTCGCGCCTCCGTCGCAGAATCCATTTGCGCCGACAGTGCCCATGTGGATACTGCGATTCGGCTTCGCCGAACGCAGCATGACGGAGGGCGCTGCGTTGGGACTTGTCGCCGCGGCGCTCGTGCTTGTTGTGATAGCGGCGCTTCCCTTCATCGCTTCGCGTGGTCGCGTCGCTATCCCCTACGATATCCTGGGCATATACTGTGCGGGCGTATTGGCGGCCAGGATGGCCGCGCTCCCAGAAGGCCCCGCCCCTAACCCCACACCCTAATCCCTCTCCCAACTGTGAAGAACTGCGAACTGTATAGAAACGGCAGACTGTGTGAGAAAGAGAGGAAAGAGAAAAGAGTAGGTAACGCATGGATACATTATTGCACAGGTTTGGGGGATTAATCAATGGGGTACCGGAACTACATTTGCATTATCCGATCGGCGGCGGCGGAGACGACCGCAATATCGTGTGAAATGAGTATGACGGACATTCCCGTTTGGTCGCGCATATCGCGAAGCAGGCGTAGTACTTGGGCCTGATTTTTTACGTCCAGCGCGGTCGTGGGTTCGTCGGCAATCAGCAGCCGCGGGTTCAGCGCCAGCGAAAAAGCGATTGCCACGCGCTGACACATGCCGCCTGACAGCTCAAACGGGTAGGAGCGGAGAATTTTGTCCGGGTCGGCGAACATCATCCGTTGCAGCGCTTCTCTCATCCGATTCCGGCCGTCCGAGCCTTTAGCCCCGAGGCCTCGCGCCCGGAGCGTTTCCCTGAATTGGGCCCGGATTCTGCGGGATGGGTGCAATGACGCTACGGGGTCTTGGAAAATCATCCCAATTTCTCCGCCGCGCAAGGACTGGAATTCCTGCTCCGTAATCCTCAGCAGATCGACGCCGGAACCGTCTTGGCCGGTGAAGAGTGCGGCGCCGCTCACGGCGCGCCCGGGGCGTTCGAGTATGCCGAGCAGCGCGGAGGCGAACGCCGACTTGCCGCAGCCGGAGTCGCCCGCCAGGCCGAGGATTTCGCCGGAGCGCAGGGTCAGGCTGAATTCTTTCGGCGCGTAAATATTGCCGCGTTCGGTCGGGAAGCAGATCGTCATATTTTGCACGTCAAGCAGGGTGGACATGGCGGTGTCCTTTCGTCGCGGGGTGGTAACAGGCGACGCTGTGCGTTTCGTTGCCTAAAAGCGGTGGCTGAGCGGCGGCACAGTCCGGCAGCGCATGTGGACACTGCCGGCGGTAGGCGCAGCCCTGCGCCGCGATACTATACGCGGTCGGCACGGTTTCGGTGCAACAACAGCGTTCCAGTTCGAAGGCGTAGATAAACAAAGAACGTGTATACGGGTGCGCGGCAAGGTCCGCGAGACGATGCGCCGGCAGGGTTTCCACGATTTTACCGGCAAACATAACGCTCACCCGGTCACAAATTTGGGCGGCGACGGCCAGGTTATGCGTGATCAGCAGACACCCGGCGTTGCGCCCCTGGACAAGCGAGCGCAACAATTCCAATATCTGCGAGCGGATGCCGGCGTCGAGACTGGAGACCGGCTCGTCGCACACCAAGTATTCGGGGTTCGGGGCCAGGGCGCGGGCGATGACGACGCGCTGGCGCTGACCGCCGGAAAGTTCGTGCGGATAGCGGGGCAGAAGCCGCGCCTCCAACCCCACCGCCTGAAGCAGTTCCAGTGCGCGCTCTGCGCGCAGCGGGCGCGGCAAACGCCCGAAATTGCGCAACGGTTCGTCCAGGGCCTGGGCGACGGTTGCTTTCGGATCCAGCGCGCCGCCGGCGTCTTGAAAGACCATTTGGACGCGCCTACGAAATTCCTTTTTGGGCCGGCAGCCCGCAAGGGAAACGGCGCCGCTGTCGGGAGGGGTAAGTCCGCACAAAATTCGGGCCAACGTGGTTTTGCCGCAGCCGGACTCGCCGACGAGTCCCGTTATTTCTCCGGGACGCAAGACCATGCTTATACCCCGCAGCGCCTCCGCGCCGGCGTAGCGTTTATAAATCGAGTTGGCCGTGAGCATTGCGCCGCCTCTTTCTGAAAATCCCTACATGGGGCCGCCGCACAGACAAAACGTCGCGCAAGCCTTCCGCCATGAGTTGAAACCCGGCGACCGCGAGCAGTACGCATACAATCGCCGCTATTAGCATTTGCGGGTTCGTGTCCATATAGGCGCGAGCTTCGTTGAGGCTCGCCCCCCATTCCGGCGCGGGCGGGCGCACTCCCAGCCCAATAAACGACAGGGACGATATGCCTATGATCAGCGACGATGCGTTGAGGGCGCTGTAAACGATCATCGGCGGTAAAATATGCGGCAATATTTTGCCCAGAATTATGCTGAAACTTCCGCTGCCGGACGCCTGGGCCGCGAGGACAAATGTTTGTCCGCGCACGGAGCGGGTAAGGCTTCGGGCCATTCGCGCGTGTTCCACCCAGTACACGGCGCACAGCGCGAGCATTAAATTGAGCAGTCCCGCGCCGAGCATTCCGGCAATGACCAGCGCCAGGATAATGCTGGGGAAGGCGAGCAAGGTGTCGATCACAATCAAAACCACACCGTCCGCCGCTTTGCCGAAGTATCCGGCAATAAGCCCGACGAACAAGCCAAAGGTCAAAGTGAACAACTCGACCATAAGCGCGGAACCGAGCGTCGCCCTCGCCCCGCAGAGCAGGCGGCTGAAAACACAGCGCCCGAGGTTGTCCGTACCCAGCGGGAACGCGCCGCCCGGCGGAGCGAGCGTGTTGTGCAAGTCGACGAACAGCGGGTCGTTCGGCGCGAACGTCCGGCCAAAGAGCGCGATAGCGCAGAGCAGAAGGGAGATAGTGAATCCCGCCGCAAAAAGCGGATGACGCAAGGCTTTCTTCATGCGGCGGCGCCTCTCTTTCCCTGTGTTTTTGGGTCAAGCGCCATTGAAATAAGCTCGGCCGCAAAGTTCAGCGTTACGAAAAATACTCCGATGAGCAAGACGCAGCACTGGACTACGGCGTAGTCCCGCTTTCCGATCGCGTCGATCAAAAATTTCCCCACTCCCGGCCAGCTGAATACCATTTCCACTACCGCCGAACCTCCGAGCAGCAAGCCAAGGCTCATGCTTACCGAGGTTACAATGGCCGGCAGCGCCTGGCGCAAAGCGCCGCGGCAAATGAGAGTTCGAGGCGCGACTCCCCTGGCCAGGCCCGCTTTAATGTAGTCCGCCGAGAGTTGCTCCAGCACCGTCACGCGGATGAATCGCGTATAACTCGCGGCGGAACCGGCCGACAGCGTCAGGCACGGCAAAACTATATGCCGCAAACTGTCCGCGCCGAATGTAGGCAGCAAGCCGAACCTTACCCCGAAGGCGTAAAGCAGAGCAAGGCCGAGGCAAAAGCCGGGGATGGAGAGAAACAGTATTGTCACGGCCCGCGACACAGCATCAAAGACGCCGCCGGCTCTCGCCGCCGAGATAACGCCGCACGGCAGCGCGATAAAAATCATTGTGAGGACGGCGGGAAAAGCCAGCCGGGCCGTATAGCCGAGATGCATAGTGAACTGCGGCAGCACCTCAAGTCCGGTTATGGCCGAGCGTCCGAAGTTAAGGCGCCGGATCGCGTCGAGCCACGCGGCGTATTGCGCCCAGAGCGGCTGGTTGAGCAACAGTTCCGCCCGCGCTTCCGCGAGAGCTTCTTCCGTAATATCCTTGCCGTGTTCGGTCAAAAGCATATAAGCCGCGTCGCCGGGCGCAGCCCGCATCAGGATAAACACAAGCGCGGTAACGCAAAAGAGAACGGGAATATACGATAATGCGCGCAGAAAAATATAGCGACGCACATTCCACCCCCTTCCGGTAGGTTCGATTTTTTGCAGCGATGGGCGTCAGTCTATCTTCACGTTTTTGAGGTCATAGTTAACATGCCAACACCCGGCGCCAATATCAAAATTTGACACATTCGCTTGAGCGAGGCGGATGCTGTTGCGATGGTAGGCCATAATCACCGGCACTTGTGTCATAATCGTCTCTTGAATCTGCCAATTTAGTTCCCGCCGCTTCGCTCGATCCAAGGAAACCGCCAGTTCGTCGATCAGCGCGTCGATGGCGGCTGTTGAGTATACATTGTAGTAACTGCCTGAGTGCCAGTAGCCTCTGGCGTAATTGAAAGTCGTATCGTCCGTCGGAATGAACGACTGCCCGGTCAGAACGATATCGTATTCCTTCGTGTCGAGCAAATCGCCGAGTGTCGCGCCGTCAACCCCGTTCAGCCTCAGCGTAATACCCGCTTCGGCGAGCTGCGATTGGATCGCGGGCGCGAGCAGCGAGTCTTCGCTGTTGCCGGTCGAGTATGTCAGCGCCAGCGTCAGAGGAACACCGTTTTTGGCCCACAGGCCATCGCCGTCTTTGACGTAACCGTCGGCTTCAAGCAGCGCGGGGATCGCGGCGGGTTCATACCCGGGGTTCTTGGCCCGCGGACTGACGAGATCGCCGTATGCCGGCGAGAAAAATCCGCTCGGCGGCGACGCCAATCCGGACAGCAACGAGGGCAGCATCGTGTCAAAATCAATCGCTTTCGCGACGGCAGTACGCACGGAGAGTTCCGGCACCCGCGCCATATTGAAGAAGATCGCCCCGGATGTGTTCTGCGTCTTGATGAACATGGTGAAACGCGGGTCGTCCTTCAGCCGCTGAATCGCCGCCAGCGACTGGTAGCCGCTCATCATGTCAATTTCGCCGGATTCAAGCGCCATTGCCCGCGCCTGCGCATCCGTGATAACCTTGAAGGTGATTTTTTGCAGATTAACCGGATCGCCCCAGTAACCGGCATAGGCTTCAAAAACATACTCAATATCCGGCGTCCAGCTTACGAGCCGGTACGGTCCCGTTCCGGCTTCATAGGCGAGCGTTCCGTCCTCTTTGATCGCTTTTGGACTGGCCATGCTCATGGCTGTGCGGGCAATATCGGACGCAAAGGTAAACGACGGTTGCGTCAGGCGGCAAACTAAGGTGTAATCGTCAGGTGTTTCGTAGGATTCGACCGCACCGGTCGCCGGCCAGCCCGCCAGTCGTCCTTGCAGATTAAGGAGGGCGGCGGCGGCGTTGAACGGCTCACCGTCGTGGAATGTCACGCCGGAGCGCAGCTTGAACGTCCAGGTCCGGCCGTCCGCGCTCATTTCCCACGACTCCGCCAGCCCCGGTACTTGCCTGAAATCCGCGTCAAGCTCAATGAGCGCGTTGTAGGCAAGTATTTGCGTGTCGTCGAGCATTCCGTTCGCGGGGTCGAAACTGCCGAGGTCAAACTGATCCCCGATGATGAGTTCTTGCGCGGGAGCGGTTTCCGGCGCGGGAGCGGTTTCCGGGGCCTTATTGCCCGAACATGCGGCCAGTGCCAGGCAGAGTATAGTAGCCGCTATTAGAATCGTGATTATTCGTTGCACTTTCATTGAAAAAGCCTCCATAAAACTTTCGTTGAGTATTAAGACGCCCATCCATTATTTTTATCATAACAAGAACTCCGTGGTGTCGCAATCCCCCACCGGGGGATATTTCGGGGCGAATGCTAAATAAACATCAAAAAACATAAAAAAGCTCCCGGCACACCGCCGAAAGCCTTGATTTTACTGGCGCGCACACAGGGATTCGAACCCCGGGCCTTCTGATTCGTAGTCAGACGCTCTATCCAGCTGAGCTATGTGCGCATTAATGGAGCGGGTGACGAGATTCGAACTCGCGACTTTCACCTTGGCAAGGTGACACTCTACCACTGAGTTACACCCGCGGAGAGGAAACTTGGTAGGCCATCGGAGGCTCGAACTCCGGACACCCTGATTAAGAGTCAGGTGCTCTACCAACTGAGCTAATGGCCCTTACAACGCCGCAGACCGGCGGCCAGAGGAAATCTGGTGAGCCATCCGCGACTCGAACGCGGGACACCCTGATTAAAAGTCAGGTGCTCTGCCAACTGAGCTAATGGCTCCTGGCTGGGGTGGCTGGATTCGAACCAACGAATGCCAGAGTCAAAGTCTGGTGACTTACCACTTGTCTACACCCCATGATCTCCGTCACTCGTTCCAGTCCGAACAGTTTGGCGGTATACGGGAAACAGATGCGCCCGTTCCGCCCGGTGGTAAAAAATTGGTGACCCGTACGGGAATCGAACCCGTGTTTCCGCCGTGAAAGGGCGATGTCTTAGCCGCTTGACCAACGGGCCGAATGCTATATTATCAAAAATACCTTGCCTTGTCAAGGAAAAATCCGTGAGCCACAAAGTTTTTCACCAAGTTTTTCACCTGCGTTCACCAAGTTTTCACCAACGTAAGTTGACATTCGGCCTTTTTGCTGGTATATTAGACAATGAGAATGACCGCGCCGGCCGAGCCCGCGCGAATCAGGAGGATTGGTTTTGAGAAAAAGATATTCCGTCATCATCGTGCCGCCGGAAAACGAAAAAACTCCCCGTCAGATTGAGTTTACAATAACTGGTAAAAAAATTCTCCTTGCCGCCGCCGCCTTGTTTTTGTTTGCGGTTTCCCTGTTGTCTGTTGCTAATATCATTCAGGCTGCCTACATAAAAGAGGCTCAGCAAAAGATAGCTTACAATGACGCCCTGGAGAAAGAAATTGCGGCTAAAAAGCTGGAAATCGAACGCCTGAACGAAATGACGGCGCTGATTAACGCTGACTTGCAAGCTATTGCCGCCTATGAAACCGAAATCAATTCCGTGCTGGACGTGGAAACTCCGACGAGCGGTGCCCCGGAACTCAGCCGCGGGAGTTCGGACAGGCAGGAAGCGCCCGTGGCCGCCAGTCTCGATGAGGCGGCCGTCCACGTCGCCTCCTACACGCGCTCCATGAAGGAGATTTATTCCGCTTCGCTGGCCTTCAACGAAACGCTGCGCCACTTGCCCACTGTCTACCCGGTGAAAAACGGGGTTCTCAGTTCCGGTTACGGCTATCGCTCCAATCCCTTCGGCGGCAGGACTTCGGAGTTTCACGACGGGGTCGATTACTCCTGCCCTTATGGCTCGCCCGTTTACGCCGCAGCCGCCGGGACGGTGGTTTTTTCTTCCTACGAAGGCGGTTTCGGCTATAAGGTATCGATTGATCACGGCAACGGCATCGTTACTTACTACGCGCATAATTCGCGCAACCTGGTTCAGCCGGGAGATATTGTGGACAAAGGGGAATTGATCGCCTATTCCGGCAATTCCGGCCGCAGCACCGGCCCCCACTTACATTTCGGCGCCTCGGTGAACGGCGCCTCCGTCAATCCGCTCAGTTTCTACGATTGAAGCCGGATGATCTCTGCTTTATTTTCTCACAGCGCATAAGGAGTCATTATGTTTGGAAAGAAAAAGGATAACGCCCCGGTTCCGGTCGGCGCCGCCGCAGCGGTCTGCAAGGAGTCTTCTCTAATCGCCCAGGACTGCCTCATTGAAGGCGCCCTCCAAAGCAACGGAGACGTGCGCATCGACGGTCGCGTAACCGGCACCATCCGCGTGGCCGGCAACCTGACCCTGAGCGACACCGCCGACGTGAGCGCGGATATTTACGCCAAGAACGTAAAAATCGCCGGGGAACTGCATGGCAATATCCGGGCGGAGGAATTGGCGGAGCTGGCGGCCAGCGCCCGCGTTTACGGCGATATCGCCACCGGGGCCCTGAAGGTGGAACGCGGGGCGCGTTTCGTCGGCTCCAGCCTCGGCCAGTACATCGCCCCGGCTATCGCGGACGACGGCGCGGCGCCGGAATTGCCGCCGCCCAAGGCGGAAGAAGCCGGGAAAGATCGATAACTACCTGGTAAATATTGGTTTATCCTTCCCGCCTGACCCAGCTGAGAAATGTCTTATGGCACACGCCTATTTTTCGCGCCGCTTCGCGGGCGGAAATTTCCTCTCCGCGATAGGCCGCCAGCATCCTTTGGTAGCCGGCCGGCCGCTTTTTTCCCGGCCGTCCAAACGCGACGCCCTGCGCCTTGGCAACGGCTATGCCCTCAGCCTGTCGCTGCCGGATCGACTCGCACTCCGTCTGGGCGACATAGCTGAGAATCTGCAGGACCAGATCGGCGATAAATGTCCCGGTGAGATCGCGTTCGCGCTGCCGCGTGTCCAGCAACGGCATGTCGAGAACCACGATGTCCGTTTGGCGTTCTTTGGTGATGAAGCGCCATTGCTCTAAAATTTCCGTGTAGTTCCGTCCCAGTCTGTCTATGCTTTTGACTATGAGGGCGTCTCCCGGCTTCAACTTTTTCAGCAGACTTTTGAAAGCGGGGCGCTCAAAGTCTTTCCCGGATTGCCTGTCGACGTGAATATCCTGCTCCGCCACGCCGAACGCGCGCAAAGCGACGCGCTGGCGTTCTTCGTTTTGTTCGCGGCTGGACACCCGCGCGTAACCGTAAGTTCTGGCCATACTACCGCTCCTTTGTTTTCCTGCCGGCGCCGACGCAGACAGTTTTCCTGAAGGGGAAAATATTATGGCCAGGGAATTTGTGCCGGATATTCAGCCCGAAGCCGGGCCGAATCCCTGAAACTCAGTCAAATGCGCGCGGTAGCGCCGCGGGACGAACTGCCCCTGCAGGCGGGTGTTGCGCCGTTCGCTGATGGCAATATGCTCAAAATACTCCCGCCAGAGGCTTTGGCACAGACGCTCGTCTTCGTTCGGTCGCCAATTTCCCGTCTGGCGGAAAGGAACGAGGCTGGGATCCCGCTTGTCCCAAACGAGAGCCGTGTCCCGCCCGGTGTCGTGAATCATGAAATACTCGCCCGCCAGGCGGTCGGTAAAATGATCCGCCAGCAAGGGCAGAATATTGTGATCCGGCGCGATAGCCGCGTAGAGGAAGCGCCCCATGTCCCGAAAGCGGACAAAGCCGAGGAACCGCTCCCGTTCCGTGTCGACCCGATCGCTGGCCGTTTCCAGAGCCAGGACTTCCGGCCGGGTGCGACAGGCGGTCAGGCGCGGCCCGAGGCGAAAGGCGAGAACGGTGTAAGCCAGGATGATGTTTTCCTTGCCCGGAACTGCGGAAAGAAATGTATAATATATCTTGCGCAGAACGTAGCGGGCGGCCTTTTGCTCCAGCGCGGCATAGACGCGGCCGGCTCGCTCCCGGTCGGCGGCGACGGCGCGGGCCCCGTGCAAGAGCGATGGCTGGTACAACCGCTCCGGATAGATGCCGGCGGCCTTTTCTTCATAATAATGCGCGAAGATACAGGTCAGAAGTCCGTCAAATGTCTCATCGTACAGGTAATCAATCATCGCGCCGGCTCGCTCCAAAAAATTTTTATTCGTCCCGCGCGGATCCGGCCCCGTCGAAAAGCGACGGCTGATAAAAGGCCGGCGCCGGCGGCGGCAGAAGGCGGCTGCGCACGATCTCGGGTTTGAGGGGGATGCCGCCGTAGTATTTGCCGCGGCAGGTGATAAAATACCTGGCCCGCTTGATTACCACGCCGATTTTGCCCAGGTCGTCGTAGTTGAGGGCGCAGAAGCGGCGCTGGCGAACTATGCGCCGGGCGGACACGACCCCGATGCCCGGAACGCGCAGCAGTTCTTCCGGCGAGGCCCGGTTAATTTCCAACGGGAAAACATGCAAGTGGCGCAGGGCCCAGATGATCTTGGGGTCCAGCTCCGTGTCCAGGTTGGGCTGAGATTCGTCCAGCAGTTCCCCCGCCTGAAACCCGTAAAAACGCAGGAGCCAGTCGGCCTGGTAAAGGCGGTGTTCGCGCCTGAGCGGCGGCATGGCGCTCAGAGCCGGCAGGAGGGGATTGTCGTTCAGCGGCACATAAGCGGAAAAGTAAACCCTTTTCAGGGCAAAACGGCGGTATAAGGTTTCGGAGGCGCTCAGCAGCGTCAAATCGCTGTCCGGCGTCGCGCCGACGATGAATTGCGTGGACTGCCCCGCGGGAACGAATTTGGGCGCGGAGCGGAAGCGGCGGCGCTCGGCTTGATTGGCGGCGCTTTCCTCGTAGATCTGCCGCACCGGCGCCAGCAGAGCCGGCATCTGTTTTTGCGGCGCCAGCAGGGCCAGGCTGCGGGCAGAGGGCAGTTCCAGATTGATGCTGACCCGATCGGCCAGCAGACCCAGGCGGGAGATGAGAGTCGGGTCGGTTCCGGGGATGGCCTTGACGTGGATGTAGCCGAAAAATTTATGTTCCCGGCGCAGCAGACTGAGGGCGGCTATGATGTTTTCCGTGGTGTAATCCGGGTTCTTCTCGATCGCCGAACTCAGAAACAAGCCCTCGATGTAGTTGCGCCGATAAAACTCCACGGTCAACTCCGCCAGTTCCCGCGCCGTAAATGCGGCCCGGGGCGTGTCGCTGCCACGGCGGCAGGCGCAGTAAACACAGTCGTTGACGCATTTGTTCGTAAAAAGAACTTTGAGCAAAGCGACGCAGCGTCCATCCGCCGCCCAGGTATGGCAGATACCGTAGCCCTTGGCGTTGCCGAGTCCGCCGCCGCCCCGCCGGGTCGTACCGCTTGAAGCGCAGGAAACATCATATTTGGCCGCTCCGGCCAGGATTTGCAGTTTTTCCAGCAGATCCGGCGAGTGGAGTACGCGCAAACCAACCACCTCCTCTGCCGCTCATTATACTACGGGAAAAAAGAAAAAGCAAACATTTGTTCGCTGTTTTTGCATAATTTTTTTTAATTTTTTTTAATGGTAAGTTTCGCCGCCGCGCCGCAGTATCGTAGGGGACGCCGCCCGCCCACGGCGTCCCGCAAACCCAGGATACCGTAGGGGCGCGCATTGCTTGCCTCTCCAATTTTTGCTATAATATAATACAAGATGAATAATTCTACATTTATTTCCATCCAATCCGGCGGTGCTATATGAAAAAACATCGGAACAACTTGTATATTTTCGTGTTCCTCGCTATTATCGTTCTGATGTGGTCGGGGCTTATTTTCGTGCCGGACGCGGAGGAAGTCGACCTGCCGGCGGCAAAAGGCGTGCATGATCTCTCCGCAGCCGATTTCGAAAACACGGTTTATTACTCCAAGGACTATTGGGAAAGCTGGCCGGAGCGCCTGTACACGCCCGGGGACTTCGCCTCCGGCGCGGTGACGGAACCGCCCCTCTTTCTTGCAAGCGGCGACTTCGCCCGCATACAATTCGCCACCCACCGGTTGACGCTCCGGCTCCCGCCGGGCAAAGTCTACGGCCTCTCCATGACCACCAGCGATTTCGCCATGCGCCTTTTCATCGACGGCGCGGAAATTGACAGCGTGGGCGTTCCGGGCGCGACGAGGGAGGAGACCGTTCCCCGCGTGCTGAAAAAGGAATACTATTTCTCGCCTCAAACGGAAACCACCGAGCTTGTCGTGCAGGCGGCCAACTTCGTCCACCGGGAAGGGGCCTGGTATCCGAGCTTTTATATCGGCAGCGCGGAGAACATCGCGCAGCGCGCCGGGCGCGACGCCTTTTTCGGCGCGCTCATCTTTGGCTGCCTGATCGCGATGGCGCTGGATCATATGGCGCTGTTTGTGCTCAACCGCAAGTGGAAATCGGCGCTGCTGTTCTCCGTCTGCTGTTTTTTGATGGCCTTGATGAGCAGCAAAAAGTTCTTGTTCCTGTTTTTCCCTCAGTACAACTGGTTCGTGGCCATACGCGTTGAATACGTCGTCCACTTTGCCGTTTTCTTCATGCTGACGCTGTTTTTGCATACGATTTTTCCGCGGCTTTATCACAAGCCCGTTATACGCGCGTACCTCGTGCTGTGCGGCCTGTACTGCCTGACGCTCTTTTGGGATACGCCCGTGTTCACCAGCCTGCTGCAATACTTTGAATACGCCTCCGCCGCCATGATCGCCTATACGCTCATCCGGCTGGCCCTCGCGGCGCTCAGGGAGCGCAAGAGCCAAAACACGCTGGCGTTTTTCGGTGTGTTCGGCGTTTGCTTTTTGGCGGTCAATGACATGCTCTATCATCAGGGAATCGGCTGGCTGGGCCCCCTCACCGGGCAGGAGTTCACCGCGACCATCGGCATGATGTTCTTCGCGGTGTGCTACTCGCTGCTCATTTCCGTTGAATATACCGAAACCGAGCGGGCCATGCTGGACGCCCGGGAAAACGAGGCGCGCCTCACCGCCGACAACGAAGCCCTCGACCGCGTAAACCGCATGAAAAACGACCTGATGGCGAACCTCACCCATGAGCTGCGCACCCCGCTCATGGTGATGTCCGCTTACGCGCAGCTTACGGTGGAGGCGGCGCGAGAGAGCAATATATCGGAGCAGGCCGCCGCCGATCTGGAGCTGATCAGCGGCGAGGCCAAGCGGCTGGCGGACATGGCCTCCGGCGTCCTGCGGGCGTTTGAGGATAAAGAAACCGGCGTGGGCATGGCTACCTTTTCGATGGAAACGGTCATACGGCAGGTGGGCCGGTTGGCCGCGCCCATGTTAAGCAAGAACAGGAACACCCTGACGCTGGACATTGACAAAAACCTGCCCCCTGTTCTCGGCAGGCCCGAGGAATGCACACAGCTCATTTGGAATCTGCTATCCAATGCCGCCGCGCACACAAAGGATGGCGTGATCGCGGTTCGCGCCGTGTCGGATACGGACGATTGCGGCGGCGGGCCGATGCTTGCCGTCGCCGTGAGCGATAACGGCGAGGGCGTTTCGCCCGAGCTTTTATCCTATATGTTCCAGCGCCGCCGCGCCGGAACGAGGGAGAGCGCGGGTGATGGCGCGGGAATCGGCCTTGCCATCTGCCGGGAGATTGTGGAGGCTCACGGCGGCGGCATCACGATGGAAAACGGCGAAAACGGTGGCGTCACGGTACGCTTTACGCTGCCCGTCGCGGAAGGGAGGGAAACGATATGAACGAGCAAAAAACCGTGCTGCTGGTGGAGGACGACGAGAGAATCATGGTGGCGAACCGCAGGGCGCTTATGAGCGCCGGGTATCGCATTTTGGAAGCGGAGAATCTGGCGTTCGCGCGGGCTTTGCTTGCCGCGAACGTGCCCGACGCCATCGTTTTGGATATCCTGCTCCCCGACGGCAACGGGCTTGAATTTATCCGGGAGCTGCGCCGGTTTACCGCCGCGCCTGTACTGCTGGTTACGGCGCTGGACAAAAAGGACGAGCGGCTGGCGGGCCTGCGGGCCGGGGGCGACGATTACATCACCAAGCCCTACGATTTGGACGAACTGCGCGAGCGGGTGGCAGCTTTCATACGGCGGGGCGAGATGTATGAGCGGCGCGTCCCCGAAAAGTTTTCGCTGGGGCCGCTGACGCTGGATATGGTGGCAATGCGGGCGATGCTTTCCGGCGTGGATTTGCAGCTTACACCCAAAGAATATGCGTTGCTGCTGATACTGGCGCGGAACGAAGGGAAGCCGCTGCCAAAAGAAATCCTGTATGAAGCCGCATGGAACGCGCCGATGCTGGGTGACGGCGCCGCGCTATGGCGACAAATATCGTCTTTGAAACGGAAGCTGGGTGAATGCGCCGTTGAAATCACCACCGGGCGCAGGGAAGGATATATGCTGAAAATCATCCCGTAATCCATTCGACGCTATAAATATAGGGCGAACCTGACGATTTCGTAAGGTTCGCCCTTTTTTATGTCCTTTTATGCTAATCTATTTACACCAAGAGGCGTCAGACTGTGTGAGAAAGGGAGTCGTAGGGGCGCGCATTGCGCGCCCGCAGAACAAAAAGGGGGACACGGGCGCGCAATGCGCGCCCCTACGATACCCGGGGGTTGCCGCCAATGCTTTTCCACACAGTCTGACGGCGCCTGTATGCCCGTACTGCGGCAGACCCATGCGAAACTTGGGGAAGCGGTCGAAGAAGATTGTGAGTTTGCTTGGCAACGGGGAAATTTCGAGGAATTATTACCGGTGTGAAAGCTGTCAAGAATACGCCGCGCCCAAAGATGCGCTGTTTGGTATCGAGGGCACGATGTTCACGCCCGGCGTCAGGCGGGTCGC
>JAISWK010000018.1 GCA_031270805.1 Gracilibacteraceae bacterium
GAGTAGCATATGACCCTCAGCGCCGCCAGCTGCCAGACCGTGTAGCGGCAGGCCTGCTTCAGCTCGTACAGGCCGCCGGCTTTCTCAGCGGTCTCCGCGAAGGCGATGATGATCAGGAAAAGCGCGGGTGATACAGCAAACGCGGTGGTGTAGCGCATATTCACCGGCGCGAGGATCGCAAGTATCAGCAGCAGCACAAGCGTCAGAGCGCCGAAAATAATGCTGTACGACGTATCCCAGAAAATGAAGCGCAAGCCCAGATTGCCCCATATCTCGCGGATTAGCTCCGTTGCGGTCTTCGGCTTCACCAGCCCGCAGTCGAGGATAAACGCGATGCTGGCTTCCCGTTTTTCCTTTGAAAGCGCCTGGCGCCTGTCGTTTCTTCTATCTTCCATAGTCGGCAAACTCCTTTCTCAGCGTGTTGATCAGGCGGTAATACCTTGACTTCACGCTGCCCTCCGGCATTTCCAGGGCGGAGGCAATCCCTGCGAAGGTCTGCCCGCCCCAGATGTGCAGCCGAAAGATTCTCTGCGTGTCAGGCGGGAGCGTCCCGACGAAAGCGCACACCCTGTCGGCAAAATCGCCGTCCTGTATGCGCCGCGTGAAGTCTGTTTCATCAATCGGCTCCGCTTCATCCAGCAAAAGCGGCTCTGACAGCGAAACCCGCGCACGGGAGCGGTAGTAATCCACGAGCTTGTTCGAGGCTACTTTGTACAGCCAGGTCCGAAAGCTCGCCGCTTTGGGGTCGTAGCGCCCGATTGTCCGCAGGACGCCGATGAACGTGTCCTGCGTCACATCAAGCGCGTCGTTCTCGCTTGGCGTCTGCTTGCGCACATAGCCAAATATCTCGTCATAATAGATCCGCACCAGCGCGTCGGCGGCGGCGCGGTCGCCGCTGCGCTGTACCCTGCGGATTAGGCGCTGTTCGTCGTCCAACCGCGCATCCTCCTTTTCGGCTGCTGTCTATGTATTCGCCGGCGAGCGGGAAATAGTTTCACTCTGCGGAAAATATTTTTCCAAAAAATGAAGCGGGCTTCTATGCGGGCAGGATGCCCGCGTTCCCAGGGGGCGATGGTCGTTCCCCGTGCATGATGTTTTGTGGGGCGCTGAGTTTGTCAAGTTTCGCCTGGGCGGGCCGGGCAAAATGTGGTATAATCGCTATGGAAACGGGGGTGTGAGCGGCAATGGGCAAATAAGAGGAGGTGTGAGCGGCAATGGGCAAATACGAGGAGGCGGTAAGGCTCTGGAAAAGTTACGGCCTGGGGACGGAAGCGGACTTGGGCCGCCGCCTTGATAGTTTCAGAATCCTATTCGCCTACAATTCCAGCCGGATCGAAAACGAGGCGGTCACTTACAGCGACACGCGGGAAATCTTTGAAAACGGGCGGGTGCTGAATTACAGCGGGGATCCGCGCGCGCTGTTTGAGCTTGCCAACCAGCGCCTCTGCTACGAGTTCCTGAAACCCCGGCTCGCGACGCGGGAGCCGCTCACGATTGCGCTGATCAAGGAGACCCAAGGCGTTCTGACCAGCGGCACTTACGACGAGCGGAGCTTTGTGGAGCAGGGCGAGCGCCCCGGCGAGTTCAAGAAACACGACTACGTGACCGGGATCGCCGAAGTCGGTTCCCTGCCGGAGGATGTAGAAAGCGATCTCACGGAACTGCTGGCCGAGCTTGCCGATTACGAGGACAAGGACACGCTGACAGTGGCGGCGTATTTCCACGCGCGGTTTGATATATCCATCCTTTCGCGGACGGCAACGGGCGCGTCGGGAGGACGCTGCTCAACTATTGGCTGATGATCCATGACCACCCGCCCGTCGTCATATACGACGAGGACAAGCGGGCCGATTACGACGCCCTGGCCCGGTATGACGAAGCGGAGGATTTGGAACCCATGCGGCTGTTTCTCAGGCAGCAGACGGAACGGACATGGGAAAAGGCATTGGAGAGGGCCGGGCGGCGAGGGAAGGGAAAGACAATCGCAGAAGGAGGTCGCTATTAAAATGAAAACTGTACGTTTGGTATCCGCTGTCGCGCTCGTACTGCTGTGCCTGCTTGCGGGATGCAGCCAAAGCGGCAATGTACCGGAGAATGTCCAATCCATCATATTCCCCGCGAATGAGGATGGAAAAACCGAGTACAGCTCCGCAATCTTTGACACAAAATTTTCGCTGACCGTTTCCCTGCCGGCAGGGACGACGATCGACTCCGGGCAATCGCTTTTCCCCGGCGGCGTCTCAGGCGCTTTTTCCAACATCCCCATCGTCTCCGGCGGCGACGTGGTGGGATCTGTGGGCTATAACACCTATGACGCAGAAGAGGCGTTCTCCCCAACCGGCGAGCCGAACCCGATGGCGATTTATAACCAGATCAGCCTGGGAAACCATTACCATTTCACAATCAGAGACAAGTACGACGTCGTTATTGACGACGCCGCGATTGTCGCGGCGACAACCGACGTCTACAACGACCTTGACCGCAGCCCTGGAGATGTGCCCGAATATGACGCATCGGACTATAACTTCGGCGTAGTGGCGTACAGCAAAACGCTGTCGGTGTACGTCGCGTTCGACTTGGACAAAACAGCCTTCACTCCGGAACAGGTTGAGGCGATTGCCAAAAGTATCTCCATTGACTTTGACTAAAGAGATGTTGCAACTCAGCCAACTCACGGCAAGACGCGATAAGATTGTTGAAGAAAAATCTGTGCTGTTCGGCAAGCCATAGGCTTGTTGCTTTTTTGTACCCAATATCCTGACTTTGACAGCCAATTATTTACAAATGGCCACGGAGGCCATGCGTTGAGCGGCCTCCGTGGTTTGCTCGTGCAATAAAATTTGTAGTGTAACAACGCCGGGGTGACATTCGTTGGGTGACATTGGGGGACGGTACGATTTTGTCACATTGCTTCCCCGCTCGAGACCTCTGCCGCCGCACTCTGTTCAATCATATTGTATCATATAGTCAGACAAAAATGTGACAAAATCGTACCGTCAGACTGTGTGAAAAAGGGAGTCGTAGGGGCGCGCCATGGGCGCCCCCCCAACAAAATGGGGGGCACCGGCGCGCCATGCGCCCCCCAACGCTACCCCGGGGTTGCTGCCAATGCTTTCTCACACAGTCTACCGTCCCCAAGTGTCCCAAGACGGACGATTGTGTTCAGCCCTGTTATAAAACGGGGCGCAGAAATCCCAAAAGGTCATATAATCGCTCTCCTTGTATCTATCGCAGTATAAGTCAGCTTCCCACTAATCCTCTCCGATTTCATCAGCTCAATCGTAGTGACCATCTCGCTGAACGGCTTAATATTCCACGGTTTCGCATCGGTTACAACTTCGCGTCCGAGCGTGATATGCGGGCTGTATTTGCGCCCATCCATTTCAAAACCGCATAGTGCGAGTTTATGCTCGATTTCACGTTGTAAATCCTTTAGCGGGTTACCATCACGCAAACCCGCCCACCAGAGCGTTCCGCGTGAAAACGTGCCGAGTCGCTCCACTGTCGCTGTAAACGGCGCGAATGTGACTGTATCCATAATTGCTTTTATTTTGTCAACCTTTTTGGGGTTGACTTCCCCAATAAAAACGAGTGTCAAATGCAGATTCTCCGGCGCGGTAAAGTTGCCGCTCAGAGATTTTCCACGCAGCTCATCTCGCAAGGCGAGCAGACGCGAGCGGGTTTCATCGTTGAAATTGATGGCGATAAACAGGCGCATACAATTCCCCCTCAATAGAACACGCACAGCCACACAGGTGGCTCGGTTGATGTATAGCTGACCTTGTGACGTTCATGCGGTTTTATCATTATCAACAATGTGTCGCCCTTTGAGAGCGTCGCGGTTTTGCCGTTCAAATATTCGATGGCGGCGTTGCCCTCTAAAAGCGCGACAAACTCTGTTTCAGCTGCCGCCGTGCGCCGCCGCGAGCGGATGAGGGTGTAGTCGGTCATAGTACTTTCACATAAAACTTGCGGATTCTCGGCGGGTCGAACTCGCAGAAGTAGATTCCTTGCCAAGTTCCGAGAACGAGTTTGCCGCCGTTTATAATCACAGTTGCACTTGAACCTATCGCCGACGCTTTCAGGTGAGCCGCTGAATTGCCCTCGCCGTGACGGAACTCGGCGCGGCCGGGGAACGCTTTTTCAAGTCCGATTAGCAAATCATGCACCACGTCAGGGTCGGCGTTCTCGTTAATTGTGATACCCGCCGTCGTGTGCGGGCAGTAGACTACAGCGATACCGTCCGCCACGCCGGATTTCGCGACTGCTTCATGTATCTGCACGGTGATATTGTAAAAGTCCTGCTTAGGCGTTTGCAGGCTGTATTCGTAGACCATATCAAACCTCAGCTCCTATAATGTCATACCCGTGCCGCAAAACCCGTCGAACACAATGTCGCCGGGCTTGGTGTAATGCAGTATGTACCGCATTATCGCTTTGTGCGGAACCTTCGTATGGTAGCTGTGCGCGTTGTAGATCGGGTCGTTCTTGCCCTCGCTCACGTCGGCGGCGAACGGCTCGCGGTGGTAGTCGTCGGTCGCTTCGTCATAGGGCGTTCCGTTCTCGCGGATGAACTCCTCGATGAACGGGTTTGGGCAGGCAGTATAATACGGGGCGTCGGACAGCGCGATGATGTCCTCATCCTTCGCTATCGGAAACCCCTCTATGTGCCGGACTTTATCTATGTCCGCCTTGGTCAGTTTGCGCCGTTCCATGTGTTTTATCTCCTATGCCTGTACGTATTTTTGATTGTGGCTACTTGGTTTGTCCGGCAACGTCATTTTGAGTTCGCTCGTTTGCAGCAGAGGTTTAAGGTATGCGCTGCGAAAATGCCCTCGATTTGCAATGCCCAAGAACGCCATCATTTCGTCACGGCTCCTTGCAGTGGCGCAATACTCAACCAACTCGCGCATTCTTCTTTCCTGCCTGGTTTCATGGACGGTATCATGGACGGTATCATGGTCGGCTTCATGGTCGGTCATCGTGCTTTTACCATCCATGAAGAAAGTCACGGCAATCTCGCTTGGCTTCGCCTCGAACAACGGCTCTCGCTTGCCCGCTTCTTTGCAAGCGGTTGTGATACGTTCGATTCCACGCCCCCAAATCTCAATAAAACCTGCCCTGAAAAACGTACTCGCTATTTTAGGGTTATACGGGCGCGACCTGTGCTTTGTGAGCAAATCAGCGACCGTCCAGTTTTCCGGCAGTCTTCCATCATTATATATCGTAACGCTATCAGGATATATTTTTATCTGTATTGGCACACCGGATGTGTAATCGCGATGAACAATGGCGTTGAAAATCGCTTCGCGCAAAGCCGGGCGAGGCACAGGGTAGTTCGTGACGCGCAGTATCCCCTCATAGCTGATGATTCCCTTGAAATACTTGCGGTAAATCGTACCGACGATTTCGTCAGCCACCGTTATCAGAGAGCCATGAAACTCATCTTGGTATATTAAGTCTGCGTCTGACTCAAAGTAGCCGACCTTTACGAACGCACCGAATATATACTTCTCCGGGTTATGGTGGAACAGCAAGACGGCGGCGCGTGTAAGCTCGCCATTCTCTATAAGCGAGAGGCTGTCAAGCAGAGCCTCGTCGCTCAATTCCAAATCAGACTTCTGCAAACGTTCACTCGCGATTGCCTTGTCCCTGAATGTGCGAAACGCTGACGTATCCAAGTCAGCGACACTGATTTTCGGAATAGTGATTCCGTCCCACGTCTTGCCCAAACGTCGCAGGATGAAGTTGTCGAGTTCGCTCCCGGTGAGTTCTTGTGTTGTGCTGCGCCTTTTGATAATCCGGCGACAACCTCGTCAATCTTTCGCCTGAATGTGTCTGCGTCGCAAGCGCCAAGTGCGATGAGTATGTCCATTAGTTCCGCGCCGTTTACTGTCACCGCGTCAAAGCCTTCAAGCAACGCTTTAACGGCGGTAATGAAGAACTGGTCTATCTTTTCAGGCAGTTTTTTGCCCGTCACAAATCCATCAACCGCTTTTTGTTGTTCAGCGGTCAGATACTGCTTTTGCTCAAACACAAGCGGGTCGTTTATCGTGTTGAGTAAAGTTGTCGTCCATTCATCAGTGAGAATGTCGAGGCGTTCTTCAATCCTATCGACCGCGCCCTTGACAAGCGGGTCGCCGCCGCCGAGCGTGAAGCCGCATTTCGGGCAGATGTGCGTACTTTTTAGCGTTTCCGGCGTTATTTCGTAGCAGATTTTCAACGCGGCAAGGTCTCCCTCTAACGCTTTCAGCTTCGATACAGGCAGTATTTCCTCTATGGCGGAGAGCCGCTTCAGATTGGCAAATACCGCCGAATCCATGAGCGCGACTTTGCCTTTGTATTCCGCGGCGGACAGTCTGCGCTTCTTATGTTCCCCAAAGTAGAGATCAATATAGGCGTTCTTAACATCGCTCATTTCGTCGTTCATTTTGGCAGCGGCGGTTTCACCATATAAACCGTCCGTTCCAATACCGTCGCGAATCTTGCGGAATATGGCTTTTGCCGTTTCAATCCGTTCTTTTAACGCATCGCCGACAGGCAGAAGTTCAATGCTCGTCAAGTAGTTGACATTGTCCGCACAGGCGTTTTTGAACTCGTCGTATTCCAAAGACAGTTTTAATAAGTCTTTGGTGGGGAAGGCTTTGTTGTTGACGATTTTACCCATACAGCCCAAACAGCTGGTTGATGTCCGCGTCGGCTAATACCCTTTGTGATTTCGTCCCCGCGTTTTTGAGCATGCTCTCCATCTTTTCGTCCACCGATTTTTTCAGCAACTCGCCGAAGGCGACGCCCCGCAGCTGGAAAAACAAAGTGGGGTCTGTGTCAAGCCGGTTGCCGACGCCATACAGCGTCGCTGCCACATGCTTGCACATGTCCGCCCAGTCCGGGCAGCTGCAGTCGAAGCTGATCTCCCGCGGCGAGGGAAACAGCCCCTCGCCTTTGGCGGTGAACAATTCTTCCAGGGCCTGGGGGAATTTCCCCGCCGCCAGTTCCTCCAGAGACGCCACCTTGCGGCTGCATTTGGCCACGATGGCGTCCCATTTCGCCTTGGGCAGAGGCTTTACGGTGATAATCACCTGATACAGGTCGCTGCCTTGCACTTGGGCGGTAATGACGCCGGGGCTGATCTGCAGATCCAGCACATTTCCCCCCCGGACATAGCTGCGGCCACGCCCGATGCGGCTGGCGTAATCGGCGTAGCTTTCCAGATTTTTGTTCCAAGCTATGCCCCACCAGGTTGTGGCGATTTTTCTGCCCGCTATCGTTACCGGGCTGATGTCAGGGTTCTCTTTTCGCAACTGATTCAGTTTTCTCTGCACATTGACAGGTTCTCTTCTGGTGTAATAATCATAGCCCCACAAGCGCGCCACCCCCCCAAAATGCGATTTTATGCCAGGCGGAATAAATTCAGCAGCTCGTCGTTGCTCATTTCCGTGATCCACTTTTCGCCGGAGTCGGCCAGGATATCACCCGCCAGCTTTTGCTTTTCTGCAATCATCAGGTCGATTTTTTCCTCAATCGTGCCAGTGGTAATCATTTTATGCACCAGTACGTTCTTGGTTTGACCGATGCGGAAAGCCCGGTCTGTGGCTTGGTTTTCCACGGCGGGATTCCACCAGCGGTCAAAATGGATTACGTGATTGGCGCTGGTCAGGTTCAGCCCGACGCCGCCCGCCTTGAGGGAGAGAACCATAAAGGGCACATACTCCGCGCCGCAAAACTTTTTCACCAGCTCGGTGCGCTTTTTGGCCGGCGTCTCGCCATGCAGCACCAGCCCCTTCTTGCCCCAGAGGCCGCCGAGAAACTCCGCCAAGGGCTCCGTCATCTCCTTGAACTGCGTGAAAATAAGCGCCCGCTCCCGTTTTTCCCGGATAGTCTCGCAAATCTCCTCCAGCTTTTCAAATTTGCCGCTGTGGGCGGCCTCAAACCCCGCGCCGCCCAAATATTGATCCGGGTGATTGCAAATCTGCTTGAATTTCATAATGGCGGCCAGCACCAGGCCCTTGCGGCCGATGCCCTCGGCTGTCTCCAGCTGCCCGGCCAGGCCACTGACCAATTCCCGATACAGGACGGCCTGTTTTTTCGTCAGGCCGGCGTAAGCCTTGATTTCAATTTTATCGGGCAGGTCGGAAATGATCGCTTTGTCGGTCTTCAATCGGCGGAGGATAAAAGGAGCGACGGCGTCCCGCAGCTTGGCGTAATCCTTTTGCCCTTTGCTAAAGGCGGAAAACTCCTTGGCCGTGCCCAGAAACCCTGCGTTCAGAAAGTCAAAGAGCGACCATAAATCAGATAAGCGATTTTCAATGGGCGTTCCGGTCAAGGCGATCTTAAAGCCGGCTTTCAGCTGCTTCACGGCCTTGGTCTGCTTCGTGGCCGGATTTTTTATCGCTTGGGCCTCGTCCAATATCAGCGCGTCCCAGCGGTATGCCTGCAAAAACTCCAGTCGCGGCGCCATGCCGTAAGTGGTGATGCACAACTCCCAGCCGTCCTCGGCCAAATCCCCGTGGCCGGCATGGACTACCGTATATCGCAGCTTGGGCGCGAAGCGGTTTATTTCCCCTTCCCAGTTGCCGATCAGCGAGGCGGGGACGATCAAAAGCGCCCGAAAATCGCCGTTTTGGCGCATGTATTCCAGCAGGGCGAGGATTTGCACGGTTTTGCCCAGTCCCATATCATCGGCGAGCAAGGCGCCGAAGCCCAGGTTTTTCATCAGGTAGAGCCAATCCGCCCCTTTTTGCTGGTAATGCCGCAGGGTCGCTTTGAAGTCGCCGCCCAGAGGCAGGGCCTCCAGCCTGGCCGGATGGAGCAGCTTGTCCCTGACGCCGGCCAGCCATTCCCCGTTGGTGACCTCCAGGATGTCGCTGTCCGGGGCCGCCTTGCCCCGGCCGCTTAACCCGAGCTGCATATGGACAAATTCCGCAAAGGTCATTTCGCCCCGGCCGGCCACTTCCTCGTAGGCGGTCAGCACCGCTTGGAGCCTGTCGTGATCTACCTCCACCCATTTGCCCTTGATATAGGACAATCCCGCCGTTTGGGCCAGGAGGGCCGCGACGTCTTCTTTGCTGAGCTTTTCGCCGCCGAAATAGATGGCGGGATCGAAGCTGAGCAGGGCTTCCATGCCGACCCGGGTGGGCGGCCTGTCCCCGATGGAGACCGAGAGCTTCAGGGCGCCGGCTCTTTTCTTCCACCAGGCGGGAATCCGGCAGAGGATGCCGCATTCTTCGTAAAGGGGTATTTCTTTTAGGAAGGTATAAGCCTCAGCGGCGGTGAATTTCAAGGGCAAAAACAGCTCGCCGCTTTCCGTCAGCTCCGATATCAGCTCGCTCTTGTCGGCGGCGCGGCTCACGGCGGTCAGCAGCTTGAGCAGCGGCGCGCTTTGCCCCTTGTACTCCAATAGCGCGTTTTTCAGCGGCACATGGGCGGCTTTTTGCTCCTCGTCAGCGGCCGTGCTATATGTAGCCAAAAAAGCGAAGGGGTATTCCTCGTCCTTGCTTTCCACTAAATGGAAGAAGACGCGGCCGACGACCTTGATGCCGGGGCGGTGGGCCGTGAGAAACTCGGCGATGCTGGGAACCCCGGCTATCTCCCGGGCGAAGGCGGTGGCTAAACCCTGCCATAAGGCGCCGATCCAGCTAAAATTCACATGCTCGGCGCCCAGGGCGAAGGGGACGCGCAGGCGCATTTCCGCCAGGTCGTCCTCAGAAAGGGGCGCCGCCCGGCGGGTGATTTCGATGTCGGCGTCCTGAGAGAGGGCGAGGATGAACCGCTGGGCAATGCTGTGGATATAGGCCAGCGACGGCGGCATGTTTTCCGCCCCGCCGTCAAAGCCAAAGTAAAGCAGCGCCTTATACGGATTATTTTTGAAGCTGCGGTACAGCTGGTCATTCGTATAGGCGTTTTTGTCGGCGGTAGGCGCATAATCAAGCTGGGCGCCCCGCTCCAAGTAACAGGCAATCAGTTCGCGATTTTGGTTTTTGGCCATTCTTTCATGCTCCGTTGCGATGGTATACGTACTCGTGAGTTTCTGCTCCGGGAACTTTTGCCGCGGGATCAGGGCCTCGGCGCGTACGTGTCCGGCTCCAAGTACACGGCGAGGCGAAATTGGGGCAGCGCCGCCCGGATCCGGGCTTCGGCCTTATTGATCTCCGCGGCCACGGCCGCCGCGTCGAGGGTTTCCTCCGTTTCCACTTTGACGGCGACGAGCAGGTTGTCTGCGGAAAGATGCACGGTTTTGTTATGGATGACCGCTCTGATGCCTCCGCCCACCAGTTCGCGCTCAATGAGGGCCAGAGTTTCCTCATCCGCGCTCTCTCCGATCAGCAAAGATTTCATCTGCACCCCCAGGACAAGGGCGACAAAAATGAGGATGAGTCCGATCAGGCCGGAGCCGATGGCGTCAAAGAGGGGATTACCCGTCAAGTAAGCGGCCAGAACGCTGATCAGGGCGATAATAAGACCCAGCACGGCGGCGGCGTCCTCCATCAGACAGACGATCAATTCGGGGTTTTTCGCGTCCAGCACGAAGCGGGCGTAGCTTTTTTTCCCCTTGACCGCCCGGCTTTCCCGCAGAGCGACGAAAAGAGAATATGTTTCGAGAACCAGGGCGAAGATCAGTATGCCGGCCGGCAGCCAGACGGAGCCTTCGATCAGGTGTGGCTGCCTTATTTTTTGCACGGCCTCATTGATGGCAAAACAGCCGCCGACAAAAAAAAGCACCAGGGAGACAATGAAAGCGTAAAAATACTGTTCGCGGCCGTAGCCGAAGGGATGCAGACGATCCGGCCGCCGGCGGGACCGCCTGTTTCCGTACAGGAGCAAAGCCTGATCGGCGCAGTCCGCAAGGGAGTGGATCGCTTCCGCCAGCATGGCCGCCGAGGCCGTAAAAATGAAAACAACGATTTTGCCGACCGCGATGAGCAAATTGGCGCACAGGGCTGTGACGACAGCTTTTAAGCCGTGCGGCGCGGAATGTTCGGCCATGCGCTTATTTGCGGCCCGCCGGCCGGCGGTATCCGAAGCCGTAATATTTAGGCATTTCCATCTTTCCGTTCAGCAAAATCTTTCGCTCCGGCATGTTTTTCCCTGAACAGTATAGCATATAACCGCGCCCGGCGCCATATTTTTTTTTAGGAAAGAGTGATGAGGAAAGAGTAAAGAGTGGCCTACGATGCGCGGTATCGGTCAATTGCGGACGTATATCGGGACACGGAACCCAGGATATCGCAGGAAAAATAGGAAAGAGTAGGGGCGCACAACCCAGGACATCGTAGGGGCGGATGGCAATCCGCCCGATCCGGCGTTTTCGGGACGATTGCCATCGTCCCCTACGCTCTCCCAATTGTGAATTGTGCATTGTGCATTGTATAGACCCGTCCCCATTTAGTCCAAGGTATCGTAGGGGCGCGCATTGCGCGCCCGTTGGTACAGCTCGGCTGTTGTAGGGGCGCGCATTGCGCGCCCGTTGGTACAGCGCCTCACAGTTCCAGCACGACGCGGATGACCAGGGCCAGCGTCAGCAGGTAAGCGGCGGCGAAAGCGATGTCCGTCCTGCCCCAGGGCCCGGCGGCGGGCGCGGCCGGCTTTTGGGCCGCCGCGGCGGGAGAGGCGGGGGGCCGGCGGCGCAGCACACGCGCCGCCTCCCGCCGGAAGCCGGCGAGCAAATCCAGGAAAGTGCCCACGGGGCAGAAGGCCCGGCACCAGAAACGGTAAAAGAAAAAGCTGACGACGAGCGCGGCGAACAGGAGGTACCAGGCCGCGCCGGAGCCATTCCAGCCGAAGATCGTGCCGAAGGGATCAAAGTTGGAGGCGGAAGGATTCAGGGCCAAAAAAGCGATGAGCAAAACAGCGAACAGGATCAGCTTTTTACCCCAGCGGACGATTTGGCCGAGGCGCGGGGCCGTGAGCCCCAGGCGACTCAGGCGGTGCGTCAGTTCCTGCAAGCCGCAAAACGGGCAAAGATAAGCGCAATACAGGTTTTTGCCAGAAAAAAGAGCGAGCGCCGGCGCGCCGCCGACCACGATATACCAGAGAAGATTTTCCCCCGGCGGCGGAAAATAACCGAGCAGCGCCGCGGAAATATGCCCCATGGAAAAAGCGCGGTTCAGCCAAAAACCGAGGACGACGATGCCGGCCGCGAGCAAGGGTAGACGAAACTTAGCCATTTTTTTCCAAAAAACCGTAAGGGCCGCCAGCAGAAAAAGCAAAGTCGCCGCCGCTTCCCGGAAGCCAAACACCAGGGGAACAGCCGCTTTGGCGACCTGAGCGCCCAGGCCGCGTTCCGCCGCCGTATGAGCGACGTCCCGCGTGGCGGCGGCTATGGCGCGGCAGGAGAGCGTCGCGCCGGAAACCGCGTCCAGGTCATAGCCCAGCGTCAGAGCGTCCGTGGCAGTTTTTTGCCCGTACTGCTTAAAATAGCCGGCTTGCTCGATTTTGGCCAGGTAAGACGGGGTTTCCTTATGCTCCAGCACTTTCAGCTCCCGGATCCCGCCGCCCGCGTCAAGCAGAACGCCGGTGAGCAACGGCCCGCCGTAACCGATATCGGCTTTGACGCCGACATAACCCAGCGCCGCCCCGTCCGCGCCGCGGGCCAGGGCGACGTGATCGTTCAACGGCTCAAACTCCGCGGCCTCCGGCGCCAGGACAGCGTAATACTCCGCCACGACCGCCGCATCCATCACATGAGTCTGCCGGGCGTAAATCTGCGCCGCCGCCAGCGCCGCGAAAACCGCGAGCCAAACCAAGGCTTTTTTCACTCTCAACTGCAACTACCTCACTGCTGCGGGCCGTCCCGCGCCTGCTCAGTCGGTTCCCGCGCCGACCGGTTTTTTCCCGGAGAGAAAGCCCAGCACCCGCGCCAGGATTAGAGCCAGCACGACGGAAGCGCCCAGGAAAACGAAGACCGCCGTACTCGTGGCTTTGACATGCCCGACCGAGGCATTGATATAGATAAAAGAGACGCCCATCATCGTTATGCCGAACCAGAGCGCGTAAAGCAGCCAATTCACGATTTTTCTCCACAGGGCGCCGCTGTTGGCCCGGCTTTTGAGCCCCAGCACGCCGGCCAGAAACAAGATGCCGGCGGCAAAAATCAATGCGCTACTCATCAGGAAACACCTCCGCGTTTTATTTATTATAGATCGAACCGCCGCTGGCGGTCGCCGCCGACTCAACCTTGTAGTTGTCCGGCCATTCCAGCCACCATTTGTACTTGGGGATTTCTTCCGTGCCGTAACCGAACATGTCGTCGATCGACTTGAGCAGGTTGGCCGAGGCTTCACCCCGGCTGCCGATCCAGGTGCCGGCCTTATGGAACCAGGAATCCTCCTTGGAGTTCCAGGGGCAGACCTTCATGCAGCGGCCGCAGGACGAGCCTTCTTCGTTGGTCGTGCGGAAGATTGTACATTTTTTGAAATCGCTGTTCCAGCGCAGGTAGCCGTTATACTCCACGGGTTCGCGGTCAAAACTGATCGACTGATTCGGGCAATTGTCCGCGCATTTTTTGCAGACGCGGCAAAAATCAATCAAACCGAAATCAATGGGTTTATCCGGGGCCAGCGGCAGATCCGTCGTGACCGCGGCCAGCTTATGACGGAAGCCGAGGCGCGGGTGGATGACGCAGTCCCCGGTGCGGCTCAGTTCGCCCAGCCCGGCGGCGATCATCAAAGGCGGGAGCGGAGCGCCGTAATTGGCGGAGTGATGCGCTCTGGCCCGGTAGCCGAGCGTGCGGATATACTTGGCCAGGATCACGGCGATATTGCCCGTGGCGTGGTAGCTGCGCATGGACTGCGAGCCGCTGATTCCGTCGTAGCCCGTGGAGGCCAGCATGGTTTCCAGATGCTGATCGACCATGACGACGATGACATAGGGCAGGCGTTCCGTGAATTCATAGATATTTTCTTCCAGCGGCTTCGTCCAGTCCGCTCCCTGCTTCACCTTGTGAGAGTAATAGGCGTAGGGCGGCATTTTGCCGATGCCTACCTCGTCCGCTCGCAGAAAATAAGCGGCGTCCTTGATATGCTGAGACATCTGCTCGGGATCCGGTATGGAAAATTTTTCCGGGGAAGGTTCGCCGTCCACGACTGTCTCCGGGGCGATCAGCGTGCGGGCAAAGGAAATCGCGCCGCCGAACGGATGCTTGGGAATGAAGTTGCGGACGCCTTTTTGGGGCAGTTCCCCCAGCAGGCCGCGGTTTGCCTGGTTGAAGCCCATATCGGCTTCGCTGGTGTTCTGCGGCGGGGATAACAATTCGCTCGTACCCAGCCAGCGGTCGTCGTTTTCGACAAAACGCACGAGCGCGCTGCCGTAATCATGCCGGGGATGCAATTTCGACCATTGCCCGGTGGGCGAAGCCTGAAAAGTCATGTTTTCCGTCGCTGCCGCCGCCGCCTGTCCGGGCATCTGCGCCGCGCCGATCACCCCCAGCGCCGCCGCCGCCGTGCCGGCGCGCAGGAACGCCCGGCGGCTGATTTTCTTTTCGTTGTCACTCATCGGTCAACCTCCTTATAATCATATTACTGTAATTATAGGCGGCGGCCGGCGATGGATTTTTAGCCTGAACTAAAAATTATGAATTTTACGCTTATTTTTCCGAGAGGGCGAGAGAATTCAAGCGGGCGGCGTCATGGAGAACCAGGCGGCTCCGGGTCTTCGTCAAAATGCCGGCCTCTTTTAAGTTTTTCAAAATACGGCTCACCGACACATAGTGGATGCCCGTGATGGCCGTAATATCCTGCTGGGTGAGCTGTATGGGCAAAACAGCGCCGTCCTCCAGGCAGCCTTTTTCCCGGAACAGGTCCCGCAGCATACGGATCAGACGCTGCGGCGGCGGGTATATCCGGATTTCTGTCAGCTGGTTCATGTAATAGGACACTTTGGAATAGTAATTTTTGATGATGTCGAAAGCCATTTCCATATCCTGCTGAAAAATCTCCGTCAGTTGTTCGCGGCTGAAAAAACAGCAGCGACTGTCTTCGAGCGCCCGGACAAAATAACTGTCGTCATCCCGGACATCGAACATGCGGCCCACGATACAGTGACGGCCGGCGTGGTAAATCAAATGTTCCTCCCCGGCGGCCAGGAGTCTGCCGACCACCAGTCGCCCGGATAAAACATATATGATTTGATGGCTGTGTTCTCCTGGCCAGGCAATAAAACTTCCTTTCTGATAGCGGCGCACACAGCCGTATGCCTGGAAACGCTCCAGACTTTCAATCGGGCAAAAATCCGCCGGCAACGCCCTGTGTAAGTTTGTCTCCGTCATCGCAAGCGCCCCTTTTTCGGTGAAAAAAACAGAATAAAACGATCGGCAAAAGTTTTTCCGTCTATTCCGAATTATACCACGCCCAAATCCGACATGCAAAGCGACGAGGGCGCCCGCGGGGAAAAAATTAAGCGGTTCAACGGTTCAGGTTTCCATGTTCTCAAGCTCTTTCATTGTCTTGACTACAACACGGCCCTCAGCTAACTGCTGTAGCGACCTGTCAATTTTATCAAGATATTCCGCATTCTGTAGGGCTTTTTCAAGTTTGTTGAATTCCTTTTCACTCAAAACAACAAGGTTCTCGTTGTGAGGACGGGCAATCAAAACCTTTTCGCCAGAATTGACAAGATCACTCACCTTTTTGAAGTCGTTCCGCATATCAATATCAACCATTTTCAATGCTATCATTTATTGTACTCCTTTCTGTGCTTTATTATGTACTTATTTTAGTGCATTTCTCTGATCTGTCAAGGATTTTTCAATCAAATCTGTCTGCAATAGCATAGGCCTCTCAAACTCATCCCTCATCCCTCCCCAACTGTGAACTGTGAAGAACGAAATCGCTTGCGCGATGGTTATTTATCCGTAATTCCCGCCGCATTTTGCACCACACGCCCTCCAGTTATGTGTTGAATCCCCCATTTTTTCTTGGTTTAGGGCTTGCATTCCTACTCAACTTCTGTTATAATTATGGTGTAAAATATTACACCATAGGAGGTTGGAGCAGGTGTCATTCATCAGATACGAAAATAGAAAAAGCGGCCTCTACGCCAGCTTG
>JAISWK010000019.1 GCA_031270805.1 Gracilibacteraceae bacterium
GATTAGGGATTAGGGATTAGGGATTAGGGATTAGGGATTAGGGATTAGGGATTAGGGATTAGGGATTAGGGATTAGGGATTAGGGATTAGGGATTAGGGATTAGGGATTAGGAAAGAGAGGAGAGTAAAGAGGAAAGAGAGTTCTCGTCTCACTCTTTACTCTTTCCTATTCACTCTTTCCTCCTTTGAAGGGGAACCACCCCGCGGCTTCGGGGCACCCCTCCAAAGGAGGGGAATTATTTTATTTTCGCCATTAACACAAAAACCAGACCGAGGACGGCGACCGGAATCAGGACGAGGCCTGCGGCCGTGTAGCTGCCGCCCAAAAGGCCGTAGAGGGGCATGAAGGTACTCGTGCCGAGGAACATGCCGACGTTTTGCAGAACCATCATCAGGCCCATGCCCGGGCCGGCCAGTTCCGGCACTTCCACCGCCTCGCCGACGGAACTCAGCACCATCGCCGGGACACCCATGCCGATGGCGCCAAAGATGGCGGCGCCCGCGTAAACTACGGGTAAATTGGGGATGAACATCATGGCGCAGGACGGCCCCAGGACGAGCATGGCCAAAAGGAGCGGCTTCTTGCGCGATTGGATTTTGTCGGAAACACTGCCGAATATCGGCGAGGAAATCATGCAGATGAACATGGGCAGCGTCGTTACAAAGGCCGCCGCCGACTTGTTGAGCAGACCGCTGCTTTCCAGGAAGGTCGGCACAAAAGAGATCGTGCCCATGAAGACAATGTTAAAGGTGGCGAAGGTCAGGCAAAGCAGGATGAAGTTTTTCTTCGCGAACACTTCCGTAAACTTGACTGTGGCGCCGCCTGTGCCGGCCGCGGGCAAATTGCCTTTTTTATTGTCCAGCAAAAAGAGGATGGCGATGGCCATGACGACGGAGGCCGCCATGTAAATGAACCAGGCGCTGTGCCAGCCCATCGAGCCGAAGAGCGCGGGCGTCAGGTTGAAAGCCAATATCTGGCCGACGGGCACCCAGATCGCCCAAATGCCCATGGCGGAACCCATTTTGGCCGGTTCGACAAACCGGCTGATGGCCAGCGGCCCGCAGACCGTGGCAAAGATGAAACCCACGCCCTCAATGCCGCGGGAGACCAGCATCACGCCGCCCGTGGCGGCGAGGGAACCCAGCAGAGAGCCGGCGGCGGCAAAGGCGGCGGCCGCGATCAGCATCGCCTTGGGGCCGAATTTCTGCACCCAACTGCCGGTGGGCAGGGCGATAAAAATGCCGACAAAAGTGAAGATGGACATCAGCCAGGGGGCGGTCGCCTCCGTCATCCGCAGATTGGCGGCGATTTCCCCCATGATGGTAGGAACCTTGAACTGGTGGAGGGCAATCGTCGTAGCCGTCAGCATGACGACAAAAGTCACCAGGAGGTAGTTTTGGTAACGGTTCGTCTGTTGGGAATCATTCATCGTAACATCACTTTCCTTTTGAAAAAAAATCAGCCGAGATCATTGCGCGTCGCGTCCATGAGCGCTTCGCTGCTCGCGTGTTTCATGACCAGCGCGGTCTTGCGCACCGCCTCGACATTCAGGACGTCCTCATTGTCGGCGAAAACATCGTACTCGCCGCAGCGCTGCATCAGGCTCAGGGCTTTCGCGCCGTCATAGGGCAGGAGCGCTTGCTTGGGACTGGCTTCCCGGACGATAAAGGCCGGCCGGGTCAGAGCGGGGTCGGGCATTCCCTCCAGCCGCCGCAGGGTTCCGTACCTGGCCTCCATTTCGCTCAAGGTTCCGAAGTCGAAGGCCCGGAGCGGGCAGGAGGAGACGCAGGTGGGGAGTTGCCCTTCCTCCAGGCGGTCAACGCACATCGAACATTTGGACATTTTGGCGCCGGGCCGGGCGGAGGCGAATTTGGGCGAGCCATAAGGGCAGGCCGTCAGACAGCGGCGGTCGCCCTGGCATTTTTCCGGGTCAACGAGGACGGCGCCATACTTTTCCTCTTTGAAAATCGCCCCGTTAGCGCAGGCCCTGGCGCAAAGCGGTTTCTGGCAGTGAGCGCAGCCAAAGGCCAAAAAGCGCAGGCGCAAATCGGGGAAAGCGCCGGTTTCCCAGTCATAGACCGTCATCCATTTTTCCGGACCAGGCTCCAGCAGGTTCCAGTCCTTGCAGGCGACGCTGCAGGCCTGACAGCCGTAGCAGCGGCTTTGGTCAAAGTAAAAAGCGTACTGAGTCATTTCATCGCACCTCCAAATCGCTTAATCTCGACCAGGCCGGCCGTCAAGAGCGCGTTGACCGTGTGGGGCAGGTGATTGTCCCCGATCAACAGGTTGCAAGCTCCGTTAATATCGATCCCATACGGCATAGTTTCCGTTGTGACCGCGTTCGGCGTGTACCAGGCGCCGAAATGAATACAAGCGGCGCCGGGCATGGTTTTTGACGTGACATGGGCCGGCATGACGATCTGGCCGAATTCGTTGTAGACCAGAACTTGATCGTTGTCGCTAATGCCGCGTTTTTTCGCGTCCGCCGTATTAATCCAGACGCGGTGCCGGTAAACTTCATCCCGCATGGTTTTGTTCTGGTCGTGACAGGAAAGACAGCGGTACGGCGTCACCGGCGTGACGAGGGAGAGCGGATACTTGGCCGCTCGCGGGCTGAAGGGGCTGTCATAGGCGGGTTCGCTCATATAGGACGGCTGCCAGACCGGCATGGGGTCCATTTGCCCGCCGTACTCCGTATCCCGCAAATCCGTCTGCTCCAGGTATTTGGAGGAAAACTCAATCTTGCCGGACGGCGTAGCCCAGGGTTTTTCCCCGCGTTCCAGCCAGTTTTTGAACGGGTAGAACGGTTCGTCGATCGGGGCGCGGACGACGGGTTGGCGTAAAAATTCCTCCCAGGGGAGCGGCTTGATGCCCGCGGCGGCTAATCGGCCCCCGGCGTCGGCGGCCCAGGTCTCGTAGCCTTCTTTGTAAATTTTTTCCACTTCATCGTCCCATTGCTCCGGCCCCACGTCCACCAGGCGCGGATTGAATTTTTCCCCCACGCCGAGCCGCTTGGCGACCTGCGTCCAAAACCAGTCCTTCGCCCGGACTTCGCCCGGCCCCGGTACCATCTTGCGGCAGTAGACGAAGTAATTGCGCATGGCGCACGGGCCGGAGACAAAGCGCTGTTGGCCGTTGAGGAAGGTGTCCGTCGTTTCAAACATGTGCAGGGGCGCGGGGAGGACAATGTCCATGTGCTGAGTCGAGAGGTGGTTCAGATGCCATTGAAAGCCAAAAACGAAGTCCACTTTCCGGATCGCTTCCAGCCGCTTGTTTATTTGCTGGTGGTTGTTCAACTGGTTGTTTTCCAGGACGACGATGCGGATATTCGGCAGCGGCGCGTCCGGTCGGCAGCCGACCGCGTTGCGGAAGTCTTTTTCGGAGATATCCCCGCGGTCAAACTTCTCGCGCAGGAGTACGGCCTCCGCGAATTTGTGCGTGCAGAAGCTCGGTTTGGGAAAATACTCCATAGGGGCTTTCTGGAAGTCGGCGGCCGGCAGGGGAAAATGGCGCGGCGTGCCAAGGATCGAGCCGGACTCGCAGCCGCCGGGCCCGACGATATTGCCGGTCATGGACTGCAGGATCATTGAAGCGGCGGCGGCATAGTCGCCGAGGTGCCGTTTGGCCCCCGAGTAATGGAATTGCAGGTGAACGGGAGCGCTGCGGCCGTAGAGTTCGGCAAAGGCGCGGATGGTTTCGGCCGGCACGGCGCAGATACTCTCCGCCCATTCCGGCGTTTTCGCCACCCCGTCCTCCCGGCCCTCCACATAGGCGCGGAACTTGGCAAAACCGTCCGGGTCAACATTTTCCGCCACGAATTCTTTGTCCCACAGCTCCTTTTCATAGAGGACCTGGGCGACGGCGAGCATCATGGCGATGTCCGTGCCCGGGCGGATCGGGATGTACTGATCGGCCAGGACTTCGGCGCTCAGGGTGTAACGCGGGTCGATGACGATAATCGGAATACCTTTTTCCCGGGCCAGCTTCAGGTAGTACGGCACGGCGCCGTGCCAGCCGACCAGGGGATCCCAGGCCCATAGCACGATCAGTTTTGAGTTCAGCAGGTCCGGGGCCTCAAAACCCGGGAATCGATCCTCCGTCCCGAAAATTGCGGTCGGGACCATATTATAACCAAGGAAGAATTTTTCCGCGGCCGTGTGGCCCGAGGTGGACTGGTCGCTCCAGCCGGCGATACCGCCGCCGGTATAGGGGGTGAGCGGAAAACCGCTGATCTCGAAAAATGAGTGGTGGGTGTGGAGGATACTGGCATCCGGGTATTTGGCCAATGTCTCCCCGATCCGGGCGGCGATAGTGTCGATGGCCTCATCCCAGGAAATGCGCTCGAAGCGCCCTTGCCCGCCTCCCCTGGCGCCGATGCGCTTCAGCGGGTAAAGGATGCGATCCTCGGCGTAGAGGTCGCCTTTCCAGGAGTGGCCCATAACGCAGGGGCGCATCTGGATCAGGCCCTGTTTGATTTTTTCCTCCCCGACGACCGCGTCCTCGCGCCCGTAGGTATGGTTGATCGAATCGTCCGGATCGATGGCCGTGATCTTGTCGCCTTTGACATGCACTTTCAGAATACAGGCCGCGTCCCAGCACCCGTTCTGCAGGCAGGTGGTGTAGCAGATTTTCTCCCCCGCGTGCCGGTTCTTTATGCCTTGAATAGCAAATTCTTTGCTCAAAATTTATTCAGCTCCTTTCCAATATTATTAGCGGCGCAGGCAAACGCCCCGGGGCTGTTCGTCCACAAGCGCGCCGTCTTTGGCCACGATCCGGCCGCCCTTGATGGTCATTACGCCCCAGCCTTTGAATACCCGGCCCTCGTAGATGGAGAAGTCCGAGCGGGTATGGGTGGCGGCGGCCGTTACCTTCTTTTCCCGCTCCAGGTCAATCAGGACGATATCGGCGTCGCTGCCGGGGAGAAGGCTGCCCTTGCGCGGATAGAGGCCGAATTTCCGGGCCGGGTTCTTCGTCATACAGGCCAGCACCCTTTCCAGCGGCAGCCGCCGTTGGTGGACGCCTTCGTCCAGGGCCACGCTCAAGTGGTGTTCCGAAGCCGCGTAGCCGGGCAGAACCTCCCAAACATTGGCGGCATTCATATTTTTTTCCGCTATGGTCATTGTCACATTGTCGGTGCCAATCGTGTCGATCACCCCTTCGGCTATACCCTGCCACAAACCGTCCAGGTCCTGCTGGGTGCGGAAGGGCGGTTCCATTTTGATCGCCCCGCCGAGGGAGTCAGTGTGGCGGATGCTGAGATAGGGGCTGGTCGTTTCGACGCTGACATAGGGGTTACCGAGGCGCAGTTCCTTCAGGCGCCGGACTGAGGCCGCCGCTGTCAGGTGAACGATATAGACCGGACAGCGGGCTTCCGCCGCCAGGTGGGCCAGGCGATCCACCGCTTCCGTCTCCACGATTTCCGGATGGGTGAGAGTCCAGTCCGCTACGGTGATCTGCTCCCCCTTCGTTTCCCGGAGCAGCCGGACGGCGCGGGCGACCAGGGAGGCGTTTTCCGTATGCGAACAGAGAATACACGGTTTGCCGGTCTTTTTCATCTCGGCCAGCACGTCCATGATGAAGCCGTCGCTGACATTCGGGATCAGGCCGGGGATGCCGTTCATGTAAATCTTGAACGAGGCGACCTCAAACTCCCGGGCGTACCGGGTCAGTTCCGCCAGCTGCTGATCCGTGCCGATAACGAGGTGAGGGATAATGTCGGTAAAAGAATGAGCGTTGATGTCGGCGCGTACAGCGGGGAAACTTTCCAGGTGGGACTGGGGGCCGCCAAAAAATACGCCCTGGGTGGTCGTGCCGCTGATCAGGGCCGCCCGTGTTTCCGTGCCCAGCTCCGTTTTGAGCGGGGCAAAAAGACCGAGGTGGATATGGGGGTCGATAATACCGGGCGCGACGTATTTTCCCGCCGCGTCCACCGTCTCGCGCGCCGGCAGAACCTCCGCGCTCAAGGTCTTGATTTTTCCGTCCTTTACATAGACGTTAAGGGGGTAGACGCCGTCGTCCGGAATGACGACTTTGCCGTTCAGGATAGCCAGGTCCATTATTTCCGCCATTTTATAGCTCCTTTCCATAGTTGCAAGTCCCGCTCGCTTTCTCCGCTCCGCGGCGCTCGTGCTTGTAGTGATAGGGGCTTTCCCAGAATACACCGCCCCTAACCACAAACCACTAACCACAAACCACTAACCACGAAAACGGCGTCACCTCCAGAAGGCCGCCGCATAAAGTCCTAAGAGATCTATCGGATGAGGGAAAAACCTCAACCCTTTGCCAAAGCCGGCATTGGGTAAAGCCATGTATCAAACGCTTTCTCAGCGACCGTATCTGAAAAAATATATCCAACAGCCAAGCATGGAAAATATATCCAACAACAGGGAACGCCAAAGGCGTAGCTCGGCATATGCGCAAAGCACGGCTGTTATCAAAGTACTCTTGTCGGCACTGATCGCAGCGTATATGGTATATTATGGGATTTATGATTAAAGTAAAAGGACTTTATGCAGTGGAATTATTATCCTGATAATATTTTCTCACATTCCGCATTGGCCGACTGTTGTCCAGACAACAATTTGGAAAATATTTTTGGCGTCCGTTTGTATAATTCAGTTCACAGTTGGGAGGGTCATTTGACCGGAGTCTTTGACAGAGGGGCGGGCGCATGTTATCATAGGCGGCAAGCGTAGAAAAGACACCGCCGCCTGAAAGAGGAGGGATTGCCGCGTCAGAAAAAAAACCTCTGCCCATCGGGAACGATTCTTTGGTTCCCAAACCGGCCCGGGGCGTTTCCGGCGGATATATTCTGCTGCACGCTTATTTCCTCTTGTATTCGTGTTCGGGGATCTTTGCCAAATCCGCTGCCGGCGAGGAGCTTTTTTCCGTCGGCTTTAACGTCAAATATGCCTTGGTTCTCTTGATTTTGCTGGTCTGCGCCCTGCTGTGGCAGATTATTTTGCGCATGTTTCCCTTGACCGTGGCTTTTGCCAACAAGGGCGTTACGGTTATCTGGGGCGTCGTCTGGGGTTGCCTCTTTTTTGCCGAAAGCCTGAATCCGGCCAAACTGGCGGCGATCGCCCTCGTGCTTGCCGGCATCGCCTGTATCGGAGATGCGCATGAATAACTGGGTCTACATGGGCTTGTTCGTCGCGGTGGTCTTTGTCTCCTCCTGCGTGCAGGTAGTATTAAAACTGGCGGCCAATAAGCGCTACGCCGGGATAAAGGCTTTCATCAACAAGTACACCGTGGTCGGTTACGCGGTTTTTGCCGGCGCTACCTTCTGTTCCGTTCTTTTGTACAGACATATTGCCCTCTCAACCGGTGTGCTGCTGGACTCAACCGGCTATATTTTTATTCAGATCCTCGGCTGCCTGGCGCTGAAGGAAAAAACGAGCGGGAAACATTTGCTCGGGATGGCGCTGATTATAGCCGGTCTGGCTGTTTACACCCTGTACGCGCTATGAGGAAAGAGGAAGTCACCGCCCCAAGCGCTCGGCAATCGCCCGGAGTACCCCGTCCCGGCTGCCTTTTTTATATGAGGTGATCGGCAGCGAGCGGAGAAAGAGGCGGCCGTAGCTTTTGCGATGCACGCGGTCGTCGAGGAGGAGAAAAACCCCGTGGTCTTCCGTGGAGCGGATCAGGCGGCCGAAACCCTGTTTGAAGCGAATAACGGCCTCCGGCAACATCAGATCGTAAAACGGGTCGCGGCCCTGGGCCTCCAATTTTTGCGCCCGCGCCTCAACGAGCGGCTGATTCGGCACGAGAAACGGTAATTTGACCATCACGAGGCAGGTCAGGCTGTCGCCGATCAGATCCACGCCTTCCCAAAAACTGCCAGTACCGAGCAAAACGCTTTTTTCCCGCCCTTTGAACTCCGTCAAAAGGCTTTCCCGCGTCCCATCCTGCCCCTGCGCCAGCACACGCAGACCGCTCTCCGTTTCCCGCATAGCCTGAGCGACGAGGCGGAGAAAACGATAAGATGTAAAAAGCACCATCGTGCGTCCGCCGGCCAGTTCGGCCACCCGGCTCAAGTAGCGCCCGGTCTCCCCGGCCAGATTTTCTTCCGTGCCGCCGTAGAGGGGCAGGTCGTCCACCAGGCAGAAAAGCAGCTGTTCCCGGTAATTAAACGGCGAAGCGAGCCGCAACGGTATGTATTCGTCCAGACCGATATTGCCGGCGAAATAGGTGAAGCTGCCTCCCACGCTCAGGGTGGCGGAAGTGAGGATATTGCACGTGTTTTTTTGAAAAATCCCCTCGCGCAGAATATCGCCGACGTCGATCGGGGCGTTGCGCAGGGTCGCGGTATAGGAACGCTCCAAAAAAGGCACCCAGTTTTCCGCCGGAGCCAGCAGACTACTCAAGCCGGCCTGAGCCGTATGCGTCTCACCATCGCAGCGAATGAGCAGATCGCGCAATTCTGCCAATTGGCGGTTGTCTTTCTCCTGTTCGAGCAGATCGAACAGGCGCGACAGAACGGCGCTCAGCCGGCCGAGGGCGCCGACCAGGTTTTCTGTTTCCACGCCGAAAGCCTCAAAAGCGGTCAGGCCCATTTTTTCCGGCAGCAGACGGAGCGGGTTGCTCTGCTCCAGCAGGGATTCCGTCAGGCGAAAGAGATCCTCGCCCGCCTGTTCCGCCGCCCGGCACAATTCCGGTAATGTTTCCGCCTGCCGGGCAAAATCCAGCCAGTCGATCTTCGTGGCCAACTGCACCAGTTCGGCGGCCAGGCGATGGTAATAACCCAGGAGGCTGTAGCGCGCCTTCCCCCCGATTAGGTCCAGCAGCCGGCGCAGAGAGTCGGCCATGAAAGAGAAGCCGAGGCTGCGCACGGCTTCGGCGTAGAAATTGTGCGCTTCGTCGACGATCAGATCAGCGTGTTCCGGCAGGACGGAGTTCTCCGTATTGAGATCGGCCAGGAGCAGGGAATGATTGACCACGATCAGATCGGCTTTCTCGGCCGCCCGCCGGGCCCGGAGCATGTAACACCTGCTGTTTTCGCCGCAGTGGCGGGGTTGGCAGAAATGGCCCTCGCAATTGTATTTTTTCCAGACCGGCCCCAACTCGGTCTGGGGCAATTCGCTCAGATCGCCGGTCTGGGTCTCGCGCGCCCAGATCAGCAGGCAGAGGCGGGCCAGACGCTCCGCCCGCGGCGCGTCCGGCGGCGGTTCATTGCGGAGCCGCAACCGGCAGCAGTAATTGTTCCGTCCCTTGAGCAGGCGGAAGCGGAAGGGAAAGGGCAGGGCCGTCGCCAAAAAAGGCAGGTCTTTGCGGCAAAGCTGCTCCTGCAGGGTTATCGTGTGCGTGGCCACCACCACGCACCGCTCCTTACTCCGCGCCCACCAGACCGCCGGCAGCAAGTAGGCCGCTGATTTGCCCGTGCCCGTCCCCGCTTCGGCGACAATATTTTTCCGCTCGCTAAAACCCCGCGTGACGGCGCGCGCCATAAGGCGCTGTTCCGCCCGTTCCTCGAACCCGTCCATATGCCGGGCCAGCAGTCCGGCGGGGGCAAAACAGTCGTCGACCCATTGCGGCGGCAGGTTCAGGCGCTCCGGCGTCCGCTCAGCAAACAAGCCTTCATCCTCCGGGGCGAACGGCGGCTCGACAAGGATCGGGCGCTCCGGGGCCAGGCGGCGCACCTCCCGGGCCGCAAAGCGGCACAGCGCGCCGGCCGGCGTGTCGGCCCAGACGGCGGCGGCCTGCTCCAATATGCTCAGATCAAAATCCAGGGCCTTGGTTTTAATTTTTGCAAAAAGTTCCCAGGTGAGTCTGACCGTAGGCCAAGGCCCCGTCCCGCCCCGGGGAGCAGGCAAGGGCAAAAAAAAGGTCAGATCGGCCAAGTCGTATTTACCGGCGGTCGGAAAGGCCGCCAGCGCCAGTTCCCGCGTATTGACCCAAGCCAAGTGCGCCGCGCTCTGCGCCAGGAGCCAGGCCTCCCAGTCCCTCCCGCCATGAGCCAGAACATAAGCGTCCTGACTGAAGGCGCGGAAGGCGGTCAGCTGAGCGTTATCCGGCCCGGCAGTGAAGAAAAAACGGCGATAGAGCGGGATATGGCCGTCCCCCAGACGCAGGGCGCCCAATTCCCACCCGCCGGCCGCCGCTTTGGCCGCGGCGCAAAAGACCCAGGCCGTCACTCTGCTATCCTGTGTTTAAGAATGACGATCAACCAGGGCCTGCAGATCGGCCCTGGTGTTTTGGCCGCCGATCAATCTCTCCGCCTCTTTCCCGTTCCGAAAAAGCACCAGGGCCGGGATACCCTGTACACCGTAGGTTTCGACGATCCGGCCGGCGTCGTCCACATTCAGTTTGCCGACGATAACCCGGTCGGCGTTGGCTGCCGCCACCGCTTCCACCACCGGCGCCACCATGCGGCAGGGGTTGCACCAGGGCGCCCAAAAATCCACCAGCACCGGCAAAGCGGCGTCCAAAACCTCATGCTGCCAGTTGTCCTCGGTAAAAGTCCTGACCATTGTCGATGTCATTATGTCCTCCTACAATGCTACAATATAATTACGGTGAAAGGGGTGGCCTGCACTAACCCCTATCGAGGACGCGAATATGCAAATCCCGGAGCTGCGCGTCCGTCACCGCTCCCGGCGCCTGGGTCATGAGGCAGTTCGCACTCTGGGTTTTGGGAAAAGCGATAACGTCACGAATGCTGTTCCGCCCGGCCAGAATCATCACAAGACGATCCAGGCCCAGAGCCAGTCCCCCGTGCGGCGGCGCGCCGTAAGCGAAAGCTTCGAGCAGGAAGTCAAAATTTTCCTGCGCCTGCTCCGGCGTAAAACCCAGCAGATCGAAGATGCGCCGCTGTACCGCGCCATCGTGAACTCTGATGCTGCCGCCGCCGAGCTCCGTGCCATTCAGGACAAGGTCATAGGCTTTGGAGCGCACCGCGGCCGGGTCGCTTGCCAGCAGGGGCACGTCCTCATCCAGCGGAGCCGTGAACGGGTGATGGACGGCGACAAAGCGTTTTTCCTCCTCGTCGTATTCCAGGAGCGGGAATTCCGTCACCCACAGACAAGACAAGCGGTCTTCCGGAATGAGGTGGCGGCGGCGGGCCAATTCGAGCCGCAGCTCGCCGAGCGTCCGGCAGACGATCTCGGGTCGGTCGGCGCAGAAAAAGAGGATATCCCCGGCTTCGCCCCCGAGGCGCTTGATCAGGGACTGCATTTCCGCCGCGCTAAAAAACTTGGTCAGCGGGGATTTCAGCTCGTCCGGCGTAATGACGATATACGCGAGTCCCTTCGCCCCGCAGCGGCCCGCGAAGGCGCCCAGGTCGTCCAGTTCCCGCCGCGGCATGTCGGCGAACCCTTTGGCGCAGATACCTTTGACCATGCCGCCTTTCGCCACCGCGTCGGCAAAAACCTTAAAAGCGCAGCCGCGGGCTATGTCGGCTATATCAACCAGTTCCAGGCCGAAGCGGGTGTCCGGCTTGTCCGTGCCATAGCGCTCAAACGCTTCCCGGTAAGTCAGGCGGGGCAGCGGGGCGGGGAAACTTTTTCCGGTCACGCCGCTTAAAACCCGGGCGAGGATTTCCTCCGCCACGCGCAAGACGTCTTCCGCGTCGGCAAAAGACATCTCCAAGTCCAACTGCGTGAACTCCGGCTGGCGGTCGGCGCGCAAGTCCTCGTCCCGGAAACAGCGCGCTATTTGGTAGTATTTTTCCATCCCGGAGACCATGAGCAATTGTTTGAACAGCTGCGGCGACTGCGGCAAGGCATAAAAAGAACCCTCGTTGATCCGGCTGGGGACGAGGTAGTCGCGCGCGCCTTCCGGCGTGGATTTGCCCAGGATGGGCGTTTCGATCTCCCAAAACCCCGCCTCGTCCAAGTAACGGCGCATAATCTGCGTGATCCGGTGGCGCAGACGGAACGTGTTCTGCATTTCCGGGCGGCGCAAATCCAGGTAGCGGTATTTGAGGCGGAGACTTTCGTCTGTCGCCACGCCGTCCTCAATGTAAAAGGGCGGGGTCTTGGCCCGGTTCAGAATCGTCAGCTCCGCAGCGACGACTTCCACCGCGCCCGTCGCCATTTTCGGGTTTTCCGAACCCTCCGGGCGGATGCGCACGCGGCCCGCGACGGCCACCACATATTCGGAGCGCAGTTTTTCCGCGCCGGCAAAATCCGCCGCACCCATGTCGGGGTTAAAAACCACCTGCGCCAGTCCGGAGCGATCTCTCAGATCGACGAAAATAACGCCGCCGTGGTCACGGCGCGACTGTACCCAGCCGTATAAACGCACATCCACCCCGGCATGGCCGGCCCGCAGTGAACCCGCCTCCGTTCTTTCCTCCAGCATATATCCATACATTCCTTTCAGCGCTGTCCCTTTGTTCCCGCCGCAGACCATAGCGCGGCGGCGCGGGCGGCGCCCGCTTCTTTTTCATTATACCACAACGGCCGACGGTTTGGCAACGGTTCTATACAATGCACAATGCACAATGCACAATGCACAATTCACAATTGGGAGAGTAGGGGACGATGGCAATCGTCCCGAAAACCAACGGGCGGATTGCCATCCGCCCCTACGATGTCCTGGGTTGTGCGCCCCTACGATGTCCTGTTTTTCCTGCGATATCCTGGGTTCCGTGTCCCGATATACGCCCGCAATTGACCGATACCGCGCATCGTAGGCCACTCTTTACTCTTTCCTATTCACTCTTTCCTTTGAAGGGGAACCACCCCGCCGCTTCGCGGCACCCCTCCAAAGGGAGGGGAATTGTTTTAAGCCGTATTTCCAGTAAAACTTCTAACCACACTAAGGCGGGCTTCGCCAGCAACCCCCGGATATATCCGGGAACCCAAGTATCGTAGGGGCGCGCAACCCAGGACATCGTAGGGGCGGATGGCAGTTCGGCGCCAGCGGCATAGGAGACTCCATTCGGCCTCGCCGAATGGTTAGTCGAACTTGTGCAGGAACCTAGCCGCTGTTCCCGCCACCCCCCGAGAGGAATGTTCATGCGGGTTACAGCGGCTTGGTT